>NZ_CP061306.1:673080-1009621 GCF_018687815.1 Polynucleobacter sp. JS-JIR-II-b4
GGGCGCGCCTCAAGAGTCAGTGGACTTGTATCGCTTTATGCAGGGGCCTCAGGCTAAATCCATTCTGCAAAAGTATGGATACACCACGCCTTAGTTGCTAATTACTTGGGTGCTCTCATGAACTTCAGCATCTCTTGTAAAGCTTCTTGCGGCGACTTCTCTAGTTGCTCTACTACAGCTTCATAGTCTTCGGCCGGGCGGTTCTGGCTTAGCTTAAATTTACCAACCAAGCTACTGATCTCAATCTCGATACCAATAATAGCCTTGAGCATCATTTGCACGTACTCTTCTGGGGCATCGTCTAACTTCCAGTTAGATTGATAGGTTGGTTCGTGAATATTGGTCATTTGCGATACATGACTTCTTAGCCACTGTGCATCCTCAATCAACTTAATGCTACCTTCGGCATGAACCGCAGCATAGTTCCACGTAGGCACCACTTTTCCACTCTCTTGTTTTGATGGATACCAAGAAGGGGTCACATACGCATTTGGTCCATTAAAGATTGCTGTAACAGATGTATTGTTACCGCTCGCAACTTTAACGAGTGGATTCATTCTGGCGACATGTCCGTAAAGCTTGGTTTTGTCGGAGCTCAGCATGAGCGGTAGGTGGTTGATTTCAAAACGACCATCCAGATTTGCAACAATAGTCGCTAGCGGGTATTCAGAAATCAGCTGGGCTAATACTGCTTGATCTTCAACTAAAAAATGTTTTGGTAGGTACATAAGAGGCTAAGCAGAATGGGTAAATGGTTGTATTTAATAAGAACATAGCAGAGATTGAGCTCTTGTTCTTAAAATTCGTACTCCACCTGCATTCTGATGGTGTTTTTTGGTGATGCGGTGGTGGTTCCCCAGAGGTAGGCTACGTTGTATTTCAAAGCTTCCTTGCGGCCCAGTTTGGTTTTTCCAAAAATGGCTGGCCCCGCACTAGATTGTTGTTGTTCATTGGTGTTCCAGTGATTAACCTGTCCTAGCCATGAGTAGATCTGGGCTCCAAGTTCCAGCTCTGGCTGAAGGCGATATTTAACCTGACCTTGATAGCCAAAATAAGTACCCTGATTTTCAGTGCCCGTGTAATGTCCTTGCATCAAGACGTTGAGATTGGCAACCCACTTTTTCCATTCACTTTGAAATAAGAATCCATATTTGGCTTCATATCCTTCATTGCGATTTTGAGGACGTTCTAACTCAAGCAAGAAGCCGATATCAACTGGATATTTTCCAGTTTCCGTTAGTTGAAATTTATTTTCCCATTCCACTGCATCAAATTGGGAGTTGGTGCCATCCCAAATAACTTTTCCATAAATCTCAGTGAACCACCAGGAGTTCACGCCATAACCGAAACCAATAGAGGCGCCTGATTGTCTATTGTCTTCACCGCTCCTGGGTGTCTGGGTTCCAAACTTAGTATCTATCTCCCTTTCGCCTTCTTCCACTCTTGGGGTGTAGATGTAATCTGCTGGCCCACTTAAGTACTCACCAGCATGAATCAAGGGGCTAGCAGAGAGAAGGGCGAGGCAACACAAGCCTTGCATTAAATTATTCCTCATCATCATTTAACCCTCACTACACCTTGAGCAGTTTCCGGACTAAATTCACCTTCAAATTTATAGACACCAGGACTTAAAGGTCCGATGTAGAAAGAGGCCTTGCTTTTGGCTTTAATTAATACCTCTCTGTTGAGGTCGTAACTTTCAAATTCCTCTGCAGTGTCATCTAGGTTTTCAATCGTAAGTTTTACTTTGGTATCGGCCGGGATATCAATTTCTGATGGTAAAAATCGCCCATTTTTAATTGAAATCTGGATATCGTTGCTTGCTCCGTGGGCAATATTTATCAAATTTAACAACAAGAAAATGCTGATAAGTAACTGTTTTGTATAAGTATTATTCATAAATGAGTGTATATGTAAATGAGAACTATTCTCAAGTATAAGGTATATAATGAGAATCGTTCCTATTTATTGATAAAAGTGACAATCCTCCATGCATTTGGACCAGGTTGATTTGGAAGTTCTTTACCGAGTGAGCGCGGTTAACGCGCCTAAGGGCGCCCCTCAAATTAAAGGGCAGCTGGAAGACATTGGGTTTTTACCTGGTGAGCAGGTGACTGTTCTGCGTAAAGGTTTGCTTGGTAAGGGTCCGTATATGGTTCGCGTCGGAGCCTCCACATTCGCATTGCGTCAAGCCGAAGCTCGCATGATCACGGTCGATGCCATTTCACATGTCTGAATCTAAAGTTCACTTTTTCTCGAGTGAGCCACTCGTCGCCTTATTGGGTAATCCCAATTGTGGCAAAACGGCATTATTCAATTTGCTGACTGGCAGTCGTCAAAAGGTAGCGAACTATTCAGGCGTTACTGTAGAGCGCAAAGAAGGGCGCCTATCTCTTGAGTCTGGCAAAAATATCCGCATACTAGATTTGCCTGGAGCCTATAGCTTGTATCCAAGATCCTTGGATGAGCGTGTTACCTGCAATGTACTGCTTGGTCGAGCTGAAGGTGAAAAACGTCCTGACCTAGTAATTTGCGTATTGAGTGCCATGAATTTGCGTCGTAACTTGCGTTTAGTACTGGCTGCAAAGCGCTTGGGGCTGCCTTGTATCGTAGTACTCAACATGCTTGATATTGCTAAGCGTCAAGGCCTGCATATAGACACTGCCGCACTTTCAAGTGAATTGGGTTTGCCGGTCCTCACTAGCATTGGTATTCAGTCTAATGGCGCTGATGAAATCAAGCAGTTCTTATCGAATTTAGACTGGCGCAATCTCAATGGGTTGCGCACAGGTACTAGTGATGCGACCCTAGAGAATGTTGCCTCTCATATTGCCCATACTGAATCTGACAATATTCAAGTTCAACGAATTCTGCAAAACCTCAAGCTAGATCAAATCATTCCCGATCAATTAAGCGATCGCTTAGATGCCGTATTACTTCATCCAGTTTTTGGCCCCATCATTTTGGTGGCCTTACTCTTTTGTATTTTTCAGGCCGTGTTCAGTTGGGCTACGGTACCCATGGACCTGATTAAATCTGCAGTGGACTTTCTGGGTGCGCAGATCGTCGAAGTATTGCCCAATGGATGGCTGCGTAGTTTATTGATCAATGGAATTTTGGCAGGTTTAGGTGGTGTGGTGATTTTCTTGCCGCAAATTCTGATTTTGTTTTTCTTCATCCTTTTATTGGAAGAGTCTGGCTATCTTCCAAGGGCTGCCTATTTATTAGATAGGGTGATGGGCTCTGTTGGCTTATCGGGTAGATCCTTCATTCCACTCCTCTCCAGCTTTGCTTGTGCCATTCCTGGAATTATGGCCACCAGAAGCATCTCTAATGCGCGTGATCGCATGGTGACGATTCTGATTGCACCCATGATGACTTGTTCTGCACGTCTGCCGGTATATGCCTTATTGATATCAGCATTCATTCCAGAGCAAAAGCTATGGGCGGGCATCGATTTACAAGGCCTGGTTTTATTCTTGCTGTATCTCGCTGGAATTTTGGGCGCGATGGCGGTGGCCTGGATTCTGAAGCGCTTTACGAGTGAGCAATTTAGGATGAACGCGCTCATGATGGAGTTGCCAAGTTATCACTTGCCTCGCCTAGGTAATTTAGCAATTAGCTTGTGGCAAAGAGCAGAAATCTTTTTGCGCCGTGTTGGCGGAATTATTTTGCTGATGACTATTGGTTTGTGGGTGTTATCTAGCTTTCCGTTTCCACCCGAGGGCGCAACAGGATCACCGATTCAATATAGTTTTGCTGGAATGATGGGGCAGGCCTTGGCTCATGTGTTTTCACCAATTGGATTTAACTGGCAAATCAGTATTGCTCTAGTGCCAGGTATGGCAGCTCGTGAGGTTGTGGTGAGCTCACTGGCAACGGTTTATGCTCTATCTAGCTCGAGTGTCGACGCAGCTGATGCGCTGATTCCCTTAATCTCAAATGGCTGGTCTTTAGCTACGGCTTTATCCCTGTTGGCCTGGTTTGTATTTGCCCCCCAGTGCCTATCTACCATTGCTGCAGTAAAGCGCGAGACAGGTGGCTGGAAGATTCCGATCATCATGCTGAGTTACTTATTCGGCTTGGCCTATATCGCCTCCTTTATTACCTATCACTTAGCCATTTATCTAGGTCTAGGTTAAATCTACTGACATCTATATTTGCTGCGGCACCGCATAAAAGGGTGCGGTAGTATTCCCTTTGTAGTTAAAAAATAGATAACAACACAAGGAGATATAGATGAGTTCACGTCGCCAATTTATGAAGACTGCTTCAGCTGCTGGAGCCGGTTTAGTAGCTGCCTCTACTATGGGTGTAATGAAGGAGGCTTCAGCTCATCCCACCTCAGTATGGGGAGGGGAGGTTTACACCGGTCCACGTGAGATGGTGAAAAACAGCAAAATTCTCTCGATCCAAAATGCGGATGGAACAGAAACCTTGGGTGTGGTTACCCCAAAAGGTGTTATCGATATTCGTGCTGTAGCTAAGAAAATGAAGATTGCAGCACCGACTACCTTGGATCAATTATTGCAGGAGGGTAATGCTGCGGGATTTAATAAGGTTGTGGCAAGCGCCGATAAATCTGGCGTGCCTTACTTAAAGGAATCGGACATTACTTTCGGGCGCCTGTTTAAAAACCCTGGAAAGATTGTTTGCGTGGGATTAAATTACCGTGCGCATGCGGATGAAGTTGGTATGGCTCATCCACGAGTACCGCCGCTATTCAATAAGTACAACAATAGTCTTGCGGCCCATAACTGTTTATTGCAAATTCCACCGCCATCAGTTTCTTATAAACTAGATTATGAAACTGAGCTGTTGATTGTTGTCGGCAAGCAGATGCGCAATGTTCCCGAATCGGCTGCTTTGGATTATGTGGCAGGTTATTGCACCTCAAATGATTTCTCATCACGTGATTTGCAGCTGGAATTGCCGAGTGGGCAATGGATGATTGGCAAGACCTTGGATCAATACGCCCCAATTGGACCTTACTTTGTTACTTCTGACTTAGTAGGTGACCCCAATAAGCTTCAGGTAAAGACTTGGGTAAATGGTGAGTTGCGTCAGAACTCCAATACTGCAGACTTCATTCATAACACTCAAAAAATGTTGTCTTACATCAGCACCTACTGGACATTAGAACCGGGAGATATTGTTTTCACTGGCACACCACAAGGTGTTATTGCTGGTATGCCGAAGGATCAGCAGGTGTGGTTGAAGAAGGGCGATAAGATTGTGAGCTCAGTCGAAAAACTCGGAGAATTGAAGTTCACTTTAGCTTGATCATTTCTCAAATGAGTTTCAAAAAGAAAGCCACCCTAGGGTGGCTTTTCTTCTATTGAGCAATAAAAGTGTTTTCTAACTTGCCAATGCCACCCATCTCTACAACGACTACATCGCCATTGACTAAATACTTGGGGGGCTTAAAGCCAATGCCAACACCAACTGGAGTGCCGGTAGCAATCAGATCACCCGGGTAGAGTGTGATGCCTGCAGAGACCGTGGCGATCATATTGGGGATGTCAAAAATCAGATCTTTGGTATTAGAGTTTTGGCGTAATTCGCCATTGACCCAGCACTTAACCGCGATATCTTCGGCATCGACTTCATCTGCCGTAACGACCCATGGGCCCATAGGGCAGAAGGTATCAAAGCTTTTTCCTAAGAACCATTGCTTATGTCTTTGCTGCCAATCGCGTGCGGTTACATCATTGATAGCGGTGTAGCCCCAGACATGTTTCATGGCATCCGCTTCGCTAATGCCTTTACCGCCTTTGCCAATCACAATTGTGAGTTCCGCTTCGTAATCAATGCAGGTTGATACAGCAGTAGGAATAATGACGTTAGTGTTGGGTCCAGTTACAGACTCAGGTGGCTTTGTAAAGAAGATCGCATGACTCGGAATATCTTCACCAGGTTTAGCGCTGCCATCAAATCCGCTATTGGAAAATTCTTTAGCATGCTCATGGTAATTTTTTCCAACACAGAAAATATTGCGGCGCGGTCTAGGTACTGGGGCAAGTAAGCGAATGTCGCCAAATGCATGCGTAGAAGTAGGTTTTGGTAACTTACCCGCCAGGTCAGATTTAAGGATGGCAACAATGCCATCTTCACTAACATCCACACCTAAATCAAGCTCTTGAACTGTCGTGCCATCAGCAGACACAATTCCGACGCGAGTTTTGGCGGGTTCTTTGGCTAAAACAAATGCGGCATATCTCATGATTACTATCTCCGGCTGGGGTTTTGTCTACGCTAGCCCCTGTTTATTGTGATGAATCTTGTAGTAGGATAAAGAGCATAAATAATAACTAATTTACGTATTCGAGACAAAAAATGAGACAAAAATATTCATTTGTTGCAGCCTTGGGCCTTCTATGCGCTTGCTTGGTCTCTACGGGTGCTTTTGCGCAGACGCCAGAAGCCTGGCCCACGAAACCCATCACCATGGTTGTGCCATTTCCACCGGGTGGTGTGGCTGATACGGTAGGTAGACCGGTTGCAGAGGCCCTTTCCCGTAGCTTGGGTCAGTCAGTCATCGTAGAAAACAAAGCTGGGGCTGGTGGTGGCATTGGCATGGCAGCAGTAGCTAGAGCCAAACCTGATGGCTACACCATTTTGATGGCTTTATCGTCTATTTCAATTATTCCAGAGGCAGATAAAGTGGTGGGAAGAGAGCAATCTTTTCAACTCAATCAACTCAAGCCCATTGCACGTTTTACTGCGGATCCAACAGTTTTAGTGGTCAGGGCGGATAGCCCATGGAAAGATTACAAAGCTTTTGTTGCAGCAATGCGCGCTAATCCGGGTAAATACAATTTTGGTTCATCAGGAAACTATGGAACGATGCATGTGCCGATGGAGATGCTCAAGTCTTCCGAGAAGTTCTATATGGTTCACATTCCGTATACGGGTGCAGGACCGGCGATTGTAGGTTTATTAGGAGGGCAGGTAGATGCGATTGCTACAGGACCTTCCTCTATCGTTCAGCAAATTAAGGCGGGCAAAGTGCGCGCCTTGGCTCATTGGGGTGATGGTAGGTTGGCCAGCATGCCTGAGGTGCCTAGCTTTAAAGAAATGGGCGTCAAGATCGAGTTCTCTCAATGGGCTGGATTATTTGTACCCAGCGCAACCCCTGATTACATCACCAATAAGTTACGTGAGGCTGCTAAACAGGCTGCCAATGATGAGCGAGTGCGGGCTGTGATCAATGGGGCAGGAAGTCCAATTCAATATATGGATGCGCCTGAATTTAAGGCTTACTGGGATAAGGAATCGGCTCAGATGGGCGAGGTTGTTAAAAAGATTGGCAAGGTTGAATAATGAAAAAACAATTACTTTCCCCTTTGTTTGCATTGCTTTTTACTCAGGCACATGCTGCAACCGTTCAGGAGCAGATGGATCAAAATATGGCAGTCAAGACAGCTGTTGAAGAACTTGTTCTTGCGAATCATATTTTGTATGACCAAAATGCTGTTGATGGCTATGGCCATATTAGTGTTCGTAACCCAGCCAATCCTAATACATTCTTTCTGGCAAGAAGTGTCGCGCCATCAGTTGTCAAAATTGAAGACATCATGGAATTCGATATGAATGGCAAAGCTTTAAATGGCGATACACGAGTGGCTTATGGTGAGAGATATATTCATAGTGGTGTTCTAAAAAATCGCCCCGATATTAATTCGGTAATCCATGGTCATGCTGCACCCATACTGCCATATGGACTTACAGGTACCACTCTCAAACCTGTGTATCACATGAGTGCATTCTTAGGGGATGGCGCGCCTATTTTTGAGATCCGCAATTTTGCTAAGCCCAATCCAGATACGGATATGTTTATTAGTAATGTTGAGCTAGGTGATGCCCTATCTAAAACTATGGGTTTGCAGTATTTTGTTTTGATGCGGGGCCATGGATATGCTTCAGGGGCAGACTCCATTAAGAAGGCAGTCTTTAGAACGGTGTATGCAATTCAAAATGCAAGCATTCAGTCTGAGGCAATGAAGATGGGTCAGGTGCAATACCTTACCCCCGGCGAAGCTGTTACTGCGCAGGAAACCATTGAGAAGACCATTGGACGCCCATGGCAGCTTTGGAGTGAGCGCGTCAAAAAACCGTAATCATTGTTAAACTCTTGCCTCATGCAGATGCAAGCCCACTCCCTCGCCAAAGCCTTTTTACAGGGATTAGTGTCAGTATCCTTACTGCTGCTGCCATCGGTCAGCATGGCGGTCCTGCAGGATGAAATTCAGGTTTACGATGACGAAATTAATGCCAAGGGTGAAGCCAGTCTTGAGGTGCATTTAAACAGTACTCCCCGAGGCATTCAAAGCCCCTCCTATCCGGGTGAGGTGATGAACAATAACGGTGTACGAGTGACTCCTGAGTTTGCCTATGGCTTAGGCCATGATCTCGAAGCAGGTTTGTATATCTCTTATGTGAACTATGACAACAAGTTTCAGTATGCGGCAACCAAAGTGCGTATGAAATGGTTGCCAATTCGCGAAGATAAAGGCGACTCCTTTTTCGCAGGCGCAAATCTAGAGTTATCCAACGTACAACCCCAGTTTGATGAGTCTAGATACAACGGTGAAATGCGTTTTATTATTGGCAAGCATTTTGATGAGTGGCTTTTCTCATTTAACCCTATTGTGGATATGCCACTCTCCCAGCCTTACGTGCATCAGTCACCATATTTTTCTACGGCTACTCGCTTATCTAGGGAAGTAACACCTGAGCTGGCGCTCGGGGTGGAGTATTACTCCAACCTGAATCAACTTGGTCAGCCTATCAACTATCAAAACACCCAACAGTTGGGTTTCTTAATGATGTACTACGATGGCAAACCACTTTCTTTTCAGGCTGGGGTAGGTAAGGGCTTCTCTAACAGTACGGACTCATTAACGCTTAAAGCGATTTTTTCCATTCCATTAAATTAAATTTAAAACAAACTATTTCTGCTCGCGTTCTTCTAGGTTAGGGCTTTCTTGAGCGCGAATATCAGCAGTGTAGAACTTTCCGGTATCAGTTAGCGTTACTTTCTTAAGGTATCCACCTTTATTGCCGTTGCGTAATGGCCAAAATTCCACTGATACTTTATCTCCTGCTTTTACAGCGTTTCTAGTCCAGCCGCCTGCACGAGTCAGATTTCCCGGACTTGAAACTTCGAGTATCCAAAGGGCAGGTGCATCGCCATCCTTGAGTGTGCCAGTTACAAATATGCCAACGTGTGGGTTGGTCCACTGAACTTCTTTAACTACCCCAGTGATAGTAAATACTTTATCTCTATCAAACATGGTGGTGGCATGGTGTGCAAACGCTAGGGCTGACACTGATAATGCAATAGCGAATGAGGCTACTCTTGTGAATGTGGTGAGTTTCAAAATACTATCTCCTTGATGTGACCTAGATATAAATTATTGGGGTGGAATGCGATTGCCGCCCACATCGTATTGAACGGGAACGTAAATATCATTACCGCGATTATCTTTTCCTGGAGCAAAAGAGCCCTCTAAACAAACTCCTTCGACAATATCGAATTTACGAGCGCGTTGACGGAAATAAATACGGGTTGTTTTCCAGGGCTTGGTTAGCACATTGGGGGCAATGATCTCAATATCGTCATGCAATTCATCTTTACCCGCTAAATGAATTCGTTCGATGATGCGCATATCACCATTATTGGGAACGCCGGCAGCTTCGCTGATAGCAATATAAGCCTGAGGCACTACGCCTACCGTATCCACCACAAGCGTATCGCCCTCCCACTTACCAATAGAGTGGCCATGAAAAGTCGGGTCTGGATCTTCCGGATGGGGGCGACCATCGGTATAGATACGTCGCAAACGATTGCCATCAGACTCACCAAGCAAGGTCACTCTGCCTGGCGTAAAAAGGATTTCCATTGCGTTATGGGTAACCAACATCCACGCAGGCATCGCTTCAGGCAGGCAATTCACGAAGAGTGGAGGGGGTCTCCCAGCCTTTTCCTCAGCTAGTTGAAATTGAATGAGTTCGTTGGCGGCGGGGGTCCAAGGTGGCATATTGGTTTTGGCTTGTTTATCTTGATCCGAGATTTTAGGATTCCACACGCCACTCCAATCAGGCAGCTTAGCAAGGTTGCCCCAGTCTTTAGCCGTAGGTGGGGGATTGATGATAGGCTTGGTTGATTGGGCCACTGTATTTTGTGCAAGGCCTATTCCTAAACCCGCAGCCATTAATAGACAGATTAGTTTTCTTTTCATATCCCCTCTTTTTTTATTCATGATGTTGCTGATACTAGTTCGAGCGTAAAGCCAATCCAGCGACCGCAAAAAATAATACTTATCCAAAGCGTTAGTGAAATGGCTCCGGCACTTCGGGCCGCTATTGGCAATTGTTGGTAGTGATTCCAGCTATCAAGATTTTTGCCAATAATAAATTGAAAGCACATCATATTGATGCCTGCCAAGCCAAGTAAAATAATTTTAGAGATGAAGTAAAAATTTTGACTATAACTTAGCGCATTCGAGGTGAAAAGAATCGCGCCTGTAATAGCGGCAGCTAAAAAAGCCATCCAGGTAATCGGCAGAAGCTCTTTGCTGATATTACTAATTGCTCGATTTAACGCGCGTACCCCAATCAAGCGCAGATCCACCAATGCAATTGAGCCAATGACCAATGTGACTGCAAGAACATGGATGGCTTCAATCCAGGGAAATAGTAATTCATTTTCGCGAATCGTTTGCGCTAGGGGATTGCTATAAATGAAAATCAGAATGTCGTTCATATCTTTTTGTAATTAATTGTTATGAATTTTTGATTAGGCGTAGGCAATCCAGCGGCCAGCAGCAACAATGCCAACCCACAAAGCTAGCGACAAAATTGCCAGCAAACGGTTTGCAGTATTTACTGGAGTAAAAGAGTTATTGCTATGCCACTTTTTCTGAAACAGTAGGGTGATCATGATCACCACAAGCAACATCAGCATTTTTAGTTGAAAGGCTGGATTGGTTAAAGATCTTGCGGGTTCTCCTACGATCATGATGCAGCCGGTAATCAGTAGCACTGGAAGTGCAAGCCAGATTAAAGACTGATATCGATTAATTACAGCTGCAATTGGTTCACTTTGCCCGTGAATACCTAAGATTCTGAGATTGATCAGAAGGGCGCCTACCAGAATGGACGCTATAGCTAGAATATGGATGCTCTGCAAAAAGGGCACTACCCAGAAATTATTTTGTATTGCTGCATTGAGAGGAGTGCTCTCCAGGTAATAGCAGAATTGGAGTAATGCAGAATTTTGCATAGTTTTAGTAATAACTGAGTATTGGTGGGAAGAGTTTATATGAATTAAATCATTCAAAAAACGAGCTTAGCAAGTTATGGCGATTCAAGTTCTTTATGGCGGGTATTTGAGAATTTTTGCTGCAGTTGCAGCATTTTTATTGCCTCCCAAAACGAATTAGATCATCGCAAGGAAAGAGTCCGAAATAATTGAATGAGGTAAGGTCATTAAGAAATAAGGGGTCTCAAAGAAACCCCTTATCGCATTTGAGAGTGGTAAGCGTTCAATCTGCTTTTACGTTTGCATCTTTAATGACTTTGCTCCACATAGTCATTTCACGTGAAATTCGCTTGCTAGAATCCGCGGGCGAAAGGTAGTTCACATAAACGCCAGCTGCCAACATGCGTTCCTGTACTTCAGGGCGCTGCAAAATAATTTTGATGTCACCACTGAGTTTGTCGATGATCGGCTTAGGTGTTCCTGCTGGAGCCAAAATACCAAACATGCTTACTACATCAAAGTTAGGCAGGCCGGTGGCTTCGGTTATGGTAGGAACATCTGGTAGTTGACTAATGCGTTTAGCGGTTGTTACAGCTAGAGGTCTTAATTGACCTGCTTGAATAAATTGCAGGGCTGCTGGAACTGTTTCAGACATCGTGAGCACTTGACCGCCTACTAGATCAGTCATAGCGGGGCCGCTACCTTTATAAGGTACATGCAATAGATCTAAACCAAGTTGATAGCGAAACATTTCCATTGCAAGGCGTTGTGGGGCGCCAGCTCCAGATGAGGCGAAAGTAAGTTTGCCTGGATTCGCTTTTGCGTAAGCAATGAACTCTTTCATATTCTTTACAGGGACTGAAGGATTCACTACAAATACCAGAGGCACTACTCCTACCACGTCAACTGGTGTGAAATCTTTTTCAAGGTTGTATCTAATCTTATCTTTATCAAGATTGGCATTGATCGAGTGAGATGTGAGGGCGCCCATTAAGAGGGTGTAGCCATCCGCAGGGGACTTTGCAACCATGTCCGCACCAATATTGCCGCTATCGCCTGCGCGATTATCAGGAACTACTTGCTGATTTAGCGACTTAGATAACTCTTGCGCCATGATGCGCCCAATCACATCGGTAGCACCGCCAGGTGGGTATGGAATAACAAGCCTAATAGGCTTGTCAGGATAGTTTTTAATAGCGGAGCTACTGGTTTGCGCCAACAGTGGAGCGGTGATCAGGCTACTGCAAAGGAGCAGGCCAAAGCCTCGAATTAGATGTTGTCTCATTTTGTATTTTTAATGGTGGGTTGAGTTACGATTTTCTATTATCTACAGATTAAAAATTCATGCGCTGCGTCAATGAACTGCAAATTTCTCTTATTACAATGAATAAATGAACCTTGAGCCCCATCAAATCGAGATTATTGGATATTGCGCCGCATTCTTGACTACCATTGCCTTTTTACCGCAGGCGATACAGTCTTGGCGCACCAGGGACCTATCGGGCATCTCCTTGGGGATGTACTCCTTATTTACTGCGGGGGTGGGTTTGTGGCTGGTTTATGGCCTCATTATTGAAAAGTGGCCTCTCATTTTGGCCAACGCCCTCACCTTTGCCCTGGCGCTCAGCATCTTATTGTTGAAATTGCGTCATACTTCTAAACATCAGAAATAAAGCACTTATTCATTAAAATTCTTAGAAAGGTTTTTATGTCTTCAGCATTCGTGATTGATCCCCCAGCAGTAATTTCATTGCCTGTGACTGGCGATACTCGTCGCTTCGCCGTGAATCGTATTTACTGCGTTGGTAGAAACTATGCCGATCATGCACGCGAGATGGGTAATGATCCTGATCGAGAGCCACCATTCTTCTTTATGAAGCCTGCTAACTCGATTGTGACTGATGGTAAAGATATGGCTTACCCAAATTTATCAAAGGATGTTCACCACGAAATTGAAATGGTGGTCGCTATTGGTAAAGGCGGCGCAAATATTTCTGCAGAAAAAGCCTTAGAGTATGTCTATGGTTACGGAGTTGGTCTGGATATGACTCGGCGCGATCTTCAAGGTGAGGCTAAGAAGATGGGGCGTCCTTGGGATACCGGTAAAGCATTTGATCAATCTGCCCCTTGCGGTGAGATCACGCCAGCTAGTCAGTGTGGTCATCCTGCCAAGGGCGCCGTTAAGCTCTTAGTGAATGGTGAAGTTCGTCAAGAGGGCGATCTTAACCAGTTGATTTGGAATGTTCCTGACACGATTGCTTATCTATCTACCTTATTTACCTTGGAACCAGGTGACTTAATTTTCTCCGGTACGCCAGCAGGTGTTGGCCCAGTTAAAAAAGGGGATGTGCTTGAAGGTAGTGTTGCCGGTTTACCAAACTTAAAAACAAAAATTCTCTAAATCAAAAAGAAGGTCAGATTGATGACAAGTGTTCTCAAGAAAGTATTGCTGATTGGTACAACGTTAGTTGCACCTGTTTTTTTGGTTTCATGCGCCAATACTGAGAAGACCTCATCAACTCCACCTGTCAGTCTTTATGCTGATGCAGCCCCTTTAGATTTGCGAATCAGCAAATGGCCTTACCCATACCCACTCAAGGAATTTAAAACTTCTTTACAGGGGCAAGCAGCAAGCATGATGTATATGGATGTTGGGGCCTTAGGCAAGCAAAAGGGTGTGGTGGTGTTATTTCATGGCAAGAATTTCTCCAGTGATTATTGGTCCTTCACTATTGCAGGCCTTTCAAAGGCCGGCTATCGTGTGATTGCTCCTGATCAGATTGGCTTCGGAAAGTCTTCTAAGCCAGATGTGGCATACCACTTTGATGATTTAGCTGCCAATACGCAAGACTTACTGAAGTCTCTCAATATCAAGCAGGTTTCAGTCATAGCGAACTCCATGGGCGGCATGGTGGGCATTCGTTTTGCGCGCTTATACCCACAAACCGTCAAAAAGCTAGTATTGGAGAACCCTTTAGGACTTGAGGATTACAGCAAAGACATCCCTCCGCAACAGAATGACGATTTGCTCAAGCTAGAGATGGCTCAGACGGAAGTGAGCTATCGCCGCTTTCTGCAAAGTTATTTTCCAAACTGGCAACCCGCTTATGAAAAGTTTGTAGAGGTCTATGTGCGCGTACAAAAAGGTCCGGACTATCCAGCCTATGCGAAGACTTCAGTGCTGACATACCAAATGATTGCTGAAAAACCAGTGGTCAATGATTTGCCACAATTAAAGATGCCGGTGTTATTGGTGATTGGTCAAAAGGACCGTACGGTATTTGGTAGACGTTTTGCACCGCCAGAGGCAGTGAAGTCTTTAGGTAACTTTCCGGAGTTAGGCAAGAAGGCGCAAGCAGCCATTCCGAATGCAAAGCTAGTACCAGTTGAAAATGTGGGACACGTACCTCACGTTGAGGTGCCCGATCAGTTTTTGAAAATCGTGGTGGAGTTTTTAAACTCAAAAGGCTAGCCTAACAGCCTTACTTATTCGCCATTCCACTGGGGTGGACGACCTTCTAAGAAGGCGTTCACACCCTCTCTAAAGTCCTTACTGTTATAGGTTTCTCGCATCAGATCCGTGCAGTCTGGAAGATTGTTTTGGAGTAAGCGTGCCAATGTCAGCTTGCTGGCTTTTTGCGTGATGGGAGCAAGGGTCGCTAATTTTTGAGCGAGCACATTGGTAACAGATTCGATTTCTGCGGACTCTGCCGTTTGATAGAGGTAGCCTGAAGCTAATAATTCTGGTGCCTTAATAAGTTCCGCAGTCAGAAGCATTTTCTTCACTGTTGGAGTTCCTAGGTGAGCCGCAAGCCAAGACAAATTACTTGGCGATAAACAATTTCCTAAGGTCTTGGCTACCGGTATACCGAAACGCGCATCTGGCGTCGAGATACGAAAGTCACAGAAAGTGGCCATCAACAGACCGCTGCCGACTGCTAAGCCTTCAATCATGGCAATAGTCGGCATCGGTAGTTGTTGCAGTGAGGAGAAAATATGATCAACCACAACTTCATATGCTTCATTTTCTTTGAGTGCAAAAAACTGTTGAATGTCGCTTCCTGAAACAAATGCTTTATCTCCTGCCCCTCGCAAGATGACTACTCGAATTTCAGGATTGTTAGCTAAGGAGTCGCAAATCCTTTTGAGCTCTTCATACATTGGCCAAGTGAGGGCATTGCGAGCGGCGGGGTGATTAAAAATAACCCGTGCCATATTCCCATCAATCTGTAGATCTAAGCAGGGAGGAGAGGGGCTGGTAGTCATAAGCCCATTCTAAACAAAAGCCCTTTCCAAAAGCCCTGAATTTATAGAATTACCCCCACTCTAAGAGTCCTGCGCTAGAATTCCCTTATGTATATGTTTCTACCTTTTCTGACGGCTTTTATCGGACTTGTTTTAGTCTGGTTTGAGAAGCGTCTTGCAGGTTTGACAGTTTTGGCGATTACCGTTGCCATCCTTCTGGTTTGGTTCCGTTTTCATGCAACTGATCATCTCAATATCAGTCTGTAATTGATTGTGAGTAAACATTCTCTACCCTCCCTAGCCGCGCTTGGTAATCAGCTTGCATTGCTAGCTGTTGTCGGTATGTTGTCATATGCCTTTGTAGATCAACTCTACTTTGGTGAGCTGCCTTGTCCTTTGTGCTTAATGCAGCGCGTTGGATTTGTGATTATTGGTTTTGCTTTGGTGCTCAATATTCGTTGTGGTGCTTATTCATCTCACTACGGATGGGGCATCATTGGTGGCCTGGTCGGAATGATGGTTTCTCTTCGTCAGGTGTTCTTGCATATTCTGCCGGGTGACACAGGATTCGGAAAAACATTTTTAGAGTTGCATTTCTATACCTGGGCATATGTTGGGTATACCGGTTTGTTAATGGGTCTTGCAGTGCTATTAATGCTACCTAACCGTGAAGTTCGCTCTCGCTCATGGTTTGCTAATGCCCTTGTCATTGCATTCGTTCTCTTGGTTTTGGGTAATCTCGTATCTACACTCTTGGAATGCGGTATCGGCCCCTGCGCTGATGACCCAGTGAAGTATGAGGGCTGGTTATGGCTACGCTCTCGCTTTGGTTTTTAACTTAGACCTTCCGGTCTAGTTCTACATTTTGAGCATGTCATTCTCTAAAGTTCTGAAGAACTTTCTCTTTATGTCTGTGTTGTGGGCCATTGGCTTTAGTGTTCATGCGCAAAGTACATCCCAGAAAATCGCTACCTGGCCAAAACAAGCCATTCGCATCGTTGTAACCTTTACCCCCGGTGGGGCTCCAGATATATTGGCGCGCGTTTTAGCGGAAGATTGGCAGCAAAACTTGGGTGTACCAGTACTAGTCGAGAATCGCCCAGGCTATGGCGGCAATATTGGCGCTGATCTTGTTGCTAAGAGCGATCCAGATGGCTATACCTTATTAATTGGTACGGTAGGCATTCATGCGATTAATGGCGCGCTGTATGAAAAGATTTCATACGATCCTGTGAAAGATTTCACACCCATTAGTTTTTTAGCAAGCACACCAAATGTATTAATTGTGAATAAGAAATTAGGCGTTAACAATCTTCATGAGTTAATTGAATTGGCAAAAGCAAAACCAGATCAACTCACTTTTGGTTCATCAGGTGTTGGCACTTCTTTGCACATGTCAGGTGAATTGTTTAAGCAAATAGCCGGTGTTCAAATCCGTCACATTCCTTATAAGGGACGAGCACAATCTTTGCCTGACTTACTCAGTGGTCGTATCTCCATGCTCTTTGATAACCTTTCTTCATCCTTAGCTTTGATTAAGGCGGGAGAGGTTCAAGCCTTAGGGGTGACTACGCTGAAGCGCTCACATGCCGCCCCCGAGATTCCCACTCTAGCCGAGCAAGGTTTGGCCGGTTTTGAGGCTGTATCTTGGTTTTCATTGATGGCACCGGCAAACCTTCCGCCTGATATTCAAAAACGCCTAAATCAAATGGTGCGCCAAACTTTGAACAACCCCGATGTCAAATCCAAGCTCTTGGCTGGTGGCCTGGACCCCGCTCCAGGTAGCCCAAAAGACCTTTCTAAGTTGATTGCCTCCGAAGCAAGCAAATGGGGTAAGGTAGTACAGCAATCAGGTGCAAAATTAGAGTAACAAACCCTTATTTTCTTGTCAGCCCAAGCCTATTTTTAAGCGTTAAAGGTATGTGGCCTTCATTTTTCCCTCTTTTTCGTAAACCCCTCAATTTGCCTAAATTTTCAGCATTAGACATTTCTAAATTCGGCGTGACTTTGGCTGTCTGTTTGTTGGTGGGTTGCGCTACGCAGACTCAGCAAATCAAGATGAATGAGTCCAAAGAGCAGTTTAAAAATGGTGATCTGCAAAATACGACTGCGGCTATTCAGGGTGCCTTCAAGGATAAAAATACCCTGTATTACATGGAGCTGGGCGAGGTACAAAGACTGCAAGGCCCCACCCAGATTCCCAATAGCACCCAAAACCTATTAGCTGCAGATCAATTAGTCAGTCGTTGGGAGGTGACTACCAGCGACAAACTCAGACGCTCTTTTTCAGGAGCAAGTGGCTACGTTTTGTCTGAAGGTTTCAGTAGTGAGTATGACCCTAAACCTTATGAAGTGAGTCTATTAAGTCAGACCATCGCCTTAAACCACATCTCTCAAGGGCACTGGAATGATGCCATGGTGGAAGCCAAAAAGATGGCACAGCGTGAGAAGGTGATTGAGGAGTTGATACAGAGTAGGGTGGCCGCAGTCTCCAAGGTGGAGCAGGAGCAGCAAAATAATCCCAATACTCAAGGCGCATCTAGCCGTATTGAAAGTATCAGCGGTTACCCAATCAATCTATTGGATGACGAGGAAACGCGTAGCCTCAAGAACTCGTATCAGAACCCGGCAGCGTATTACCTATCTGGTTTTATTCATGAGTCACAAGGAGAGGCAAGTCTAGCTGCGCCAGGTTATCGCTTGGCAATTGAGTTGCGTCCCCAAGTTAACTTTTTTAAAACCAGTATCGCTAAGTTGGACTCCAATATTGCCAACCAAGGCAAAAAGGCGTTTGCTGATACCTTGATCATTATTGATACGGGTTACATGCCTAAAATTATTCCTTATCAAATCAGCCAGTCTTTTAATCTGGGAGGCAACCCAAAATTAGTGACCTTAACTTTTCCGGTAATCGAAAAGTCTACCGAGCGTTTCAGGCCAACTATGGTTCAGTTGGGCGATAAAGTGGCTAATCCAGAGTTGGTTGCCAATATTGATGCTATGGCTCGCAAGAACTTGCGTGATGAGATGCCGGCCTATGTTTTAAGAGCATCCTCTAGAGCGCTAGTCTCTCTGGCTGCGCAATATGCAGCGGATCGAGCTGCACAGCAAGCGGCTAACAAGCGAAGCCAGAACAATCAAAACAATCAGAACAATGGTAGCGCTGCTCTGATTGGCGCGATTGCAGGAATGATTACGGGTTATGGCTTGCAAGCAATCAATGTGACTGATGTGCGTCATTGGTCAACTTTGCCCGCGCAAACATACATGGCCAGAATGGGTTTGCCGATTGGACCAACTGTTCTGAAATACACTTTGCCATCTGGCGTAACCGCATCTCAAACGGTTAACTTAGTAGGCGGGTACAACGTGGTTTATATCCGCATGTTTAGAAATAGGGCAACTGTATTGACCTCGAATGACCCTACTGCGCTTCCTCCCAAAGATCCTGTTGTTGGTACTCCAATAGTCGCATCTCCAGCCGCCATCTCGCCAGCAAGCCCACAACCTGCTCTCGTTGAACCTAAACCATCTGAGGGTGCATTTGCAGGTTTTAAGAAACTATGGGGAGGCTTTCAGGATCCGCTGCCCGAAGAGTCTGCCTCAGCCGTGGTAACAACTACCCCAGTAGCACAAACTAGCCCTGTGCTTCCTGCCCCTATTTCAACCCCCAATCCCACCCCCAACAATATCCCTGCTAGCGGTAATATGGAAGGGGTGAGGCCTTATGAGCCACCCAATCTGTTGAATAGCTTTCAGCAGCTTTTTAATTAGGAAAGACCCAGATGAAAAAATACCTTGCAATCCTGATGACAGCACTTGCTCTTGTTGCATGTAGCTCAACGCCATCCATGAAGGACATGACGGTACGCATGGGTGATACGGATAGCATTCAAATTACTGATATGCGTAGTTTGATGCGCAATGGCGTATTAACAGCGCAGGTAACCATACAGAATGACAGCAAATCCAATCTCGTATCTTATCGATTTAAATGGATTGGTAAAAACGGTATGGCTGTAACAGATGAAGAGCCATGGAAGCCTGTAACGGTAGGTAAGGGGCAGTCGACCGTTATCATGGGAATCGCCCCAACGCCGGATGCTACTGACTTTCGTTTTGAATTAAATCAATACAAATAAAAATCAATTAACTATTTAATATTAAAAAGATTTAGGCTTATTAAGGATGATCATGAACACTAAAACTATTCGCTTATCTGCTATTGCATTATCAGTAGCAGCACTTGCTGCATGCTCAGGACCACAGGTTCGTTACGGTGATGCGAAGGCGGTAGAGACCGTTAATGCAAACTACGGATCAACTGATCTACAGATGATTGCCGAGGCAATGACAAGATCACTGCTTCAGTCTAAGGCTATCTCTGGAAGCAAAGATGCGCCTATTGTGACGCTTGCAGATGTGAAGAATAAGACTTCTGAATATATCGATACGCGTGTGATTACCGATAAGATCCGTACGCAGTTAATGAAGAGCGGTCAAGTGCGATTTGCAGTGAGCGTTTCTGAAATGCAAAATCAGACCGAAGAGCTCAAGCGTCAGAATCAGTCAGGTTTATATAAGAACGGCACGATTGCCAAGACCGGCAATATGCAGGGCGCTCAGTATCGTATCGAAGGATCGATTGCTTCTATTATCAAAAACACCAAGGATGTGAAAGACGTTTATTACGTATTTAATCTCAATCTCATTAATAACGAATCCGGTTTGCTCGAGTGGGCTGATGAAAAAGAGATTCGTAAGACTGCTACGCGCTAATACGCAACTCAACACCATAAAGAATTGAGCAACACATGAAAAAAATATTATTAGCTTGTACGGGGATGAGTCTGATTTTTTTAGCCGGCTGTGCTAGCAAGCCGCCTGCTCCCGTGGAATCTGCGTATATTGGCCAAGTGCCAGCGGACCCACCCAAAAATCCCGTCATCAGTGCTGAGGCTTTAAAGGCGGATTCCAAGTCAATTGCGGTCACGGATATCTACTTTAAGAAAGAAGGAAAAAACTTCACGTTTGTCGAAGAAACTAGGACGACAACAGATAACAATATTACCTCTACGATTGTGCCCAAGACTATTGAGGTAGATGCGGATAAAGCGAATGCATCTGCTATTACTGGTGGGGCGAATTCATCCGCGTTCCCAGTGAAGTTCACTAATTTGGCCGATCCTATAGCTACTAGTCCAGGAGCAGCGACAGCGCCTGTGACGGATGCAGCAGCTCCAAGCAACAGCTCTTCAAGCGCTAATACCCAAAGCATGAAGAAGTCGGGATATCAAGCCAATAATGAGTATGGAGAATTGCGTTACTTGGCCAATCCCATTCGTGGCCTGTTGATAAAGTCTGGCTATAAAGTGGTTCAAGCCAAGGCTACCGTAGCCGCTCCTAATCAAGGTGACGAGTACTTCGATATTGTGAAACGTATTAAGGCTGGGGATTTCGGTGATGCAGACTATGTTTTATATGGTGTGTTGGCAGAAGTCTCTAGCACGGATAATGTATCTGATATTCCTGGAACCAAATCTACCTCGCAACAGATGACGCTTGAAGTAACGGTGGACTTTAATATTGTCGACACCAAGACAACGCAAATCGTTGCATCGTTTGTAGCTTCTGGTGAAGGTAAGGACGTCCAAATCGATGGCAGAGACACTGGATATAAACCGAGTAATGCCAAGTTAATGAAGTTGGCTTCATTGGATTTGGCTGAAGATGTACGCAAGCATTTGGCTGATCAAAACTTTATTACTAACAACCCTGGTTCGGCAGGGCAGTTGCGTAACCTCAAAACCCGTTTAAATGACGATGCTTCTACTTTGAAGGTTTATAAGTAAGAGACTCAAAGTAGTTTGTCTTAAACCTGTACCGGCGGATGCGTCTTCTCATAGCGCTCCGCCGTTCTTCTAAAGAGATAGAGCAAAAAGCACGCAGCTAAGCCCAGACTTAAGCTGTTGCCAGCCCAAAAGCCATTGGCGCCTTGTAGGAATTCTGGCGTATTGCCAAATACATTAAAACCCATGAGGTAGCCGCCACCAAGGCCTACGCCCCAAAGTGAGCCTGCATAAATCACCATCGGTAAAAAAGCAATGCGATAGGCCCGCAGAATAAATGCTGCGGTAACTTGAAGGGCATCAAATACTTGATAGAAGGCTATAAATAAGAAGAGGGGGATAGAGAACACCTTCACCTCTGCTGGTGGATCGTATAAATCCAATAGCTGTATTCTGAAAATCCAAACCGCGATACCAATAATGATGCACAGCGTGGTGGTAAAAAAGACGGATGACCAACCGATCTCTTCGGCACGCTCGGGTTTGTTAGCACCAATAGATTGTGACACTAAGGTCATGGTCGCAATGGAGAGGGATAGCGGCACCATGTAGATGACAGTTCCCATATTGGCCACGATTTGATGGCCTGCTAATGCCGTGGTTCCAAGGCGGGCAATAAATAGCGACATAAATGTGAAAGAAGTTACTTCAATCAAGTAACTAAAGCCAATAGGTGCGCCAAGTTTTAATAATGTCCAGATACGATGCCAATCGGGCATGCTAAAGCGAGCAAAGATCTTAAATGGTTTATAAAAGCGATCAAATAAAACAAAGCCCAGAGTCATGAGTAGCCAGGACCAGTTAATGATGACGGTAGCTACAGCGCAGCCTGGCCCGCCCATGCCCTCTATACCTAAGCCTCCATAAATAAAGAGTAGGTTTAAGGGTAGCTTGAGTCCTAAACCGATAATTTGTACAACAGTGATGACGGTGGGGCGTGAGACTGCATTGTGGAGGGCCATCAATACGCGCATGGCCATGCTGGCTGGTAAGCCAATTGCCAGAATGCTCAGATATAGCTTCGCTTTACCTTCAATAGCATCATTGACTCGGGAAATAGCTAGCAAGTGATCTGCATTGAGCAAAATGAAGCAGCCCAAAATCGTGAGGCCTAAAGCAAGCCAAGCCGCTTGCCGCACTTCTTCACCGATTTCACCAAAACGTTTGGCGCCAAAGAGTTGTCCTGCAATTGGTGCAAGCGCTGAGATCACTCCGGTGAGTCCTACATAAATGCTGATGAAGATAGCTGATGCCATTGCCAGTGCTGCTAAATCATCAGCTGAATAACGAGCAGTCATTGCTGTATCAAGTACGCCAAATGAAATCACAGCAAGCTGACCAACCAATAGAGGTCCAGCTAGTTTTAGTAAAGAGGGGATGTCCTCGCGAAGACGCGATAGCTTAAAGTGCAGCACGAATTATTCCGGGATAACTTCGTAGAGACGTAGGCGTTCATCGCGGTCAGCAGCACGACGATCTTCCCAAAGCAGTGTGAGCTTTTTATTATTCAGTTGCGCGTACGCCTTTGCTTCGGATTGGCTGTGGGTCAGCATCCATGGGCAATTAGGATCATCTCGCAAATTGAGCTTGGAGAAATATTCAAAAGAGGCGAGCTGTGCAGGCCCTAGATTGCTAGTGTCTATGCAGCCACCACCAGCGGGGATCACTTGGGCCAATCGCGCAGAAACCTGACGATAGGTTTTAGCGTAGTTAATCGTTGGCAGCCATAAAGACATCAGTAGTACCCACATTAAAGTGGTGCCGGATGCTGAGATGATGAGGCAGCGCCAGATTTCTTTCGGGGCCCGAGAAGTTCTCCAACGCACTACCGCAAGCCATAAGCCTGTAATAGCAAGTGCAACAATAAATGCCAAGACATTAAATTGTCCCGTAAATCCAGGAAGTAGGCGTGCGATATTGGCAGCTGTAGATTCTGGATAGCCAGTCACTTTGGCGAGCCAAATAATCCAAATGGCCAGCGCGATCAGCGTAAAGCTAAACATTGCAAACCAGTCAATAAAGCTAATGACGCTTCGCTTGAGAACGGGCAGACTAAATGCGGCAATAATCGAAAGACTTGGAATTAAGATCATTAAGTCATGTTCGTTAGCTTCGAGGCGGAACAAAACATAAATTAAGCTACCGATGAATAAGCTCAGAGGAATGCAAAGATGGGGCGCGCGCCATGTGCCTGATTCTTTAATGCGACCCCAGTGCGCAAGGGAAACGATTGCGAGCGGCCAGACAGGCCAAGCGTAAGCCCAGAAGTTCACACTCAAGAAACCCAGTGATTCAATTGATGGAGTAGCGCGCATTTCCGGTACATTGCGCCAGCCCTCTTCAGCGATGTGACGCCATTGCACTGGCAGATCAGCTAGATACCAAATCAGAGGCCAAATCGCAAAACCGATCAAACCTAAAACGGTACTAGTCAGCGTCCAGCGAAAGCGCAACTTCGCATTGCTAGCAATGACCGCAATGATGGTGGAGGTAACAATGATTAAGCTGAGTGTGAGATTGCTTGATAGGGCGACGATGGCAATACCAAGGCCAGTCCAGAAACCACCTTGCCAAGGTTTATCTAAGCCGCGCACTGTGCCATATAGCACGATGCTAATACCCATGAGCTGCGCCATCATTGGTGTTGTTTCATGAGCGCGTTGCGCTAGACCTACGCATGCCAAGAAAATGAGTAGCGCACCATCAGCCAAGGTCATGCCGTAGCTCTTTAAATCAGGCTGACCACCAACGGCCAATGCCATCGGCTGAACTTCACGACGACGACCTAATAAATAGGTGGCATACCAAATTGCTAGTGCAGCAGAGAAGAAGCAGATGGCGGCGTATAAGCGTGCAGCATTAGCGGCGCCAATGAATGGACCAAACCACTCAATGAGTGTGGCGCCCATCCAATAAGGTAAGGGTGCGCCTAGAGAGATGTCGCGTCCAGCTAAGTGAGGAACTATCCAGTCTAAGGAGTTACCGCGAAAGAGTGTCCACATGCCACCAAACCCAATGGCATCCTCATTCTTCCAGGGATCCCTAAAGAAGAGACCGGCGAAACCATAAACTAAGGTCAGCGCAAAAATAATAATGCGCGGAATTGATTTAGTGGCGGCGGCAGTAAGTTTGACCATGGGTGAAGTTCAAAATAAAAAAGGCAGCAAACGCTGCCTTGATTATCTCGCAGAGCAGGTATTTAACATACCCCGCGAATAGAAGTGGTTTAAGCCTTCTTCTTAGCTGGCTTTTCAGCAGCTTTAGCTTCTGCAGCAGCAGCTTTTTTCTCAGCTGTTTTAGCAGCGCCATCACCGGTAGCTTTAGCAACAGCTTTAGTACCGAATTTCTGACGGAATTTCTCAACACGACCAGCGGTATCCATAATTTTCTGGGTACCAGTGTAGAAAGGGTGTGATTCAGATGAAGTCTCGATCTTGGCTAATGGATATTCATTGCCATCTTCCCACTTGATTGTCTCTCTAGTAGACATAGTGGAGCGAGTCTTGAAGCTGAAGTTATTGGAAACGTCTACAAAGACGATTTCACGATATTCGGGGTGAATGCCAGGTTTCATGTTGAGTCCTATGAGCGGGGAGCCGTTTGAGCCAAATTGGCTGAAATACTTTCCCAGGTTTTAAAAGCGGTAAAGGCGAAATTATGCCATGAAATCAACAACAAAGCGCTGTTTAGGTGTCCAAAAAGGGCTGAAACAGCCCTCTAGACCCCTAAATTAGCCTCCGCGACGCATTAAGTCGAAGAATTCACCATTATTTTTGGTCGATTTGAGCTTATCTACGATGAAGTTCATCGCCTCGATATCGTCCATATCGGCCAGCAATTTACGCAATACCCAGATCTTCTGGAGGTTCTCAGCTTTAACCAAGAGCTCCTCACGGCGGGTGCCAGACTTATTGAGGTTAATCGATGGGTAAACACGACGCTCAGCCAAACGACGCTCAAGGTGAACTTCCATATTGCCGGTGCCTTTGAACTCCTCATAGATGAGGTCATCCATACGGCTACCAGTTTCAATCAGAGCGGTTGCGATGATCGTCAGTGAGCCACCTTCTTCAATATTACGGGCTGCACCAAAGAAACGTTTTGGACGTTGCAATGCATTGGCATCCACACCACCAGAGAGTACTTTGCCTGATGAAGGAACAACAGTGTTGTATGCGCGTGCAAGACGAGTAATCGAATCAAGCAAGATGATCACATCTTTACCCATCTCAACCAAGCGCTTGGCTTTTTCAATCACCATCTCGGCAACTTGAACGTGACGTACTGCTGGCTCATCAAAGGTAGAGGCAACGACTTCACCGCGAACGGAGCGTTGCATCTCAGTTACTTCTTCAGGGCGCTCGTCAACGAGCAAAACGATCAAGATAGCTTCGGGATTATTGGCGGCAATCGCGTGAGCAATGTGCTGCATCATCACAGTCTTACCGGATTTTGGTGAGGCCACGATCAAGCCACGTTGGCCGTAACCAATCGGGGAGATCATGTCGATGATGCGGCCAGTAAGGTTCTCTTCGGCCTTGATATCACGCTCTAAGCTGATCACGCGATTCGGGTGTAACGGCGTTAAGTTCTCGAACATGATGCGGTTCTTGAGGGCTTCAGGAGCCAAACCGTTGATCTTGTCTACCTTTACCAAGGCAAAGTAACGCTCACCATCTTTAGGTGTGCGTACTTCACCTTCAACGCTGTCACCAGTGTGTAAGTTAAAACGACGGATCTGTGCAGGAGAGATATAAATATCATCAGGAGAAGCCATGTAAGAGGCTTCAGGAGAGCGCAAGAAACCAAAGCCATCAGGCAGCACTTCCAAAGTGCCATCGCCGAAAACAGTTTCGCCAGCTTTCGCACGTTTTTTTAGAATGGCAAACATTAATTCTTGTTTGCGCATCCGTTGTGTATTTTCAATCTCCAAGCTAGCTGCCATTTCAAGCAGAGCGGATACGTGGAGGACTTTGAGTTCAGTTAATTGCATGTGGTTCTCGGGTGTTGATGAATTTGAATTTGGGAATTTGTTTTGGGGTATCGCTGCGCAGATTTAGATCACGCAGATGTGGAAAAACAGAATTTTGGAATTTGCTAAAAGAAGGGGGAGGTAAATTGCTGAAAATCGGAGCACTGATTAGTGCGTTTGAGTAATACTACACCAAAAAATGCGTCTGACAAGCGTTTAAAGCGGTAAAAGCCACAGGCTCAGCTGGTGAACCTGTGGTCTGAGACTATTTACAGATGACTATCAATAAATGCAGTCAACTGGGATTTGGCCAAAGCGCCTACTTTTTGAGCAGCCACGGTGCCATTTTTGAAGAGGATTAGGGTAGGAATGCCGCGAATATTGAACTGGGCAGGAACGCCTTGGTTCTCATCCACGTTCATTTTTGCGATCTGTATCTTGTCGCCATACTCGCCAGCGAGCTCTTCCAGGATCGGACCAATCATTTTGCAAGGACCGCACCACTCAGCCCAGAAGTCGAGCAGAACAGGTTTATCGGACTTGAGGACGTCTTGTTCGAAAGAGGCGTCAGTTACATATTTAATGCCGGCACTCATGAAAATTCCTTATTTAGACTTATTTAGCGAGTTATTTAATTATGTCGTTACAACGCTTATATTAGCAATAAGCGGAACGTTCTGCTCAAAATAGATAAATTACCCAATTAATGTCCCAGCCTTTCCCAGTTCTTTCTGACCAAAAGCAAGTGCAACAATGGGCAATTACGCCCAATGCTGGTGCGCTTACCCAATTGGCAAAAGGCATCTGGGATTGTGCAGTGCAAACCAATCAGCGCCCCCTAGTGGTTCTGAGTACTGCGGGACCCTTAATCGGGGTTAGGGCAGCTCTTGAATTAAACCGACCCAAAGATCTTCGAGGCAACATCGCATTCTTACCTCAAGTCATCAGCTTTACAGATTGGCTGGAAGCTGCGCCAGGCGCATGGAAATTTCCAAAGAAGCAAAGTGATTTAGAGAGATGGTTGGGGGTATATGCCACTTTGCGCAAACACAAAGATCTGCAGTCATGGTTTAAAGCCGAAACAGAATCTGGTGCGTGGGGTCTAGCGCAGGCAATCGTTGAAGCATGTGACACCTTATCAACTGCAGTGAGTCCACAACTGCAAAAACAAATTCATGAATTCATTCAAAATAATCGGAATGAGAAAAGTACTCTCGGCGAGATCTGTCTGAGTCGGGCGCAGGATTTACTCGACAGTACTGTTGCTAAAGTCTACTCAGGAATGGCACGTAAGGTTGTTGATCAAGAGACTAAGGTCTTGCTCACATTTTGGCGCTACACCGCGAGTGTGAGCGATCCAGCATTTCGTGATCATTTTGCAATGGCGGCTCATCTCGAGGCTGCTAAGAATGCAAATCCCGCAAGACCTCTAATATGGGTAGAGACTGCTGATCCGACTCCCATCGATCAAGAGATCATCGGAACTCTGCTGGCCGAGTATGCCCAATATGCCCCTGTGGTAGAGGCAAGGATGAGCTGGAGTGATGTGGGCTTATGGGCAGAGACAATTGGTATTAGTGATGCGCAGGCAGAGGCGCTCAGGAATGTTAAGCAAGCCCATAGCAAGGGTTGGCGGCTGATTGCAGCTAAACGCTTCGAGGAGCTGGCGTGGGCTGCTGCCAAAACAATAGAGCAACATCTGATTGATGGAAAAACTCAGTTGGCACTGGTTGCGCAAGATCGCTTGGTGGCCAGAAGGGTGCGTGCCCTGCTTTCAAGATTAGGCCCAGCACTCAACATTCGAGACGAAACTGGTTGGAAGTTATCCACTACGCGTGCCGCAGCTGCACTCAATAGTTGGTTAGAACTCATTAAAGTGCCAAAAGATGGGCCTAGTGCAAAAGCCTTGCTTGAGTTTTTACAGAATCCTTTTTTAGATCTTGGAAAGATTTTGAATCGAGATGCAGAGGTCTGCATCGGACTCATTGCAGAGCTTGAAGATATCCTGGTAGGCAGTAAGGCAGAGTCTGGTTGGAAAACCTTTCACCTAGCTATAGAGGGCGCGCAAGAGAACGCAGTAAAAACATCTAGCGCATTACCTAGTGCTGCATTATTTGAGTTATTACAGTTTGTCAGAGAGCGCCATCATGAGTGGTTAACACTCAAGTTTGATTGCAGTAAAGCGTACGCTCACCTGCAGGCCAATCTCCAGGCGACTGGCATGGTTCAAAGCCTTGAGAAAGATTCGGCTGGTAAGCAATTACTAGATGTCCTCAAGACATTCGATTTAAGTAAGACGCAGTATCAGGAGGCGCCTATTCGCCTGAGCGAGTGGCTCAGTTTGCTTAAAACCGTCATTGAGGGTGCTAGTTATCAAGAGGCTGGCAAAGAGGCTAAAGCGACGCTGAGTATTTTGCCGCTGAGTTCTACGCGTATGCGTAACTTCGAAGCGGTAGTGGTAGTGGGTTGCGATGAACAACAGTTACCAGCGTATTCCGAGGCACCATTATTTTTTTCAGATGCACTAAATCAACTATTAAAGACCTCGACGATAGCAATGCAGTTTGTACAGCAGGCCAGGGATCTCTCACAACTTCTGGTGTCATGCACCAATGTCGATTTACTCTGGCAAAGTAAAAGCAATAATGGTGAGCCGCTGAGACCTTCCGCTTGGATACAGCGTTTGCAAAATCAAATTGAGTGGGAAGCGAAAACAACTCAATTAAGCAAGCGCGCTTTTGAAGCTGCACCTATGAAGATGGCGGTTGCGCATTTTGAAGAAGATCTACCCATGCCGCTATCGATGAGTCCCAGCGCCTATAAGGCTCTGCGGGATTGCCCATATCGATATTACGTCCGCAGCCTGCTAGGCTTGCGTAAGAATAAAGAGTTTGATGAGGGCTTTGACGCTTCGTTAGCAGGACAGACATTGCATAAACTGCTCAAGCGTTTTTACCAGGCACTCAAAACCCAAGAGCATACCAATCCCGCTCTAAAAACCAATTCAGATCAAAGACGTGCTTGGATGGAACAAGTCTTAAGCGTTTATTCAGAGCAAGAGTTTGCTTCTTTGATTGAGGGTGATGCAAGAGTGATGGGTGCGTTAAGGGATTGGCAAAAACAAATTCCTAGTTTTGTAGATTGGCAGTTGCAACGTGAGTTAGCAGGTTGGCAATATTTCGATGGCGAAGTCAAAGTTGGCTTTGATTTGCCATTTAAAGATGTAGATGGCAATCCCAAGATCATTCGTATTGAAGGTTATGCCGATCGTTACGACGTCAATGTAGATAACAACAAGTTTGCCTCAGTGATCGACTATAAAAATCAACGTTTTGAGAGAGTCAAAGTAAGGGCTGAGCATATTCTGGATGATCCACAGCTATTGATCTACGCTCAGGCTGCCAATGAGGGTCAAGAAAGCCATAAGCTGAGTGGACATCAGGTACAGCAAGCCGAATGGGTGGCCTTGAAGGCGGATATCTCTAAAGGCGAGCAAAAAGCGCTGCGCAGCCAAGAGGTAGTTGATATGCCAGAAATGATGCAACAGTTTTCTGAGCAAATTACAGAAGATGTAGAGCAGCTTTGGGCTAAAAAGCCCATGCAAGCATTTGCTCCAGATGGGGTGTGCCAATACTGCGAAGCAAGAGGCATTTGCAGGAAGGGGATTTGGTGAGCGATCAGATTAACGCGTTGCCAGAGAAGCAGCCTTATTCAGAGAGGCTTGCTTGTGATCCACAGCGTTCGGTCGTTGTGTCGGCTTGCGCAGGCAGTGGCAAGACTTGGTTATTGGTGGCCCGGATGGTGCGGCTGTTGCTCGATGATGTGAAGCCACAAGAGATACTCGCACTCACGTTTACACGCAAAGCGGCGCAAGAAATGCGTGACCGCCTATATGGATTGCTCGAACAATTTTCAAAAAGTGATGATGTCTCTTTGATGAAAGAGCTAACCACTCGGGGTATAGAAAAAGAGCAGACTGAAAAATACCTGCCCAAGGCTAAAGCACTTTATGAACAGGTGCTGGCAAACCCACAACCAATTGTGATTGATACCTTTCATGGTTGGTTTGGCAGGTTGCTGGGCGCAGCTCCAGTATCAATGGGCATTCAGCCAGGGTTTAAGTTGCGTGAAGATGCTAAGCGACTGCAAGAGGAGTGTCTTGATGATTGGTGGGGTGATCTCACTCCAGAATTGAAAGCGCATTACGACGTTTTGCTGAATCATTTGGGCTCACATGAAACCCAAAAACTCTTAATGGGTAAAAGTAGTCTCTTTAAACAAAGAGGTGCATGGACTTTTTTTGCAAAGCAATGCGAGCAAGCGGGTATCACCCCAATAGGGCATCTAAAGCAATCCCTAAATAAACTGAATTTACCTAATCCATTGCTAGCTCAGTGGAATGCGCCTAATGCGCTGGCAGACTTACAGTTTTTAGCACGCTGTTTTGAGAATAGCAGCGTAAAAGATAGTGATCTTCTGAAATACTTGCTTCCCGCAATTGCCTGTAAAGAGAATTCTGGCGACGTGTCTGAGGTCGCAGTTAATTTTCAAACTACCTTCTTAACCAAGGAGCCAAAATACCGTAGCAATAACGACAAGGCTTTAGGTGAAGCGAAGAAATATCTTGAGAAGATGGGTGAGGCTCATCGTATTGATGAGCACATCGCCATTAAGCAAAATTGGGGCCATGCTTTTGAGGAATATCTGCTATGGCAAGCAGAGCGGGATATCTTTGCAATCAATGAAGCCTGGTTTGCTCTAAATCAATCCATGATGGCGCACGCCAACGCTCAAAAAGAAAATATGCGCGTGCGTGATTTCGATGACCTAGAGCTTGGTGTCAGTTTGCTGATGGGCGATGCCGCTAATGCTGCCTACCTTCAATCTCGCTTGGATGCTAAATACAAGCAAATATTGGTTGATGAGTTTCAGGATACCAATCCGCTGCAATGGCAAATTCTGCGAGCTTGGTTGGCGGGTTATAGCGAGGGTGATGAGAGACCAAAAGTCTTTATTGTGGGTGATCCCAAACAGTCGATTTATCGCTTCCGTCGCGCTGATCCGAGGTTATTTGTAAGTGCAGCCCAGTTTTTGCATCAACACCATGCTGCCGCTTACATTGAACAGGATAAAACGCGCCGTAATGCAGGTGAAATCAATAAAGCAGTAAATGCAATCTTTCAGGGTGAGCAAGTTCCCCCCGATTACCCATACTCAGAACAGCAAACGCTTTGGACTGCTCCTGTTGAGGACAAGCCCACCGACGTTTATGCTCAACAAGGCGAGATTTATTTACTACCGCTGATTCCTTATGTGGAACAGACTCAAGAGTTGCGAGAAGGTAGCGCTTTTGATGGTGCCATTGCGGATTCAAGTGAAACTGTTGGAGTGATTCAGCGTCAGCATGAGGGTGAGTTAGTAGCGCGTCTCATTCAAGAAGTGATTGCAACCCGAAAAGTTGCCGATAAAGAGGGTGGCAATGAAATATGGCGAGACGCCAGAGCAAGTGATTTTTTATTACTCGTCAAGCGGCGTAAATATCTACCCCAATACGAAAGGGCTTTGCGTGATGTGAAGCTTGCCTATGAGAGTCCTCGCCTAGGCGGTCTACTCAATACTCTTGAGATAGACGACCTGATTGCTTTGCTGACTGTACTAGTAACCCCTCGCCATGACTTGCCATTGGCGCAGGTGCTCAGAACCCCGATTTTTGGTTTTACAGAAAAACAAATGCAGCAATTGGCAGTGGCGATGACTTCTGGCCATTACCGCTCCTGGTGGGATGCATTGCAAGACAGTAGGGATGCCAAGCTACAAGTGGCTGCGCGTTACTTAAAGCATTGGCATCTTTTAGGTGAGCGCTTGCCAGTGCATGACCTGCTTGATCGTATTTACCAAGAGGGAGATGTGCGCCTGAAATACGCTGCGGTCTGTCAGGACCTCGATCGACCTCAGGTCTTGGCAAATTTAGATGCATTCTTAGAGGTGGCACTCAATCAAGATGGAGGTCAGTACCCAAGCTTGAGTCGCTTTATTCAGGAAATGAACATTAAGCGCCGCGGGGACGATGATGAAACTCCCGATGAAGGTGATGTAGATGCGGCAAGTGATGAGAACTTGGCTGATGTGAATGAAGAGAGTGAGATGTCAGAAGAGGATCGTCATAAGCGTGTGCGCTTGATGACTATTCATGGTGCCAAGGGCTTGGAATCACCTTTTGTCATCATTCTCGATGCAAACAATACCGATACTAATGTGGATTACAGCGGAGTATTGATAGACTGGTCTCCGCAAGAAGAGGGGCCATCACATCTATCGTTGTTTACGTCTAAAACATTGACTAGCCCTCGCGCTGAGATCAATGAGGCTGAGAAACAAATTGGTGAAAAAGAAAACTGGAACTTGCTTTATGTTGCAATGACCCGTGCACGCCAGGGTTTATGGATTGGTGGTGATGCTCAAAAACCAACTGCCAATAATCCTAGCGGCTTAGATAAAGCCTCTTGGTATGGCAAGGCGAGCAATGCAGGGTTGACTGTATATCAGGTCAACCACCAGGTTGCAGCTACAGAAGAGGCTGAGGCTATAAAACCTAGTCAAGAAAACGTGGTCGAGGATTTTGTCTTGGACTGGAATCCCGCACAAGAAAGTCATATGCAAATGCTGTCTGATATTGAAAGCGGCGTCACAGTTGAAGTATTTGCGGGCGAGGGCGAGTGGGTAGAAGAGCTCGATCCAGAAATCTTAGAAGACGGCACGAACCTCCATAAGTTACTTGAGTTCCTTACTCCAGACTCCAGTAATCAAATAAAGCCACCCATGCCAAGCGAGCAAGAGCTGATGAATTGGCTAGGGGTAGATGAGGAGCATGCAAAAACGCTGATCGCTCGCACAAAAACAGTACTAGAGGCTCCCGAACTTAAGCGCTATCTTGCCTCGCGTGAATGGCTACAAGCGTGGAATGAACTAGATATCTCTAGCAAGGATGGCAAGAGCTATCGCATGGATCGCTTGGTGGAGTTTGGCGACCATTTGGCCATCATCGATTACAAGCTCACTATCCCAGAGCTGGGTAGCGAGAAATATGAAAAGTACCGCAAGCAGTTACAGGGCTACCAGGCTGAGTTAACCCGAATTAGAAAAGACAAGCCAAACAAGGCTTACTTGATTTCGTCCAAGGGTGAGATAGTCGAAGTAAGGTAAATCCTTAAGCTGCAGCCTTGAATTTGTTGGTCATTAAAGCGCCTTTGCTCAACTTCTTTTCAACAGTAGATATTGATTTGGATTCTCTTTTCACTTCACCAAGCACTTGATTGATAAAAGTTTGCCAGCCTTCCCCCTTGGATTTATAAAAATCTAAAGTTTCCTTATCAATTCTTAGGGTAACCTGCTCTTTAGCTCCACTGCCTAAGGGTCTCCCTCTGCCCCGAACCGCTCGGTGTTTAATTTCATTCCACTCTTCTTCTGTGATGGGCAGGTTGTCAGGATCGGATAGGGCTGCCTTGGTAATTGCAGCATCCTCTTTGGCACTCGGTCTAATTAGTTTTTTCTTCATAAAAATTTACCTCACGGGCGTTTGCTTTTCTTAGGCTAATAATTCTGATTACTATTTTTGATTCAACATAAACCACGCAATACACGCGTTGATTATTTGGAATCAGGGCAATGCGCCTTTCTTCACCATAATCTTTTCTTTGGTCGACCCAGCTATAGGCGGCATTCCAATCAAGTAGCTTTGCATCTGAAAGGGGTAGGCCATGTTTTGAAAGGTTTGAATCATTTTTTGCCGAATCATAAGTGAATTTCATCGGAAATATTGTAGTTACGTTAAATCATAACATCAATGAATTAATATAACTACAAAAATTATGGGAATTCCAATAAAGGAGTGGTTAGGAAGGGCATGAAGCACTATCATTGGAATATGGAACGTTTCCCCTTCATTCTCGAGCTAGTAGAAGTTGCGCAGCCCTGGTTCTTCCGAGCCAGTGTTTACCTATCCAATGCTTTTCTGGATGATCCCGCAATTTTGGCATTTGCTTTTTGCTAAAACAGAAAGCAAGCAGCCAATAAAAAACCACCGAACATGCGGTGGTTTTTTATTTAAGGAAGTTAAAGCCTTACTTAATCATCCCAGCATTCTTAGCATCATCCATGGCTTGAGCTGTTTTCTCTTTCATGAATGCCGGCATCTTTGCTAGAGGAACATCCACAATCACAAAGCCAGCATCTTCCAATTTCTTTTTAGTCTCGGGATCGGCATTGAGCTGTGCGAAGTAATCAGACATTTTTTGCTGCAATATCAGCGGGGTTGCTTTGGGCACGGCAACGCCACGATAAGCGCCGTCTACCCAGTTCAACCCCAGCTCTTTAAAGGTCGGTACGTCTGGTAGAGCGGGATTACGTTTCTCAGTAGCAATTGCTAGCGTACGCACTTTCCCTTTTTGCTGAATAGCTAAAGGTAGATAACCCATCGCGCCATCAACATGCATTCCAATCAAGGCAGTAATCAAATCACCCGTGCCTTTAAAGGGAACGTAAGTAATTTTGACGCCAGCCAGTTTATTGAGGCGCTCGACTGCCATGTGGTTGGCTGAGAACTGTGCGGATCCAGCAAGCGTCATCTTGCCAGGATCTTTTTTGGCAGCCGCAATAAATTCTTGATAGGTCTTGTAAGGACTATCCGCGGAAACCATCAAAGCATCAGGGGTGAAGTGGTAGTAGTAGATCGCATTAATATCTTCCGTCTTGTACTGAATCCCCTCCTGTAGCGGCTGCAAGATAGTGTGGGGGATATTCACGCCCACTACCGTTGTACCGTCAGCGGGATAGGTATTCATGGTGCTCCATACCAATGCACCACCAGCACCAGCACGGTTCATAACTACCATCGGCTGTTTGAATTTCTTAGCTGAGATGTCGGCTTGATAGCGCGCTACCAGGTCAGACTCACCAGCAGGTGGGAAGGGGATGATGTACTGAATGGTTCTATCGGGGAAAGGTTGAGCATGCGCGCCGGATAGCAAGCCAAGTGAGACTAGGCCAATACTCAGCAATCTACTTAGTAATTTAAACGGCTTCATTTAGAAATCTCCTCAATGACTGCATTAGTAACATCACTCATCATGGCTGTGCCGCCTAAATCACGAGTATGTAACTTTGGATTGACTGTCACTTTTTCAATGGCTGCCATTAACTTTGCACCGAGCGCTTTTTCACCCAGGAAGTCGAGCATCATCACCGCTGACCAGAAGGTGCCAATTGGATTGGCAAGACCTTTACCCATAATGTCAAAAGCAGAGCCATGAATCGGTTCAAACATGGATGGATAGCGACGCTCTGGATCGAGGTTTCCAGTAGGTGCAATGCCTAAGCTACCGGCTAATGCAGCTGCCAAATCACTGAGTACGTCTGCATGTAAGTTGGTGGCAACAATGGTGTCTAAAGATTCTGGGCGATTGACCATGCGCGCAGTAGCAGCATCAACCAACTCCTTGTCCCAAGTGACATCCGGAAAATCTTTGGCAACGATATTGGCTATCTCGTCCCACATCACCATGCCATGGCGCTGTGCATTGGATTTGGTAATCACGGTGAGGTGTTTGCGAGGGCGTGACTGCGCTAACTTAAAGGCGAAGCGCTGTACGCGTTCTACTCCAACGCGAGTCATGATGCTCATATCTGAAGCTACTTCGATGGGGTGACCCTGGTGTGCTCGGCCGCCTACACCAGAGTATTCGCCTTCAGAGTTCTCGCGCACGATCACCCAATCCAGCTGATCTGGTTTGCAATTACGTAGTGGCGTTTCAATGCCAGGAAGAATGCGCGTAGGGCGCACGTTTGCATATTGATCAAAGCCCTGACAAATTTTGAGACGCAAGCCCCACAAAGTAATGTGATCTGGAATCTTAGGGTCGCCAGCTGAGCCGAACAAAATCGCATCTTTAGAGCGCAAAGGTTCAAGACCATCCTCGGGCATCATGATGCCGTGCTTGCGGTAGTAATCGCCACCCCAATCAAAGTGCTCGAATTGGAAAGCGACTTCAGGATGTTTTTTGCTTAAGGCATTCAATACCTTCTCGCATTCTGGGATGACTTCTTTGCCAATGCCGTCACCTGGAATGGATGCGATCTTATACGTCTTCATATGTCTCCTACTGTTCTTTTTATATGAGCTATTTCAGGGATAACTTCCTGAATAACTTCTAGGATCATTATGCAATTCCTAGGTCCCAATACAACCATGGGGTACTCGGGGTTTATGGCTAGGGAGGTCGAGAAAAAGGAGGGGGGGGTGGGAGGGGGCTCATAGCCCCAAAACAACAAAAATAAGGCCATTTTTGCGGTTTTTACATATACTGTATAAACATACAGTATATTAATGACTATGACGCAAGTAATGAACCCCGCAAAAGTAACCCTAAGCCAGGCACCACAAGCCTTGGCAGGCCATTTTGCCGCCTATGAGCTCAAGCTCCTAAGTCACCGGATGTCAGCTGGATTCCCTAGTCCAGCGGCAGATTACGCCGAAGACGGCCTCGATCTGAACCATTACCTCGTCCAGAACAAGCCAGCTACTTTCATGTTCACCGTGAAGGGGGATTCCATGCTGGGCGCGGGGATTTGTGATGGCGACAAGGTCGTCGTTGATAAAGCCCTTAAGCCAAAACATAAAGACATCGTGGTTGCCGTAGTGGATAGCGAGTACACCATCAAGCGCCTTTATCAGTTGCGCGGTCGTATTGAGCTCCAACCAGAAAACCCAAACTATCAGCCTATTACCTTTAACGAAGGCAGCGAGCTGCAAATCTGGGGTGTAGTGGTTGGGGTAGTGCGTAAGTACAGCAATGCCAGTGGCAGAAATGGGAAGTGAGATGAACTCCAATTCACAAACCATATCAACTCCACTTTTTGCACTTGTGGATGTAAACAACTTCTACGTTTCTTGTGAGCGTGTATTTCAGCCGAAGTTGGAAGAAGTGCCGATGGTGGTGCTCTCCAATAACGATGGCTGCGCTGTAGCACGTAGTGCTGAAGTCAAAGCGCTTGGCGTGAAGATGGGAACGCCTTGGTTTCAAATGAAGGACTTGGCCAAGCAGCATGGCATTCAGGCTTACTCGTCTAATTACACCTTGTATGGCGACATGAGTAGTCGTGTAGTTCAGGTGCTGAGAGCGTTCACGCCAAACCTAGAGGTTTACAGCATCGACGAGAGCTTTTTACAAATCGAGACAGTCTTAAGGCAATATCAAGACACGATTGAATTAGGTCAAAAGATTAAACAGGAAGTGAAAGATGCCACCGGCTTACCAGTCTGTGTGGGCATTGGTGCCAGCAAGACTTTGGCTAAGCTAGCCAATCACTTGGCGAAGAAACATAAGCAGTTTGTTGGTGTGTGCGATGTCAACGCCATGGCCAAAGAAGAGCTCTATCAGTGGATGAGCGAGACTGAAGTGGGTGAGGTTTGGGGGGTTGGTAAACAAATCGCCAAGAAACTCAAAGCCCAAAACATTCAGAGCGTATTGGATCTTTTGCAAGCCTCACCACAAGCGATGCGTCAACAGTTTGGCGTGGTGATGGAGCGCCTCTGTTATGAGCTGCGTGGCACATCTTGCTTGCAGCTAGAAGAAGTAGCGCCAGCCAAACAACAAATTATCGCCTCGCGCAGTTTTGGTAAGTTGGTGACTAGCCAGGTAGAGCTTGCAGAATCGGTTGCTACCCATGTAGCGCGTGCAGCTGAAAAGCTCAGAACCCAAAATAGCACTACGGGCGCGCTCACCGTATTTATTCAGACCAATCCGTTTAAGCAAAACGAGCCACAGTATCACCAAAGCGTCACTATTCCGCTGGCTGACCCAACAGATAACACATTGACCTTAACCAATGCCGCGCTGGCAGGCCTCAAGCAAATCTATCAAGCGAACTTCCGTTACAAGAAGGCGGGCGTCATTCTGAATCTGATTAGCGATAAGCCAACAGCTCAGCAATCCTTGTTTGAGGATATCGAGACTAAAGGTAAGTCTGCTCATTTGATGAAAGCGGTAGATGAGATCAACACGCGCTTTGGTAATGCATTCATCAGATCTGCAGCCGCAGGAACCAATGGCACTAAAGAAGAGTGGCAGATGAGATCAAACAATCGGTCGCCGAACTACACCACGAGGTGGGATGAGTTACCGGTAGCTAGATAAAGAATTTAGCAGCAAACAAAGCAATTAATTAGTCAATAACACGTAATAACGCATAAAGGAGAAGCAAATGGACTTACTAAACAACTTCAACGGAATTTCTCTCGTAGCCATCATGGTTTTGTCTTACTGCGCAGTATTGAAAAATACTAAGCGTCATGAAAGCGCAACAAAACAAGTCTTTAATCGCAAATATCAGTAAAGAACAAGCAGTAGGCCTGGAAGGGGAATAAGGAAATCACGGATTCCTTATTCCCTAGTAAAGGCTGTTACTTGGCTTCTAAAGCTTTGCGTAAATAACCAGAGACATTGTCTTGGCGTAGTAGCCATTGCTTGTAATCACTGGGCACTTGGCTAATGAGCTCACCCTTATGTTTACCATAAGGCATGGTCTTTGGAATTCTGGCTTTCTCGGACATCTCCCATAAAGCATCCAAAGAAACGGGGTGTAACTTATCGATAATCTGAGCAACAATTTTTGAGCAGATCCATACATCGGCTAAGGCGCTATGCGCATTGCGCAGTTGATCTCTAGCAGTATCGCGTTCAAAGTAATAGAGCAGAGCGCTTTGCGTGTGACTATCTAAATCAGGCCATAGACTACGCGCAAGCGCCAAAGTGCAAATGCGCTTGACTTCAGGGCTGCCAATTGCAACCCAATCAAAATCAATATTGTGGCCAATGAGATATTTAGTTCCGGCCGGCAATCTAAAAGAGCTGCTTGCGGGACAGTTGATCAATTCCTCATCCATGATGTGATGGGTAGCAAGAGCACCCAAGCTAATAGGCTTACCTGGGTTGTAACGTTGCACCCAAGGATTGCCCACTTCAAATGGATTGAGGGAGGTGACATCTAATGAAGCAGCTTCAATAATGACGGCATCGTTTTTATCGGTTGCTTCTACATCAAAAATAATGGCTTGGGGCATAGGAGTCTATTGGGATTGAATCATCCTATTGTGCCTCGAATTAAGTGGCTCAATTGATATTGAATAAAACCTACATACCCAAAACCATATCAATTGCTCGTTTTCTACGGAGATCGCTGATGGGTAGGCGTTGGTTTATCATCAATTTATCGCTTATTCACTCATATTTAATCCAAGGAAGTATCGTGAAATCACTATTGGCAATCGTATTGGCATCCATTTTTTCTATGGCATTTGCTCAGCAAAAAACATCCATTATTCAAACAGATCAGATGCAGCAGGCAATTGCTCGCGGTGCGATTATTTGGGATGTACGCGATGAAAAAAGTTACTTAGATGGCCACATCCCAGGTGCAATCAATATTGGTGAGATCGGTAATGTACTGCGTGACCCGAATAAAGAAGACTACATCCCTACAGAACAAATTCAAAAGATTTTTAACGCTGCTGGTTTAGATGTGAATAAAGATGTTGTGGTTTATGGTGCACGCGGCAATCCATATACTTATTTTGGTCTGTACACCATTAATTATTTTGGTGGAAAAGATGCGCAGATTTACCATGATGGTATTGATGGCTGGAAACAAGCTGGCCTGCCAATTCAAAAAGAGCGCCAAACCTTAGCATCAGTATCGGTAGTGCTAGTACCGCAGCCTCAATTGGTTGTTAGTAATGAGGAGATGCTCAAGCTTGCCCAGTCGAAATCCGTGCAAATCATTGATGCCAGAACGCCCGACGAGTTCTCAGGTAAGGATGTGCGTACGATTCGGGGTGGCCACATTCCCAATGCAACCAATATCCCCTTCGAAGACAATTGGCAAGACCCAGCAACTGCGATCAAGCTAGGTAAGAAGCAAGCTGCTGATAACTCTGGCATGGCACTAAAAAATCAAACAGATTTAAAAAAACTGTATGCCAATCTCGATCCTGATAAAGAAACCGTGGTCTATTGCCAAAGTGGTGTGCGGGCCTCTGAGACTGCCACAGTGCTGAAGTCTTTGGGCTTTAAGAAGGTCAAGGTATATGACTCGTCGTGGCTGGGCTGGGGTAACAACCTCAAAGCGCCAGTTGCTGATGAGACTTTCTTAAACGTTGGTGCGCTTAATGCAAAAATGACTGCAATGCAAAATAAAATCAATCAGCTAGAAGAAGCTTTAAAAAATAAAAATAACTAATGTAATTTAAATAGAGGCCCAATTCTTGGTGGAGGTAATGCTGCACCAAGATTGCTCTCTTCTTACGCTTAAATCATCCGGACTCCCTATTCATCGTCATCCAAAACCTCTACGCTGAATCTTTCTACATAGAGGGGATCAGCTTTGCGAGTGTCTATTGAGTGTTCCCATAAACAGCTGCAGTTATTTAGAATCTCTCTGGATGCGCGAACTGTTCTGGTTTTGCTGATTATTTGGATAATTTGGGGACTTTTCAGGATTCTGAAGATCTTCTGAATTCCAGGGGAGGGGTGGATGAGCCAAACCCCCGGCACTGGCAGAAATTGGGTTTGGCTGCTTCGTTCCCGACCTGACCAGGTTATCCAACCCACCATGCGGGGAGGCCCATCCAATTCCATTTTAGCTTGTTAGAATGTAAGACATGACAGCATTGGCATTAGCCCGTTCGTGGCGCCCCAAAACCTTCTCTGAATTAGTCGGCCAAGACCATGTGGTTAAGGCCTTAACCCATGCTTTGGATCAGGGTCGCTTGCACCACGCATGGCTCTTTACGGGTACTCGTGGAGTAGGTAAGACCACAATTGCCCGGATTATGGCTAAGGCCCTCAATTGCACGGGATCTGATGGTTCCGGCAAGATGACTTCAGAGCCTTGCGGAAAATGCCCAGCCTGTATGGAAATCGATGCCGGTCGCTTTGTTGACTATATAGAGATGGATGCTGCAAGTAATCGTGGTGTGGACGATATTGCCGCTCTCCTAGAAAAAGCAGCTTACGCACCCAGCAATGCGCGTTATAAGGTCTACATGATTGACGAGGTGCACATGCTCACCAATCACGCCTTTAATGCCATGCTCAAAACTTTGGAAGAGCCTCCAGAGCACGTCAAATTTATTCTAGCTACTACCGATCCTCAAAAGATCCCAGTAACTATCTTGTCTCGTTGCTTGCAGTTCAATCTCAAGCAAATGCCAGTACCACTCATTGTTGAACATTTAGAAAAAGTGCTCGCTGCCGAGAAGGTGGAGTGCGAAGTCAATGCCTTGCGTGTTCTTGCCAAGGCAGCTCAAGGTTCAATGCGCGATGCTTTATCGCTAACTGATCAGGCTATTGCCTATGCGGCTGGCAAAGTTAGCGAAGAATCCGTGCGCGGCATGCTTGGCACATTAGATGATGCTTATCTCATCCGTATTTTGGATTGCTTGATCGCTAAAGATGGTGCTAGCCTACTCGCAGTCGCAAACGAAATGGGTGAGCGCAGTATGTCTTTCTCATTGGCGTTGCAAGATCTCTCCAGCCTGTTGCAAAAAATTGCAGCAGCGCAAGTTGTTCCGGAATCCGTTTTAGAAGATTGGCCAGAAGCAGGCGAGATTCGTCGCTTGGCAGGTCAGCTCACAAAAGAAGAAGCGCAACTCTTCTATCAAATTACGATTACAAGTCGTCCAGATTTATCGCTGGCACCGGATGAGCAAACTGGTTTTGCCATGACGCTATTACGTATGTTGGCTTTTCGTCCAGGCAATGGTGGAGGAGGCAATTCTTCTTCAGCGCCATCATCACCCTCGGCTCCCCCAGTAAACACTGCTCGACCAGTAGCACCAGCTCCTAAATCATCTGCACCAGCACCTGCTGCAAGAGCAGCTACACCTGCCGCTCCGGTATCGACACCGTCAGCACCAGCTCCCGCAGCCAGTTCTGCCGAGCGTCCTGATTGGCATGCCTTGATGCGACAGTTACCCGTTAAAGGGATGGTGCAGCAGTTAGCATTTCAGACAGAGTTGCAAGATTGGAATGATTCACCTGCTGGAGTACGCGCAACCATCGTTACGCCGATGCCGCAGTTAGCTTCTGACGCTTCTGTTGGTCGTTTGGCTGATGCGCTTACAGCTCACTTTGGCAAGCCCGTCAAGATCGTGATTGAAAAGGGCGAAGTAGAAGGTAAGACAGTGGCTAAGGTGGATGCCCAGATTCATCAAGAGAAAAGAATGAATGCGGAGCAAATGATTGCGGCCGATCCATTTATTCAGCAATTAGAAAAAGAGTTTGGCGCCAAGGTAGTTGGCGGTTCTGTGAAACCTCTTTAATTCATATCAATATTCATAAATCATAAGTAATACCACTAAGGAAATAAAGCGATGATGAAAGGTGGACTTGCGGGCCTCATGAAACAGGCTCAGCAGATGCAAGAGAAGATGAAGACTGCGCAAGCCGAGTTGGCTGCGTTGGAAGTAACTGGCCAAGCTGCCGGTGGCTTGGTAAAAGTAACTGTCTCTGGCAAATACGAACTCAAGCGTGTGCAGATTGATCCAGGTGCCATGGATGATCGTGAGATGTTGGAAGACCTCATCGTGACTGCCTACACAGAAGCATTCAAGCAAGTGGAAGCAGCAAGTGCGCAGATGATGTCTGGCGCCACTGCTGGTATGCCAATGCCCCCGGGCTTTAAGTTGCCGTTCTAATTCAATCTTTCTAAATACGAACCTGAATATTTAATGGCGCGCATAGAAGCACCTCAAGATGCACTCGGTCGATTGATCGAGGCATTACGCGTTCTGCCTGGAGTAGGCCCCAAGTCAGCGCAGCGCATGGCATTCTATCTACTGCAGCATGATCGTAATGGTGCAGCAGTACTTGCTCAATCATTAGGTGAGGCAGTTGAGACTGTTGGTCACTGCGCTCGTTGCAATACTTTCTCAGAAACGCAGGTTTGTAGTACTTGTTCCGATGGTCGCCGTGATCCTTCTTTGCTTTGCATAGTAGAAACGCCTGCTGACCAGGTGATGGTGGAACAGACGCTCAGTTTTAAAGGTAATTACTTTGTATTGATGGGTCGTCTCTCGCCACTCGACGGCATGGGTCCAAACGAAATCGGCTTTGATCGATTGCTCAATCGCATTGAGACTCCCGATACCGGTATACCGATTCGTGAAGTGGTCCTTGCAACTAATTTCACGAGTGAAGGTGAGGCTACTGCCCACTATATTGGTGAAGTACTTAAAGCCAAGGGCATCAAAGTTACTCGTATAGCAAGAGGCATCCCAGTAGGTGGAGAGCTTGAGTATGTGGATGCTGGCACCTTAGCTCGCGCTTTAATGGATCGCCGTTAATTCTTCTGTTTGCTCATTGAGTTGTTTTCAGGGCACACCCAAAGACTAATGCGAGCCCAATCTATCAGGGATTCTTCCCTGATCTGTCATCTCTAGGACATAAAGACTAGGTAAATTGCCTCTTTTTGGGGATAATTCGGTCTGCACCACCCTTGAGCTTCAATCTCACGCTGTGTTTGCCTAGTTTTCTCCATCGGCATGTTGTCATTGCATAGCAGTGGCATCCCAATTAGAAATTGTGAATGACCCGCAAGATTTATCTACTCCTCCTGTTGAGCATTATTTGCACAGTCTTCGGAGCAACTGCGTTCGCGCAGAGGGCAGGTTCTGGCGCCGACCAAATTGAAAGCTTTGCAGCCCCGATTGATGGCTTGCCTACCGAAGGAAGTATTTGGGGTTTGCCAGTGAACGTTCATGGCCAAACTACATATATTAATCAGCGATATAACAATTTCACCTCATCATATTCAGGGCAAAATAGTTTGTCTGAATCCAAGTCAATGAGCTACACCTGGTCTGGTACTTTATTTATGGGTGCTCGCTTAGCACCCAACACGGATATCTATTTCAATCCAGAAGTCGTTTCTGGTGTGCCATTTTCAGGTTTGGTGGGTTTAGGTGGATTTACTAATGGAGAGGCTACTAAAGCTGCTGGTGCGCAGGCGAAATTTTATTCGGCGCGTGCATTTGTGCGGCAAACCATTAATCAAGAGGGTGAGAAAGTTGTTCTTGAAAACGAAGCCAATCAAATCACGCAAACAGTCAGTAGTAATCGTGTTGTACTCACAGGTGGCCAGTTCTCAACCTTAGATATTTTTGACGATAGTCGTTACGCTAAAGATCCTCGTATTCAGTTTATGAACTGGGGCAATATGACTTACCTGGCCTACGACTACTCCGCTGATGCGCGCGGCTACAGTTGGGGCCTGGCAGGGGAGTGGTACTTGGATAACTGGGTCATGCGCGCCTCTCGCATGCTGGCACCAAAATCACCAAACGGCAAAGATTTGAACTGGCAAATTTTTAATACTTATGGTGACCAAGTGGAGGTTGAGCGGCAACACAATATTGGCGACTTGCCAGGTAAGGTAAGTGTCTTGGCTTATCGTAACCGCATGATCTTGGCGCGCTTTCAGGATGCGACAAATTATGTAGTGGCTAATAATGCACAAGGCACACAAGCCATTAACAATGTACGCAATAACTACCAATATAAAACTGGTATTGGTATTAATGGTGAGCAAGCGTTAACCAAGGATCTTGGCATCTATGGACGCGCATTTACCTCTGATGGCCATACAGAAACCATGTCGTTTACAGAAGCCGATAATTCTGTTTCGGTTGGCATGGGCTTAAATGGGACAAGCTGGAAGCGTCCCAACGACACCATCGGCGTATCGATGATGCAAAATGGTCTTTCCAGTTTTAGAAGGGGTTACTTGCAAGCTGGAGGAGTGTCTTATTTCATTGGCGACTATGCAAGCCCCAGCCAAACCATCTCCTATCGTCCTGAGCGTATTGGAGAAATCTATTACAACGCGATGGTGGTTAAAAATGTGCTCGCTGGCGTGAACTTTCAGCGCATCAATAATCCGGCCTATAACTCAGCTCGGGGCCCGGTAAACATCATGTCTTTTAGGATCCATGCCGAGTTTTAAAGACTTTACAGGCTCTAACCATAATTATTATCTTTAGAATCAATAAGATAGCAATTGTCAATAATTAGACTTTTGGCTTTTGTACCCTATAATCCTTAAAACCCCCAGAAATGGCTTTTGACTGGTTCAAAATCCACATTTGGGGCTATAAAAACAGCATTTTTATTGATTTAGAGGCAGCCGCTTTTGTTGATTCTCGGCAAACACAAAACTAGCGTAGCGACACCGCTCAAAAGAGTGACTCCATTTGCAATGGCAGCCTTTGTTGTTTGCGCCTCCACTCTTTCTGTTTCAACGTTTGCTCAGTCATCCATGGATAACACTTCCGGAAGCGTTACTGTTCAGACTGGTGATACTTCATTGGCGGCGCCACCATCAATCGGAGCGCAACTTGGCGCTAGCTCTAAGGCGGCCGAAATGTTTGCCCCAGTAACCAAAGTAAACACACCAAAAATTTATACCAAGCCTATTTCATCCGGGCCAACCGAGATGGATTTGCGCCAGCTTTGGAATGAGCTCAAAGTGAACAATCCGCAATTATCTTCATTGCGTGAGTCTTACTTATCTGCCAAGGCAACTGTTCCACAAATTAATGCACCAGCTAATCCACAGGTCGGATTGGTGTGGTCAGGCATGCCGGTGAATTCTCCACTTGCTTTAGGTGGGGCAAATGCACCATCACAGCAATATCCTGGAGGTATCAGTAGTAACAATGCCATTTCGATTGCACAACCTTTTCAGTTTCCAGGCAAAAAAAGCTTAGCAGCGAATATTGCCGATACAAATGCAGAGGCTTTATTGGCCCAGTCAGAGGCGACCTATTTGCAGTTAGGCGCACAGCTTTCCAGTCTTTACTACAGCGCACTCGCCTCACAAAAGCAACTACAGGTTCTTAAAGAATCTGTCATCCGCCTAGAGATGATCAAGAATGTGGCTAAGGCTCGTTATGCGAATAATGCTGCAGCTTATGTTGAGTATCTTAATGCGCAGGTGGCACAAAGCGCTGCTGAGGCTGATCAATTTAATGTTGACCGTCAACTTCAAGTTGCACTCAATAATATTAATACTTTAGTAGGTCGACACTCCCGTGAGAAGCTAGTGCTCCGTGGTGATGTGCGCCGTGCTATGAACGGTGTACCTACATTAGTTGAGCTTGAAGACTATGCTGAAAGTAGTCATCCCGCTTTAAAGAGCTCTGCGCTGCAATTAGATGCTGCACGTAAAGGCGTGGATCTTGCAAAGAAAGCTTATTTGCCAGACTTCCAAGTGATTGGTTCATCCTACACGCCGCGTGGCCCATTTTCCGCAAACAATGGCGCACTGTTCTACCAGTTGGAGCTGGACCTCATCATTCCTTTGTATTTCTTTACCAAGGAAAAGTACGGGGTAGAGCAGGCACAGCGCAATCAAGCGGCTGCTGAGGCAGGTAATATCTCTAATCGTCAGCAAATCGTGCTCGCTGTGAATACTGCTTATGCTGCTTATGAGCAAGCTAAGAATCAAACCCAGTTTTTGAAAGATCGCCAAGTACCACAAGCAGATGCTGCTTACAAGGTAGGATTAATTCAGTATTCCAATAACGGTCAAGGCTTTAATGATTTATTGACGGCACAGACGCAGTTGCGTAATTTAGAGGTGCAACTGGCTTTGGCGGAAGCAAATTTGATGCAATCCCAGGCAGTCTTGCTGGTTTCTGCTGGCAAAGAACCTTTTTAAGGAGTTGTTTTGAAGGACAAGTTAACCAATATCCTCAAGCGAGCTTCCGAAGAGATTCAGAAGCTAAGGGATAAATTCACTGCTCGCATCGCCGCCAATACCAATGAGATTCACCGCTCATACTGGGCGCTTCCACCAGAGACGCGTGCGCGCCTCCGCTTAGTCATAATTTGTGTTTCTATTTTGATGCTGGGTATTGTGATTGGTTTATTCGTTAACGTGAACCGTCCGGTTAAGCTCGAAAAAACAGCTAAGACTTTATCGATTGAAAACACCGGTGCAATGGAGTTAAAGCTCCCAGGTGTAGATCTCAATCCCAACATTTATATTTTCCAAGATGCAGTTAAAACTCAAGTACCTGTTGAATTAAATGTTCCGGGTCGCCTTGCATTTAATGCTGAAAAATCTAAAGTGCTCTCCGCTAGAGCCCCGGGTAGGGTTGAGCGTATCTATGCTTTTGATGGTGCACCAGTTGAAGTCGGCTCTCCAGTAGTAGAGCTCTATAGCCCTGAGTTTCTCTCTGCGCAACAAGAATATTTATTGTCCTCTAAGACCGCTAAAGTGCTTGAGGCGAACAAGACAATGAGTGATCTGTTGGGCGATGCTCAAATTACTCAGCAAGCTGCAGCTAACCGGATGCGTAATCTTGGGGCAAGCGATGGAGATATTAAGACTTTAGATAAGAGTGGAAAAACCCAATATAACCTGGTGATGCGCTCTCCTTTACAGGGAGTGGTGGTAAAGCGTTCTATCGAGCCAGGATCGATAGTGAATGCTGGCGATGTCTTGGTGACCTTGGCAAACCCTAAAGAGTTATGGTTCTTAGGTAATGTGTACGAGCAGGATATTCGGAAGATTCAAAAAGGGCAGACCATGGTGCTACGTTCCGAGTCCTATCCTGATAAAGAATTTATTGCTAAAGCTAATTACATTGCGCCAGCAATGGATCCAGAGACACATGCTTTGCTCATACGCTGTGATGTTGAAAATACCGATGGTTTCTTACGTCCTGATATGTATGTCAGTGCAAAACTTAAGACAGGCGAGGCAGAGGCTGTTGTGGTTCCTCAGTCAGCGATTGTGAGAGTGCGCGAGATGCGTTATGTCATCATCAAAACATCTAAAGACACCTTCCGCCGTTTTTCTGTGAAAGGCTACGATCTTGATGGTAAGCGTTTCGCAGTAACTGAGGGTCTAGATCCTGGAATGTTAGTCTTAACTGATGGCGCGGTTCTATTGAACGACCGTTTTGCCAAGCAGGAGGAATAATTGAGTTTTGTAACCTCCTTCATTCGGGGAGTTTTAGATAAGCGCGTCATTATTTTATTTGCCGCTGCTGTGCTGTTGGTGCTTGGCACATTTAGCTTAAAACAATTACCGATTCAGCCATACCCAGGAGTGGCGCCGCTGACGATTCAGGCGATTTCCCAATGGCCAGGGAGAAGTACAACTGAGGTCGAGCAACAAGTCACTATTCCAGTTGAGAATGCCTTAGCTGGTATTCCGGGGGTCAAAGCGTTTCGCTCGGTATCTCTGTTTGGTTTGTCCGTTGTTACGTTGAAGTTCAATGACAATGCCGACCCCTTTAAAGTTCGCCAAATCTTCATCACCAATTTAGGCAATGTGGCGTTTCCGGCAGGGGTAAGTTCCAGTGTTAGTCCAGATTCAGATGCGACTGGTGAAATCTTGCGTTACCAGGTGACTTCTGATTACGCGTCACCTACACGTCTTAAGACCTTACAAAATTACGAGATCTATAAAGAGCTCAAGCAAACTCCAGGGGTAGCTGACGTTTCTTCCTTTGGTGGCAAAGTTCGCCAATATCAAGTCATTGTTAGCCCAGAAAGTCTTCAGTCCAAGGGCGTGACTGTGCCTCAGGTGATCGATGCACTAACGAAAGCGAATGACAACACTGGTGGTGGCATATTGCCAAGTGGCGAGCAACAGTTTGTCGTGCGCGGTGTGGGCCTACTGAAGAATATTGCTGATATTAAACAAGTAGTTGTTGCAGTCAATAAGGGAGTACCAGTTCGAATTGGCGATATTGCAACTGTTCTTATTGGTAATGCACCCCGCTTGGGCCTGTTTCAGTTCGATAGCAATCCAGACTCTGTTGAAGGGATCGTCTATCTACGTCGCGGTGAAAATGCCTCAGAAGTCTTGGCTCGCGTGCGTGAAAAAATTGATAACGTCAATAATCACATCTTGCCACCCGGTATTCAGGTGAGACCTTTTTATGACCGACAGGTGTTGCTGGACATCACTGTAGGCACTGTGAAGCACACCATGTTCTTTGGTATCACCATGGTTCTGGTATTGCTCTATGTATTTTTGGGTAACTTCCGTGCTGCTGCAGTAGTTGCTGCAGTGATACCGCTGGCGCTATGTTTCTCTTTCATCATGATGTATATATTTAATGTGCCAGCGAATTTGATCTCGCTAGGAGCAATTGACTTCGGTGTGATTGTGGATGCGGCTGTGATCATTACGGAAAACGTGATGCGCCATATGGAAGAGGGTGGTAAGCGGGTCAATCAAAGCATTATTTTGGCCACTAGCGAAGTCCAGCGTGCCATGATTTATTCCACCAGCATCATCATTGTGGCTTATTCACCGTTGTTTTTAATGGGCGGTGTTGAAGGTATTATCTTTAAGCCAATGGCCTTCACTATGGGCTTTGCTTTGGTGGCCTCGATTATTCTGAGTTTGACCTTCCTACCCGCATCGATGTCGTATGTCTTTGGGGATAATTTTCATCATGAGCCACCGAAATTTATTACGTGGATGTTGGAGCGTTATCGCCCAATATTACGTAATTGGATGGATCATCCACGTCACGTGATTGCAATTTCTATTTTCATTTTGGGTGTAACTTTATTAAGTGCCACTCGATTGGGAACAGCATTTTTACCAACCCTAGAAGAAAATAATATTTGGTTGCGCGTAACACTTCCCAATACGGTGGATCTTGATTACTCCATTAAAGTCGCCAATCAGTTGCGCGAGACTTTCTTAAAGCAGCCAGAATTAGAAAAGGTTGCCGTTCAGATTGGTCGCCCTGATGATGGTACAGATTCAACAGGGGTATTTAATCAAGAGTATGGCCTGTATTTAAAGTCTCCTGAGGAGATGCCAAAAGGCACAAGCAAGCATATTCTATTGCAACATCTGCAGGCTGAGCTTGATAAGATCCCAGGCATTAATTACAGCTTCTCTCAGTACATCCAAGATAACGTGAATGAAGCCTTATCCGGAGTTAAAGGGGAAAATTCTGTCAAGATCTTTGGCTCTGATTTAGAAGTTCTTGCACAAAAAGCGCATGAGGTGGTGACTCAGCTCAAAAAAGTACGCGGTATTGAAGATGAGAATATTCTCAAGGAATTGGGTCAGCCCACTTTGAATATTCAGATCGATCGTGATATGGCCGCACGTTACGGTGTGAATGTCAGTGATATTCAAACGGTTGTTGCAAATTCGATTGGCGGTGCACCAGTTTCAAACTTCTTAGAAGATGAAAAAACCTTTGGCATAGCTGTTCGTTTAAATGAGGCTAGTCGCAACGATATTCCGGATGTCACCAATTTATTGATTGATACTCCTAATGGTCAAAAGGTTCCTTTAGGCATGGTGGCCAATATTCGTTTAAGCGATGGCCCATTCTTTATCTATCGTGAAGCCGGTAAACGCTACATCGCTGTGATCTTTAGTGTGCGCGGTCGAGACTTGGGCAGTGCTGTAGAGGATGCCAAGTATTTAGTTGAAAAGAATGTAGCCTTGCCAACGAATTACACCATTGCTTGGGACGGTCAATTTAACCAAATGAAGGCTGCACAACAAAAGCTCATGGTTATCATTCCATTGACGCTCGTTGCCATTTTCTTATTGCTTGTAACTGCCTTGGGTAATTTCCGCGATGCAGTGATTGTTTTGATTAACGTTCCTTTCGCTGCCATTGGCGGCATCATTGCTTTGCATCTTGGTGGTGAGACCTTGAGTATTTCCGCTTTATTTGGATTTCTATCGCTCTTTGGCATTGCGATTCAAGATGGTGTGATTTTGATCTCGTATATTAATAAAACCGTAGCTGAAGAGCATGGCGCCATGAAAGATGCGATGGTAGATGGTGCTGCATTGCGCGTTCGCCCTGTATTGATGACAGCAATGTTGGCTGGATTAGGTCTCCTACCTGCAGCTTTGTCACATTCGATCGGTTCCGAGGCACAGCGTCCGTTGGCTCTTGTGATTGTGGGCGGAATGGTAACTACTACGATTTTGACTTTACTAGTATTGCCAGTGATCTACGCAGCAATGAGAGCGCGTGGCAAACGTAAACAGGGACTTGTTTAATCATGTCAAAACAACCGCATATCTTGGTTTCAAATGATGATGGCTATTTGGCTCCTGGCCTGTTGGCTTTAGTGAGTGCGGTGCGTCCCTTGGGCCGTATTACCGTGATTGCTCCTGAGCAGAACCATAGCGGTGCCTCGAATTCACTCACATTATCTAGACCATTGTCGATTCATCGCGTTGCAGGTGGCGAGCGGGATGGCTTTTTCTTTGTCAATGGCACGCCAACCGATTGTGTGCACGTTGCCATGACCGGATTTTTGGATGAGAAACCTGACCTAGTGATCTCTGGCATCAATCAAGGCGAGAACATGGGCGAAGATACGCTTTACTCTGGCACGGTCGCTGCCGCAGTTGAGGGCGTGATGTTTGGTGTGCCAGGTATTGCTTTCTCACAAATTGATCGTGGCTGGAATCGCATTGAAGATGCCGCTAAAGCAGCGCATGATGTAGTGGCCCAAATGTTGGTTTCTGCCTTGGCTCGTACTGAGGGTACAGCAACGCTATTGAACGTCAACATCCCTAATCGTCCTTATGCTGATTTATATCGCTGGCGTGTAACGCGTCTTGGCAATCGTCATCACTCTCAACCAGTAGTGGTGCAAGACAGTCCACGTGGTGAGAAGATCTACTGGATCGGCGCTGCGGGCGATGTGAAAGAGGGTTCGGAGGGTACGGACTTTCATGCGATTGCTGAAGGATGTATTTCGATTACGCCAATGCAACTCGATTTAACGCACCATGCTCGTTTAGCAGCGATGCGCGCAAATGGTTGGGATCGCGGTTGAAAGCTCCAACCGAACGCTTTGCTGCTTATCGGCAGGCCCTTGCAGCAAAAGTACATGCTGGCGGAGTAAAGCACGGTAAAACATTAGAGGCGATTGCTACTGTTCCTCGGCACGCTTTTATGGATGCTGGATTGCATGCACAAGCCTACGAAGATACTGCTCTACCAATTGGGCATGAGCAGACTATCTCTAAGCCATCAGTAGTAGCACGCATGATTGAGTTGCTTCATAAACCCAAACATAAACTTGGCAAAGTATTAGAGATTGGCACTGGTTGTGGTTACCAAGCGGCGGTACTGAGTTTATTGGCGGATGAGGTTTACTCCATAGAGCGTATTCGTCCGCTGCATGACATGGCAAGAGCTAAGTTGCGCCCATTTCGCATTAACAACCTTCGTTTGATCTATGGCGACGGTATTTTAGGTTTGCCTCAGGCCGCTCCATTTGATGGGATTATTTTGGCTGCAGCTGGCTTGGGTATTCCGGATGCCTTACTTGACCAATTAGCAATTGGAGGGCGCTTAGTTGCCCCAGTCGCCAAAAATGACAAAGAGCAGCAACTGGTGATGGTTGAAAGAATGAGTTCCCAGCGCTATCAAAGAACTGTACTGGACGGGGTCTTTTTTGTACCCTTACAATCAGGGGTAGTATGAGATTTATGATGAATTCACCAATTCAGATCCCTTTTTGATGCTATCCACTTTATTGAAACTTTTCCTCGCCGCGCTCATGTCCTCATCCTTGATGTTGATGGTTGGATGTTCTACACCTCGCACTAAGCCTGCTAGCGTGACTGATCGTAGTGGTGGCTCAAGTGAGCCTGCGCCCCCTGGTTACTATCGCGTTAAAAAAGGTGACACCTTGGCGCGCATTGCTTTGGACCATGGTCAGGCACCACGTGATGTGGTGCAGTGGAACAAGGCAGCTAATCCTAGCTTTAATCCGAATGTGATTGAAGTGGGTGACTTGATTATGGTTAAAGCACCAGCAGGAACTAAGCCTGCAAAAGTGGCTGAGAAAAAACCATCTTCTGAAAAATCAGATTCAGTAGCTTCTACTCCTGAGCCAGCAAAAAACGAGGTAGTTGCTGAGCCAGGTATTCGTTTATCTTGGCCTGCAAAAGGCAAGGTTACTGGTGAGTTCAGTGAAACTAACAAAGGTATCGATATTGCCGGCAAGGTCGGCGAGCCAGTTCTTGCCGCCTCTGATGGCAAAGTAGTCTACGCAGGTAATAGTTTGCGTGGCTATGGCAACCTGGTGATTGTTAAGCACGACAACACCTATCTCACTGCTTATGCCCACAACAGTAAGCTCTTGGTAAAAGAGGGTGATACCGTTCGTAAGGGTCAGAAGATTGCTGAGATGGGTGATACAGACACTACTGCAGCTAAGCTCCACTTCGAGTTACGCGTTAACGGCAAACCAGTTAATCCAACGCCGTACTTGCAGTAATGTTGTCGGTCTAAGGTAGGGGCTATGGCCACCGTTCTTGTATTCGATATAGAAACCATTCCAGATGTCACTGGATTGCGTCGTCTGGAGGATTTTCCAGACTCCATGAGCGATGCCGAGGTTGCTAGCAAAGTGATGGCGGAGCGCGCAGAAAAGACCGGTAGTGAATTTCTACCCTTGTTTCTGCAAAAAATTGTTGCTATCTCTTGTGTGATCCGCAGGACTACTAAAGAAGGTTTGCCACAAATTAAAGTGGGCACTCTAGGGACTCCGCAGGATGATGAGAGAGTCTTAATACAAGCTTTCTTTGATCTCATCGAAAAATACACCCCTCAACTCGTTTCTTGGAATGGCAGCGGGTTTGATTTGCCCGTGCTGCACTATCGCGCCTTAGCCAATCATGTGCAAGCTCCGCGCTACTGGGAGATGGGTGAGAGCCAGGATTCTGATAGCCGAGAATTTAAGTGGAATAACTACATCAGTCGTTATCACATGCGCCATCTCGACATGATGGATCTATTGGCTAAATTCAATGGTCGTGCAAATGCCCCTTTAGATGGATTGGCAAAGCTATGTGGTTTCCCAGGCAAGATGGGTATGGACGGCAGCCAAGTATGGCCCGCGTATCAGGATGGCAAGATTAATGACATCCGCCGTTACTGCGAGACCGATGTGGTCAATACTTATCTCATGTACTGTCGTTTTCAATTGCTGCGTGGCGGCTTTTCTGATGCTGAATATCAAGAAGAAATTGATTTCGTGAAGGCTTATTTAGAAAAAGAATCTAAAGAGCCTAATGGCAGTCAGTGGCAAGAATATCTCCAAGGTTTTTCTGCGGATGCGTAGAGGGGATAAGCCAGTCAATATTGAGGTGACTGAGCCAATTAAAGTCGAAGCACTGGATTTGGATGCCCAGGGGATTGCACGCCTGGCACCCAATGAGGAGGAGGCCGCCCAAAGTCAAAGCGGTAAGGTGATCTTTATTAAAGGCGCGCTGCCAACCGAGTTGGTTACTTACACCATCACCAGTAATAAAGCGCGCTTTAGCAAAGCCAAAGTACGTGACATTCTGAAACCCGCCGTGTTTAGGGCGGAACCTAAGTGCAAAGCCTTTGGTGTGTGTGGTGGCTGCACCATGCAGCATCTAGATATCAGGGCGCAAGTAGCGATGAAGCAGCGTGTACTTGAAGATGACTTGCAACATATTGCCAAAGTAAGGCCGCAAGAAATTCTGCGCCCGATGGGTGGGCCTACTTGGGAATATCGTCACCGAGCACGTCTAAGCGCTGTCAATCGCTCCATTAAAAAAGGTACGGTACTCATTGGCTTTCATGAGGGTAAGAGTGGCTATGTAGCTGACATGCTAGCTTGTGAAATTTTGCCTAAGCACGTATCAGACTTATTACCCGAGATGCGCAAGTTGGTGATGGGGTTATCGATCGTTGACCGTATGCCACAGATTGAGATTGCGGTTGGTGAACCGGAAGATGTTTTCTCGGATGATCCCAAGAAATTAAAACCAGTCACTGCTTTAGTGTTTCGAAATCTCAAACCTTTAACTGTTGAAGATGAGCAACTTCTCCGACAGTTTGCTGATCAGCACCAGGTTTGGATATGGCTCCAACCCAAAGGCATTGAGACTGTGGCACCGTTTTATCCCGAGACCGGCAAGCTTTGTTATCGCCTGCCTGAGTTTGAGATCGAGATGCCATTTAAGCCTGCGGATTTCACACAGGTGAATCACATGATGAACCGTGCATTGGTGAGCAGGGCGATTCGATTGCTTGAAGTCAAAGAAACAGATCGAGTATTGGATCTCTTTTGCGGTATTGGCAACTTCACATTACCTCTTGCCAGAAAAGCAAAACAGGTTTTAGGGATCGAGGGTTTAGAGAGTTTGACGACTCGAGCTAAAGCTAATGCAGAACATAATCGACTCATAGATAAAGCCAGCTTTATGCAAAGCGACTTATTTCAAGTCACAACAGAAACAATTGCATCGTGGGGCAAAGCAGAGCGCTGGTTAATGGATCCCCCGCGCGAGGGTGCGATGGAGATTTGTAAAGCGCTTGAAGAGTTGCAAATTGCGCAAAGTGAATTGTTACCACAACGCATTGTTTACGTATCGTGCAATCCTAAAACTTTGGCGAGGGATGTGGAAATCTTGTGTCATCAAGCGGGCTACACCTTAAGCAGTGCGGGCATTATTAATATGTTCCCCCATACCTCCCATGTGGAGTCTATGGCAGTTTTTGATAAAGCCTAGCCTTTTGATATAGTAGTCAGTAATAAATAAAAATAAGTATCAAGGGGTAGTTACATGAAAAAAATAGCAATTTTGCTATGGGCTCTTTCTGCGCCTATTGCTTACGGTCAATCGCAAAACTTTGAAGGTTTTGGTTTGTCTGTGGACTATGCATTAAATTCTATTACTGATGTTTCAACACCCGGCGGCTCACAAACTAGTCGAAGCGGAATTCCCAGTATTACTGCTGACGCATACAAGGCTATAAATAATCAATGGCTAGTTGGCGCCTATGGTAGTTATGATTTGGCTACAACGGATACTGCGGGCTCTGATCCTGACGCACAGCACCCCATCGAAGCAGGCGGAAAAGTGGCTTATGCGTTTACTGAAAATTTATTAGGCTATATTAAGCTCGGATGGTCTTGGTCCAAATACTCATCACCTGGCTACTATCAATGGATGAATGGACCTAGTTACGGCATTGGTGCGGAATACCTGCTCACCAAACATCTCTTTACTAGAGTAGAGGTAGCACAGCAAAACTATAAAACCGTTCAGTGGAGTGATGGCTCAACCGACAAGGTTAATATCAATTCCTATGGTGTTTCTTTGGGTTGGCGCTTCTAAACTTTCATTCTCGAGTGTTCCTGATGCTTAATAATTGCACCAGAAGGGCGCTAATTTAGTGCATTTAGCCTGATGCTGGTGCGGCGCCCTAAAAATCATGTCTTATAGAAGAGTAGATTGGGCTTGTGCAGTGATGTGTTGCTGCTCAACTTTTTATCTTCGGGAGAGTGTCATGAAGGCCTCAGATAGTTTTGCAATCTTATTGATTTTGGTTGCGCTATCCTATGCTGTCAGTATGTTTGTAGCGACTTAATTATTTAGCTAAACAAACAGACTAAATAGCAGCAGTAAAAAAGGCGCCCGCAGGCGCCTGATGAGAACAACACACTAAAGTTTTAGCGTGTCTTAATCTCCCTTAATCTCGATTGCCACCAACAATACCCAAGAGGGCAAGTAAGTTGGTGAAGACGTTATACACATCTAAATAAATAGCTAAAGTAGCCATGATGTAATTAGTCTCGCCGCCATTGATAACGCGTTGCACGTCAACCAAGATGAAGGCTGAGAAGATGGCGATGGCTAACACCATCACAGTCAACATCAAAGCTGGCAATTGCAGCCAGATATTTGCCAATGAGGCAACGATCAAGAGAAGTACGCCTACCATCAAGAATTTGCCTAGGCCAGAGAAATCACTCTTGCTCACTGTTGCAATAGTTGCCATGGTAGCGAAGATTGCAGCCGTGCCGCCAAATGACAACATGATCAATGTCGCACCATTGCTATAGCTATTGAGGGTGAAGCCAATCAAACGGGACATCATGATGCCCATGAAGAAGGTAAAGCCCAGGAGCAGGAGAACGCCGACGCCTGTATCTTTATTCTTTTCAATTGCCCAGAAGAAGCCAAAAGCTACGGCCATGAAGACGATGAAGCCAATAAATGGGCTGCCAGAGAACAGGCTTAGACCCATTGCTACACCAAGCCAAGCACCAATCACAGTTGGAACCATGGAGAGCGCTAAAAGGGCGTAGGTGTTGCGAAGCACGCGGTTGCGTACCTGGACGGTGCTAATTGAGCCGGTTTGGCCAAAGCCGTAAGAGTTCAGATCACTCATATTGACTCCTTCTTTTTCATAGTGAATACAAGAGCCCATGAAGGGCTGTTGAGGATAAGTATAGACAAAACACCCTAATTTCAAGCCCCGACAGAAAAGACCTACAAATTAAAGGCTTATGCCCTGTAAATTCAAGGGCTTAGCCCTACAGACATAGGGGTAAATACGGTCAGGCAATGTATAATTCGGGGGTCGCTGGAGTGGGGTGGCTTTATTGGCCTCACCTAGCAAATACCTTTGAAATCACTATTGGAGTCTTGCATGGCAATTGAACGCACCCTTTCTATTATCAAACCTGATGCTGTCGCTAAAAACGTCATCGGCAAAATCTATGACCGTTTTGAATCCGCTGGTTTGAAGATCATTGCTTCCAGAATGGCGCATTTGTCACAAAATGAAGCTGAGCAGTTCTATGGCGTTCATAAAGACCGTCCTTTCTTCAAAGATTTGGTGAGCTTCATGATTTCTGGTCCTGTGATGATTCAAGTATTGCAAGGCGAAGGTGCTATTGCTAAGAATCGTGACTTGATGGGCGCGACTGATCCGAAGAAAGCAGAAAAAGGCACAATCCGTGCTGACTTTGCTGACAGCATTGATGCAAATGCGGTTCACGGTTCTGATGCTCCTGAAACAGCTGCTGTGGAAGTTGCATTCTTCTTCCCTGGCATGAATGTTTTCAATCGTTAATCAACGATTGCTAACGAACAACCTATTTAATTTATAAGTAGGCGCATTGACCTCCCCGCGCGTAAATCTCTTGGATTTTGACGCTGACCAAATGGCAGCGTATGTCGCGGGGTTGAATGAAAAGCCCTTTAGGGCAAAGCAACTCATGCAGTGGATACACCAACGCGGTGTAGCTGACATTAATGATATGAGTGATTTAGCAAAAAGCTTTAGAGCAACTTTGTTAGATAAAGCGGAAGTACTTTCCCTCCCCGTTATCAAAGATGAGCACGCCAATGACGGTACACGCAAGTGGCTATTGGACGTGGGCGCTGGTAATGCAGTCGAGTCTGTGTTTATTCCTGAGGATGATCGAGGCACCTTGTGTATCTCTTCTCAGGCGGGCTGCGCAGTCAATTGCCGTTTTTGCTCAACTGGGCATCAAGGTTTTTCACGCAATCTGACTTCCGGCGAAATCATTGGTCAACTCTGGTTTGCTGAACATCTTTTGCGCAATGACCCAGAGGCTATTCGCAGAATAGAAAAGTTTCCAACGCCAGGCTGGGAACACACTGGTCGTGTGATTTCTAATGTGGTGATGATGGGCATGGGTGAGCCCTTGCTCAACTATGACAACGTGGTATCTGCGTTGCGCTTGATGCTGGATGACAGAGCGTACGGTTTATCGCGCCGTCGTGTGACCGTTTCTACATCGGGTGTAGTGCCGATGATTGATCGTCTCGCACAAGATTGCCCTGTAGCATTGGCAGTTTCATTACATGCGCCCAATGACGCATTACGCGATCAATTGGTACCACTCAATCAAAAATATCCTCTACGTGAATTGCTTGATGCGTGCGAACGTTACTTGCCATTTGCACCAAGAGATTTCTTGACCTTTGAATATTGCATGCTCGATGGCGTGAATGACTCCGACATCCAGGCAAAAGAATTAGTACGCTTACTCAGAAACATTAAGTGCAAAATTAATCTCATTCCATTTAACCCTTTCCCAGAGTCCGGCCTCAAGCGCTCATCAGCGCAACGCGTCAATGCTTTTGCCGGCATCCTTTTAGATGCGGGCATGGTGGCTACTGTACGAAAGACCCGCGGTGATGACATTGCAGCCGCCTGCGGTCAGTTGGCAGGAGATGTTGTGGATCGCACCCGTGTGCGTGAACGCGCTGTTCACAATGCTGAGATTGAACTCGCCGAGGTTGAGCCGGATGAAGAGTTTGATCAAGATACCAATCTGGGACCAAACGAGCATCCCATTGAGTGGCTCAAAAAGCTTAAGTAAAAAAATTAGAACCCAATCCATAGATCCTAATGAGCTCTAATCAATCGTTGCCATCACTTCCGCTAGGCCCATCCCCTAAGCGTGCAACGCGTCAAGCAACCGTTGCCTGGAAAACCAACATCATTACCGTTGGTGGAGATGCACCAGTGCGTGTGCAGTCAATGACAAATACCGATACTGCGGATGCAGTGGGTACTGCAATTCAGGTAAAGGAATTGGCCCGCGCTGGTTCGGAGATGGTGCGTATCACTGTCAATACTCCAGAGGCGGCTGCCGCAGTTCCCTATATTCGTGAGCAGTTAGACAAGATGGATGTTTTGGTGCCGTTGATTGGCGACTTCCATTACAACGGCCATACTTTATTAAACGATTTTCCGGAGTGCGCTAAAGCGCTCTCGAAGTACCGCATCAACCCAGGCAATGTGGGCAAGGGCGCCAAGCGCGATCCACAATTTGCACAAATGATTGAAGCTGCTTGCAAATACGACAAGCCTATTCGAATTGGTGTGAACTGGGGCAGCTTGGATCAAGAGCTTCTGGCTTCGATCATGGATAGCAATGCAGCCCTAACAAATCCAAAAACTGCTCAAGAAGTGATGATTGAGGCGTTGATTCAGTCGGCTTTGCAGTCGGCCGAAAAAGCAGTTGAGTTTGGTATGAACCCCGATCAAATTTTGCTTTCTTGCAAAGTCAGCAATGTCCAAGATTTGGTTGCTGTGTATCGTGATCTGTCTCGTCGCTCCGACTATCCGCTGCACTTAGGTCTAACTGAAGCAGGCATGGGCAGTAAAGGTATCGTGTCTTCAACAGCAGCAATGGGTATTTTGTTGCAAGAAGGTATTGGCGATACGATCCGCGTTTCATTGACGCCTGATCCAGGCGCTCCTCGTGAAAATGAAGTTATCGTTGCCCAAGAAATATTGCAAACCATGGGCTTGCGTAATTTCACACCGATGGTGATTGCATGCCCAGGTTGCGGAAGAACTACTAGCACTACCTTCCAGGAGTTGGCAGCGAATATCCAGTCTTATTTGCGTCAACAAATGCCTGTATGGAAGAAAACCCATCCTGGCGTAGAGAATATGAACGTCGCCGTGATGGGCTGTATCGTGAATGGCCCAGGCGAGAGTAAGCATGCCAATATTGGTATTTCATTGCCTGGAACAGGTGAAACCCCTGCTGCCCCAGTGTTTGTCGATGGAATTAAAGTCAAAACGCTGCGTGGTGAGAAAATTGCCGAAGAGTTTCAGGTGATCGTAGATGACTATGTCAAACAAAACTACGCTGCCAAGCTTTAACAAGAAGAATAATAAAAATGACTGACGAGAACAAGCAAACCAAAGTCCAGAAAATGCAAAAGATAAATGGCGTGCGCGGTATGAATGATTTACTGCCAGCAGATGCTGCGCAGTGGGCTCATCTTGAACATGTTTTACGTGATTTGACTCGTGCTTACGGCTATGAGTTTTTGCGAACACCAATCGTTGAGGCTACTGCAGTATTTCAGCGTGGCATCGGTGAGGTTACCGATATTGTTGAAAAAGAAATGTACTCCTTTGAGGATCGTTTAAACGGCGAGCAACTCACCTTACGTCCCGAGGGTACTGCCGCATTGGTGCGCTCTGTCATTGAAAACAATTTGTTGTACGAAGGGCCTAAGCGTCTTTGGTACACCGGACCTATGTTCCGTCATGAGCGCCCACAGCGTGGCCGCTATCGCCAGTTCCACCAGTTTGGTATTGAGGCCTTAGGCTTTGCCGGACCTGATATTGATGCTGAAATCATTCTGATGGGTCAGCGCTTATGGGATGAGTTAGGGTTGAAGGGCGTTCGTTTAGAAATAAACTCCCTAGGCCAGGCTCCTGAGCGTGCCGAGCACCGCGCCGCATTGGTAACTTACTTTGAGAAAAATCAAGCGCAGCTCGATGAAGATTCACAGCGCCGTCTCATTACCAATCCTTTGCGTATATTGGATTCTAAAAATCCAGAGATGCAAGCATTGATTGAGGGCGCACCAAAATTATTGGATTTTCTGGGCGAGGAGTCGCTGAAGCATTTCGATGCGGTACAGGCATTAATTAAAGCGAATAACATCCCCTGCAAAATTAATCCTCGTCTAGTTCGTGGCCTCGATTACTACAACCTCACCGTATTTGAGTGGGTGACTGATGAATTAGGTGCTCAAGGCACTATTGCTGGCGGTGGACGCTATGACCCATTAATTGAGCGTATGGGTGGCAAAGCTGCGCCAGCTTGTGGTTGGGCCATGGGTATGGAGCGGGTTCTAGAATTAATGAAGGTTTCCGGATCATTGCCAGAAGCTCAGGCTCAATGCGATATTTTTGTATTGCATCAAGGTGGCGAGACTTTGACTGCCGCCATGATCATCGCTGAACGCTTGCGGAGCGCTGGAATCGATACCATCCTATTCTGTCCTCCTGACGGTCAATCGGCCAGCTTTAAGTCCCAAATGAAGAAGGCTGATAGTAGTGGGGCTGCCTTTGCGGTCATTATTGGGCCTGATGAATTAGCCAAGAATGAGGCGCAACTCAAGGACTTGCGCGGTACGGGTGAGCAGAAGTCCGTGCCTCTGGATGATGTCTTAGGGGCGGCAATTGATGCCCTAGTAGGCGCCTCCGAATAGAATTAAGCTAATACACACTAATTACCTATTAAATGAGTTTGGATTGACATGCCTTTAGATCTAGAAGAACAAGAACAATTAGACCAATTCAAAGAGTTTTGGCAAAAGTACCGCAACCTTATTACTGGGGTCGTTACCGTTGCCTTGTTTGCTTATGCTGCATACAGTGGCTATCAATGGTGGCGCAATAGTCAGGCACTTGAAGCGTCTAAGCTTTATGAAACGATGGTTGGTGCCATTGCTAAAGGCGATAAAGATCAGACCCTGCGCGCAACAGATGACTTGCAAAAAGATTTTGGCCGTACACCATACGCAGCAATGTCTAGTTTGATCGCTGCACGAATTGCATCGGATGCAGGCGATAGCGCAAAAGCTTTGGAGTATTTGCGTTGGGCGGCAAAAAATGCATCTAATGATGGTTATCTTGGGTTGGCGAAATTACGCTTAGTAACTCAATTAATTGAGCAGGGCAGTGAAAAAGATTTTGCAGAGGCAGATCAAATCTTGAATGAGAAACCGATTGCTGGTTTTGAATCTTTATGGCTTGAGCGTCGTGGGGATTGGTATTTAGCGCAAAAGAAAAATGAGCAAGCTAAAGTAAGCTATCAAGATGCCTGGAAAAAATTAGACCAAGCAAAAGAATTCCCTGAAGAGGCGCGTCGTCTTCTCAAGGTTAAATTAGATGCTGTTGGAGGAGTTGCTCAGTGATGACTAAAGAATTGAAGCATTTACCGATGCGCTTAGGAGCCGCCTTGGTATTGGGTGCCGTGGTAATTGCTTTAGCCGCATGCTCTGGTAGCTCCAGAGTAAGGAAACCCGCTGATTTAGTGACTGTTACCAATCAATTTGATTTGCAGCCTGTATGGTCAACTAGCATTGGTTCATCTGAATCCTTTAACTTTCATCCTATTGTTGCTGGCGATGCGGTGTACGCCGCTTCTCATGGCGGGAACTTAGCGAAGATTGATTTAGCAACCGGCAATAAGCTCTGGTCTGTTTCTGTTCCTGAGCGTTTGTCTATTGGCCCCGGATCTGATGGCCGCACTACTGTAGCTGTGAGCACCAAAGGCATGGTCTACGCCTATGACGATACTGGCAAGCCGATGTGGAATGTCAGCGTTGGTAGCGAGGTATTAAGTGAGCCGGTGGTAGCCGGTGGCGTTGTCGTAGTGCGTGCGCTAGACAATCGCTTCATTGGGCTGGATGCGCTAACGGGCGCTAAAAAATGGACTTATCAGCGTCAACAGGCTGCATTGTCATTGCGTGTTGGCTACGGCATGCTGGCTATTGGCAACGAAGTCATTGTTACTGGCTTCACTGGTGGCCGCTTTGGCATGATTGCTATTGCTAATGGCGGCTTAGTGTGGGAGACACCCGTTTCTTTTCCTAAGGGCTTCTCAGAGATTGAGCGCTTAAATGATGTCACCGCTAAGCCAAGTATGGAAGGCGATATCCTCTGCGCAGTCTCTTATCAAGGACGCATTGGTTGCGGGCAGGCTCGTACAGGCAACCTTTTATGGTTCAAAGACTATTCAAGTTATACCGGCACCTCTCAAAGCACTGACATGGTTTTTTCAGCAAACGATAAGTCTTATGTCACCGCCTTTGCAACTAAAGATGGCACTCAAGTTTGGGAAAACACGCAGCTGACATTCCGTGATGTTGGTGAGTCGCTTGCGGTGGGCAGAGTGCTGCTCATGGGTGATGCTCAAGGTTATATCCATGCATTTTCACAGGCGAATGGCGAGATGGTAGCGCGTATTCGTCACGATAGTAGTCCAATCTCGGCTGCCCCCATTGCGGTAGGTGGCCTCATCTTGGTTCAATCTCAAGGTGGAAAAATAGCGGCGTACAGTCCAAAATGAATCCAGTCATCACTATCGTTGGCCGTCCCAATGTGGGAAAGTCGACTCTCTTTAATCGCTTAACGCGTTCACGTGATGCATTGGTGGCGGACTTTTCTGGCTTAACCAGAGATCGACACTACGGCAAAGGTCGTATTGGTGAGCGTGCTTTTATTTGCGTAGATACCGGTGGTTTTGAGCCAGTAGCTAAGACCGGCATTGTTGCTGAGATGGCAAAGCAGACTAAGCAAGCCGTTGCTGAATCTGACATTGTGATTTTCTTAGTTGACGGTCGTCTCGGTATGGCGCCACAAGATCGCGTCATTGCTGATTTCTTACGTAAGACTGGCCGACCAGTCATCCTCGCGGTTAACAAAACAGAAGGCATGCAGGCTGGCGTTGTCACAGCTGATTTCCATGAGCTTGGTTTAGGCGAGCCGTTCCCAATTTCTTCAGCGCATGGTGATGGTGTGCGTGGCTTGATTGACGACGCATTAGATTCCCTTGGTATTGCAGAGCCAGATGAAGATGAATTGGCTAACGATCCAAATCGTCCAATGAAGATCGCCGTAGTAGGGCGCCCTAACGTTGGCAAGTCAACATTGATTAACAAATTAATCGGTGAAGAGCGCGTCATTGCATTTGATATGCCAGGTACCACTCGTGATGCGATCGAAGTTCCGTTTGAACGCAATGGCAAGCCTTACATCTTGGTTGACACTGCAGGTTTACGTCGCCGTGGAAAAGTTTTTGAAGCGATTGAAAAGTTCTCTGTTGTTAAAACATTGCAAGCGATTGCTGACTGTAATGTGGTGATCTTGATGTTAGATGCTCAGCAAGATATTTCTGAGCAAGATGCGCACATCGCTGGATTTATTGTGGAAGCTGGCCGCGCTTTAGTGGTTGCAGTGAACAAGTGGGATGGCTTGGATGCGTATGTAAAAGAGCGTGCTCGATTGGAGATTGCACAAAAGCTCCGCTTCCTCGATTTTGCAAATGTGCACCCAATCTCCGCTAAAAAGGGTACAGGCCTTAAGGAACTCTTTAAGGATGTGGATTCTGCATATGCAGCAGCAATGGCAAAACTACCAACCCCACGCTTAACCCGTATTTTGCAAGAGGCAATTGAGCATCAACAGCCTAAACGCGTTGGTATGGGCCGTCCTAAATTGCGTTATGCCCACCAAGGGGGCATGAATCCTCCAATTGTGGTCATTCATGGCACATCCTTGAGTGGGGTGACTGATAGCTACAAGCGATACTTAGAAGGTCGCTTTAGGGATGTCTTTAAATTACGCGGTACTCCTCTGCGCATTCAGATGAATACCGCTAAAAACCCCTACGTAGAAGCGGATAAGGGTAAAAAAGGTAAAAAGCGTTAATTTGAGCTGAGTTTTATCCATCATTCGAAATGGGCTTGATTTTTTCGAAAATCAGCCCAATATAGAGGACTGATTGAGTAGTTCGTAATAAATGGTTTGTAGTGACGGTTTGCAGTGAACTGGTATTTAAAAAAGCAAGACTCCCAAAAAAGTAGCTAACAAAAGATAAATAAGGGGCAGTATGAATAACAAACAAATTCAATTACTTCAGGATCCTTTCCTCAATGCTTTGCGCAAAGAGCATGTTCCTGTTTCGATCTATCTTGTAAACGGTATTAAGTTGCAAGGCAATATTGAATCTTTTGATCAATATGTTGTCCTCTTGCGTAATACCGTGACACAGATGGTTTACAAACATGCAATCTCCACGATCGTTCCCGCTCGTGCGATTGATTTCCGTTTGGAAGAAGCTAGCCCTGTATAAAACTGGAGTAGATGCGGCACGCGCCGTTCTGGTTGGAGTAGATACAGGACGCGAGGATTTTGCGGATAGCATGGCTGAGCTCAGTCTTTTGGCTGACAGCGCCGGCTCTATCCCTGCAGCCAGCGTTATTGCACGTAAAGGCAAGACCGACCCTGCCTTGTTTATTGGTTCGGGCAAGGCTAACGAACTTAAGAGGGTGATGGAGGAGCAAGGCGCAGAGCTCGCCATCTTTAATCACCCGCTTTCCCCAACTCAGCAACGTAATCTAGAGCGCCACATTGGCTTTCATGTGATGGATCGCACGGGCTTGATTTTGGATATCTTTAGTCAAAGAGCGCAAAGTCATATTGGTAAGACTCAAGTTGAGCTTGCACAAGTCCGCTATCGCATGTCACGCTTAGTAAGAGCTTGGAGTCACTTGGAGCGTCAACGTGGCGGTATTGGTGTGCGTGGCGGTCCTGGTGAAACGCAGATGGAGTTGGATCGCCGGATGTTGGCCACTAAAGCGAAGCGCTTGGAAAATGAGCTTGAAAAGCTGCAGCGTCAGCAAAGAACCCAAAGACGTTCCCGAAATCGTCGGGATGTGTTTTCAGTCTCTTTAGTTGGATATACCAATGCCGGTAAATCGACATTATTTAATGCCCTAACCAAAGCTGGAACTTATGCAGCTGACCAGTTATTTGCCACCCTGGATACCACCTCTAGAAGGGTCCATTTGGAGGGGGTTGGTTCCATTGTCGTCTCTGACACGGTTGGATTTATCCGGGATTTGCCTCACCAGTTAGTGGAGGCTTTTAGGGCTACTTTGGATGAAACCATCCATGCCGACCTGATTTTGCATGTTATTGATGCCTGTAGCCCTGTGGCCAGGGAGCAAAAAGCGGAAGTTGAGGCGGTTTTGGAGGAAATCGGGGCAGATGACATCCCCCGTATCGAGGTCATGAATAAGATCGACCAGATGCCTCAAACCTTTACCCGTGGGGCTGTTTTAGAGCGGGATGGGGAGGGCATTCCGAGCCAGGTTTTCCTGTCAGCCAAGACGGGCTTGGGCCTTGATTTACTCCGTTCAGCCTTGGCCGAATGCTCCCAAATGACTGATAGAATAAGGGTCGAGCACAACCGTGCCAAGAAGCAATTGGCCCCGGATGAGTTTTTAGAGCCTTTACCCGAACGACCAGAAACTTCTGAATTTAATCCGATTGCCAAGCGAAGCTATTTTTCAAATGATGCGTAAATTTCTCGACCTGTTTTCGGTCAATGATCCAGGTTGGGGCAATAGCCACAATTCCAGTGGATCCAAAGATGCCAAAGATGGGCAGGGAAATGAACAAGCTCCCAAGGCAGATCCAGAAACCAATAAACCGGTAGAAACTCAACCAACGAATCAGCCAGCGAAGCCAGATGGCCCACCAGACTTGGACGAGCTATGGCGCGACTTCAATGACAGAATTGCCGGCATCTTTGGTGGCAAGAAAACACCAGGTGCAACAGGTAGCCCTACTGGCAAGCCAACGAATAAACCAAACAGCACTGATATTCCTCCACCTTCGCAACGCGGAAATGGCGGTAGCGGCGGCATCAATACTCCTAACTTTAATTTCAGCAATCCATTTGGATCGAAAGCGAGCATTCTGGTTGCTGGGGCGCTGGTCTTCTTTGTGTGGATCTGCAGTGGCTTCTTCATTATTCAAGAAGGGCAGGCCGGCGTTATTCTGACTTTTGGTAAGTACGATTACACCGCTAAGCCTGGTATTAATTGGCACATGCCTTGGCCGATTCAGTCTGAGGAGACTGTCAATCTCTCAGGCGTTCGCTCGGTAGAGGTCGGTCGTCCTGTATTGATCAAGGCCACCAATCAAAAAGATTCTTCAATGCTTACCGAAGATGAAAACATCATCGACGTGCGTTTTGCTGTGCAATACCGCCTTAAAGATCCTACAGATTATTTATTTAATAACCGTGATCCCGATACTGCAGTGGTTCAAGCGGCAGAAACTGCGGTGCGTGAGATAGTTGCCCGCAGCAAAATGGATACTGTGTTGTATGAGGGGCGCGAAAAGATTGGTATTGATTTAGCCAACTCAATTCAGAAGATTTTAGATAGCTACAAAACGGGCATATACGTGACCAGTGTGACCGTGCAAAACGTTCAACCACCCGAACAAGTTCAAGCAGCGTTTGACGATGCAGTAAAGGCGGGTCAAGACCAGGAGCGTCTGAAGAGCGAGGGTCAGGCTTACGCCAATGACATTATTCCGCGCGCCAAAGGTACTGCAGCCCGTCTGATTCAGGAGGCTGAGGGTTATAAGGCTCGTGTAGTTGCTACCGCAGAGGGTGATGCCACCCGCTTTAAGCAAATCTTGGTGGAGTACTCGAAGGCGCCACAGGTAACGCGTGATCGTATGTATATCGATAGCATGCGCGAGATGTATAACAACGTCACCAAAATCCTAGTTGATACCACTAAGAGTAATAGTCTTTTATACCTTCCGCTCGATAAGATCGTTGCACAGGTGAGCGCTGAAAGTGCTCAAGCAGCAAATACACAAGTAAATCAGTCTGGTACAAATACTCCGACTGGGAGCGTGACAGTGGGTGGTGCTACTGGAGTAAATACACCATCCCCAGCTTCTAGTGCTACTCCTGCAACGCCAGCACCAGCTGTCAATAGCTCTAGCGATAAACGTGATGGCCTCCGTAGTCGTGATCGGGAGTCCAGATAATGAATGCCAATCGTTTAATTGCAGCAGGTATTGGCTTTATTGCGCTGATATATGTTCTGTCTTCTAGTATTTTTGTTGTAGACCAACGTAAGTTTGCTGTGGTGTTCTCATTTGGGCAAATTGTTCGAGTGATTGAGAAGCCGGGCATACAAATGAAGTTTCCAGCGCCATTTGAAAACGTGCGTTTCTTTGATCGCCGTATTTTGACAATCGATAATCCAGAAGCAGAGCGTTTTATTACTGCTGAGAAGAAAAACTTATTAGTAGATTCTTATGTGAAGTGGCGCATTGTCGATCCACGGAAGTTCTTTATTAGCTTCAAAGGCGATGAGCGCTTAGCTCAGGACCGCTTAACTCAATTAGTTCGTTCCGCCCTGAATGAAGAGTTTACGAAACGCACTGTGCGTGAGTTAATTTCTGATCAGCGTGAAGAGGTGATGCAGGGTATTCGTAAAAAAGTCGCTGATGATGCTGCTGATATCGGTGTAGAGATTGTTGATGTGCGCTTGAAGCGTGTTGATCTCTTAGCGGAAATCAGTGATTCTGTTTATCGTCGTATGGAAGCAGAGCGTAAGCGTGTAGCGAATGAGCTCCGATCTACTGGTGCTGCAGAGTCCGACAAGATTCGCGCGAATGCAGAGCGTCAACGCGATACGATCTTGGCAGAGGCCTATCGCGATGCCCAAAAGATTAAAGGCGCTGGCGATGCTAAAGCAACAGCACTCTATGCAGAAGCATTTGGGCGCGATCCTCAGTTTGCCCAGTTCTATCAAAGCCTAGAGGCCTATAGAAGTTCTTTCAAGGATAAGAAAGACATTATGGTGGTTGAGCCGAATGGCGAGTTCTTCAAGTTCCTGCACAAAAAATAAGAAAGCGAATAGTCCACATCATGAATCGCTGGTTACTTCCTGAAGATATTGCAGACGTTTTGCCAGCGCAGGCTCGCAAAGTGGAGTCATTGCGTCGTGCCATTTTGGATTTGTATCAGTCCTATGGCTATGAGTTGGTTGCGCCTCCGATTCTGGAGTTTTTAGACTCTCTATTGACCGGTACTGGTTCCGATCTTAATCTGCAGACCTTCAAATTAGTAGATCAACTCTCTGGCCGTACTTTAGGCCTACGTGCTGATATAACCCCGCAAGTAGCCCGCATTGATGCGCACCTATTAAATCGTGATGGCGTTACTCGTCTTTGCTATGCCGGATCTGTTGCGCACGCTCGCACACCAGTTGGGAGCTCAGCGCGCGAAGAGTTGCAGTTGGGCGCCGAGATTTATGGTTGTGCGACTTGGGAAGCGGATCTAGAAGCTATTACCTTATTGCTCAAAACGCTTTCAGTTGCGGGCTTAAAGAAAGTTTATCTCGATTTATCGCATGCCGGCATTCTGACGGGCATCTTAGATGGTCAGAACTTAGATAAAGAAACCATTGAGACCTTATATGGATTGTTGCAAAGTAAAGATCGTCCTCGCTTAAGTCAGTGGGCGGCGTGTTTACCTGCAAATGTTGCTAAAGCACTAATGGCTTTGACCGAGTTAAATGGCCCTTGCGCTGAAGTATTGGCAAAGGCTAAGAAAGGCCTGCCTAAGCACGTAGCAATTGACCAAGCTTTGGCAGACCTGGAGCGTTTGGTTTTGGCTGCGGCGAAGTTATCTGTCAACTTAGAGCTCAGTATTGATTTGGCCGATCTTCGTGGCTATCAATATCACAGTGGTGTGATGTTCGCGGCTTATGTTGATCAATTGCCTCAGCCCATTGCCAGAGGTGGTCGTTACGATCATGTAGGTCAGGCCTTTGGTCGTCCTCGTCCTGCAACTGGGTTCTCATTAGATCTTTTGACTCTAGCAAACTTGTCACCATTGAATGTGCGCAAGACGGCAATTATTGCTCCTTGGATAGAGGATGCTGAGTTAAGCAGGGCAATCGCCACTTTGAGAAGTCAGGGCGAAGTAGTGATACAGATTCCAGTGGGAGCGGTAGCTCAAGCTGCCGAGTATGAATGTGATCGAGAGCTGGTGAAGCAGGGCAGTTCTTGGGAAGTAAAAAAGAAGTAAAGCAATCAATTTGGCGTTAAGTAGTTAACTTATTTTGTAATTATCTTTTTGGATTTCATTATGTCTTCAAAGCAGCAAACCAAAGGTCGTAACGTAGTTGTCATTGGCACTCAGTGGGGTGATGAAGGCAAGGGTAAGGTAGTGGATTGGTTGACTGACCATGCACAAGCAGTAGTTCGCTTTCAAGGTGGACACAATGCTGGCCATACCTTAATCATCGGCGACAAGAAGACCATTCTGCGCTTGATTCCTTCTGGAATCATGCATAAAAACGTGATTTGCTATATCGGTAATGGCGTGGTGCTTTCACCAGAGGCGCTCTTTAAAGAGATCGGCGAGCTCGAGGCTGCTGGTTTAGATGTTCAGTCTCGACTCAAGATTTCTGAGGCAACCACTTTAATTCTGCCATATCACGTAGCTATTGATCATGCTCGCGAGAAAAAGCGCGGTGAGGCTAAGATCGGGACTACTGGCCGCGGCATTGGACCTGCGTATGAAGATAAAGTAGCGCGTCGTGCTTTGCGTGTGCAAGACTTGTTCTACCCAGAAAAATTTGCAGAGCAGTTGCGTGAGAACTTGGAATATCACAATTTCATGCTCACGAATTACTATGGTGCTGAGCCAGTCAGCTACGAGAAGACTTTAGCCGAAGCGATGTCTTATGCAGAGCGTCTCAAGCCAATGGTGGTGGATGTGTCCAGCGCTTTGTATGCTGCCGAGCAATCTGGCCAAAATCTATTGTTCGAAGGTGCGCAGGGCACATTGCTCGATATTGATCACGGCACCTATCCCTATGTAACCTCCAGTAACTGTGTAGCAGGTAATGCTGCTGCAGGTTCAGGAGTTGGACCAGACTCCTTGCAATACATTCTAGGTATTACGAAGGCGTATTGCACACGCGTTGGTGCAGGTCCATTCCCAAGTGAGCTGTATGACCATGACAATCCAGCAAGACAAGATCCGATTGGCGTGCGTTTGGCTGAAGTGGGTAAAGAATTTGGTTCTGTCACTGGCCGCCCACGTCGTACTGGCTGGCTAGATGCTGCTGCATTGAAGCGCTCGATTCAGATTAACGGCTTATCTGGTCTTTGCATTACTAAGTTAGATGTCCTTGATGGCTTTGAAACTATCCGCTTATGCGTTGGTTATAACCTTGATGGCAAGAAGTTAGATGTATTGCCACGTGGTGCAGAATCAGTTGCCCGTTGCGAGCCAATTTATGAGGATTTCTCGGGCTGGAAGGGTACAACCTTCGGCATTCGCGAGTGGGATAAGTTGCCTGCAGAGGCTCAAAAGTTCCTGCGTCGTATCGAGGAAGTGGCTGGTAAGCCGATTGCAATGGTATCAACAGGCCCAGAGCGTGATGAAACCATTCTTCTCCAGCATCCTTTCCAGGATTGATGGAAAATATTTAATTAACCATATTTATTAACTTTCGCTTTAGAGACAAAGGTTCACAACATGACTGCGCGCACTACTTGCAATAGCCTCCAGGTGGCAACTCCCTTATATCGATTCATCGAAGACAAAGTACTTCCAGGTACCGGTATTAAGAGTGCCGATTTTTGGAAAGGTTTTGATGAGATCGTGAAAGACCTCACACCAAAAAATGATGCCTTGCTCGCAAAGCGCGACCGCATTCAGTTGGATTTGGACAAATGGCACCAAGCCAATCCAGGCCCAATCAAGGATATGCCTGCATACCGTAAGTTTTTGAAAGAGATCGACTACTTAGTTGATGTCCCAGGAAAAATTACTGCAACCACCAAGAATGTAGATGATGAGTTGGCTCTGCAAGCTGGTCCTCAATTAGTGGTCCCGGTACTTAATGCACGCTATGCCTTAAATGCTGCTAATGCACGTTGGGGCTCTTTATACGATGCCCTCTATGGCACTGATGTTCTCTCAGAAGAAGATGGCGCAACCAAGACTGGCGCTTACAACCCAATTCGTGGCGCAAAAGTAGTTGCATACGCTCGTAATTTCTTGGATCAGGCTGCGCCTTTGGCAAAAGGTTCACACCGTGATTCAGTTGCTTATTCTGTTGATGGTAATAAGCTGTCCGTTAAATTAAAAGACGGCACTACAACAGGTTTGGCTGATGAGAAGCAATTTGTTGGTTACCAAGGTGAGGCAGCAACACCAAGCTCTATCTTGTTGCGCAATAACGGTGTTCATATTGATATTGAAATCAATAAGACAAAAACGATTGGTGCTAGCGATCCTGCAGGCATCAATGATGTTGTGCTTGAGGCTGCGCTCTCCACTATCTTGGATTTGGAAGACTCGATTGCTGCCGTTGACGGTGACGACAAGGTTCTTGCTTATGAAAACTGGCTAGGCATCTTAAAAGGTACTTTAGTTGAGGAAGTGAAGAAGGGCGATAAGACGATTACTCGCTCACTAAACCCAGATCGTAAGTACAAGGCCGGTATCGGCGCTGTTGATGCAAAAGACGGTGTGGTAACTTTGCATGGCCGTTCACTCTTGTTCCTGCGTAATGTTGGTCATTTAATGACAAACCCAGCCATCATTACTGGCGAAGGTAAAGAAATCTACGAAGGTATCTTGGATGCGGTAGTGACTGTATTGATTGCTTTATACGACATCAATCGTCCAGCAAGCCAAACCATTGGTAATACTCGCAAGGGTTCTGTTTATATCGTGAAGCCAAAAATGCATAGCCCAGAAGAAGTGGCTTTTGCAGGCGAGCTCTTTGGGCGTGTTGAGAAATTACTTGGCTTACCAGTAGACACTGTGAAACTGGGCATCATGGATGAAGAGCGTCGTATGAGCGCCAATATCAAAGCAGCTATTGCTGCTGCTGGCGCGCGCGTAGCCTTCATCAATACTGGCTTCCTGGACCGTACTGGTGATGAAATGCACACAGCGATGTATGCAGGTCCAATGATGCGTAAAGGTGATATGAAAACCAGCAAGTGGTTATCCGCTTACGAGCGTCGTAACGTATTTGCAGGATTGGATTGTGGCTTGCGTGGCCGTGCTCAAATCGGTAAAGGTATGTGGGCAATGCCAGACATGATGAAGGCCATGGTTGAGCAGAAGATTGTTCACCCTAAAGCGGGCGCAAATACCGCTTGGGTACCATCGCCAACGGCAGCAACCTTGCATGCGCTTCACTACCATCAAGTAAACGTAGCTGAACTCCAAAAAGAAATGGAAAAGCTCGATACAGCAGCTGAAGCTGAAGCGTTAATTAACGACTTGTTGACTATTCCAGTAGTTGAGAATGCTAACTGGTCTAAGGATGAGATTCAGCAAGAATTAGATAACAACTGCCAAGGTATCTTGGGTTATGTGGTTCGTTGGATTGACCAAGGTGTTGGTTGCTCTAAGGTTCCTGATATTCATAACGTAGGCTTGATGGAAGACCGTGCGACTTTGCGTATCTCCAGCCAGCACATCGCTAACTGGTTGCTCAATGGCATTGTGACTGCTGATCAAGTCAACGAGAGTTTGCAACGTATGGCTAAAGTGGTTGACGGTCAAAATGCCGGTGATTCTTTGTATCAGCCAATGATGCCTAACTACCAAGATTCATATGCCTATAAAGCGGCGAGTGACCTGATTTTCAAAGGTCTTGAGCAGCCTAATGGCTATACAGAACCTTTGTTGCATGCATGGCGCTTAGAGGTTAAGAAGGCTCAAGCTAAGTAAGTACGCTAAGCCTCTAAAAAGAATGGATTTGCCCATAAAGCAAATCCATTTTTTATTGGGCACAATCAAATGTTTGGATTTCTAAACCCCTTCTCTAAATCTTCTCAGTTTCCATTTCAATTGAATGATGGCGGTAGGGAGGCGGCTGGCTTTAAAGGCGGCGCAGGAGATTGCGTTGTGAGATCCATTGCCATTGCCGCAAGCCTGCCTTATATGCAGGTCTATGAGGATTTAAGACTGGCAAATGAGAGTTACGCCCAACTAAAAAATGACCGCCTTGCTAAAAGGCTCAATGTCAAAGGTTCATCACCCAGGAATGGCAATCATCGGAATGTATTTCATGATTACATTGTGGGTTTAGGTTTTGAATGGGTGCCCACCATGAAAGTAGGGGCGGGCTGTCAGGTACATCTACGCCCTGAGGAGCTGCCCAAAGCAATACTAATTGCTAAAGTTTCCAAGCATCTCACGGCAATTATTGATGGCGTGATTCACGATACACACAACCCATCCAGGGGCGGTAATCGTTGTGTCTATGGGTACTACATTAAGAAGCGGTAGGATCGTTTTGATGGTGCTTGAGGTTCCAGGCTGCCTTATAAGAGCTAGTCATTCCAATCATGCCTGAAGTTGTCCATGCAATGGAGAATAGTCCGGAGAAGGAAATAAAGAAAGCCAGACTTTTCCAGCCTGCCGGCAGGACATCCGGAACAAAGCCTACGGTGGTGTAGCAACTCCCCGCAAACATTAAGGCCTGTATGCCACTGTCAATTAAACCTATCTGCGTAATGTAAACCGCCCAGATAACAATCTCTATGAGATGAATAATGGCAATGAAGAGAAATGATAGGTAGAAATGAAAAAATACCCAGTCGTATTGTTTTTTCTTGAGGTTTTTATTGGTAAATTTCTCAAAACGCATGATGACATAATTAATGCCACTGCCATGAAAAAATAGAATAATGATCAGGCCCGCTATCCCATAAAAAGCATCCCTAATTAGCGGAAGAAGGGGGATCCCCACGAGGGTTGATTGGGTTATATCGTCGGGGGTGATTAGCATAAATTTATTGGGATATTAATCAAGTTCAGATCAGCAAATATTCTTACCAGGGTTGATAATGGCATATCAAATAACCCAAGTAAAGTAGCCCTTGAATAATGCCTCCCACACAGCCGAAATGAAGAAGCAAGAACGCTTCTTTTTATTTTCATTGGCGGGTATTCAGTTCACCCATATCCTGGATTTCATGATCATGATGCCATTGGGCCCTGATTTCATTCGGGAGCTCAATATCAATACGCATCAATTTGGTCTGCTGCTGTCTTCTTACACTTTTGCCGCTGCGATCGCAGGTGTATTTGCCACCTATTACATTGATCGATTTGAGCGTAGGCAGTTGCTTCTGCGTTTGTATATTTGCTTCATTATTGCAACGATAGCTTGTGGGTTTGCTCCAAACTATCACATGCTATTTATCGCCCGTGCATGCGCAGGTGCCTTTGGAGGCATTCTAGGATCTTTGGTGCAAACGATTGTGGCTGATAGCATTCCTTTTGAACGCAGAGGTAAGGCGCTGGGTACGGTCATGGCTGCTTTCTCCGTTTCAACTGTTGCAGGCGTACCTTTAAGTTTGTTCTTGGCCAACCACATTAGCTTTTTAGGCTGGCGCGCTCCGTTTATGTTTATTGGACTCATCTCCATATTGATTCTATTGATTGGATATCGCTATATCCCTAAAATTTCTGGGCATTTGCATCACGTCCAGGAGGGTAGTCGCTTCAAGCAAATCTACGAAGTCTTTGTTGCCCATCGTCATCTACGCGCCTTTCTGTTTGTGGGGCTAATTATGCTGACTGGATTTACTGTCATTCCTTATATTGCCCTCTATCTGACCGCTAACGTTGGGATCGAAAATTCCTACATTTCCCTGATCTATCTTTGTGGTGGTTTGGCGACCTTGATGAGCTCTAGATTTATTGGACACATGGCGGATAAATATGGCAAGGTCAAAGTATTTCGCATACTAGCCATCATTAGTTTGATACCGATCTTAGTAACAACCAATTTAATACCGGTTCCTTTATGGGTGGTACTTGTTAATCAGACCGCTTTCTTTGTCTTGATTTCTGGCCGAATGATTCCGGCCATGGCTATTGTGAGCCAAATGGTAGAGCCCAAAATTCGGGGAACCTTTATGAGCTTAATTGGCTCAGTTCAGATGTTAGCTTCAGGCATAGCATCAGTAGTAGCAGGCCTAGTGGTCACAATTACAACTAATGGCAGGATGGAGCATTACAACCTAGTTGGATATGGGGCTGCCATTTGTGGCTTGCTCACTTTTTGGGTTGTGGGATATATTCATTCTGATACGAAAAAAGCGTAAGAACTAAAGAACATAAGGAGACCTCATGATTGAATTTAAAAGACCCGATGGACAGACGGTACAGGGTTACTTGGCTGAGCCAGTTGATAAAGCAACCGCTCCTGGCGTGGTCGTTATTCAGGAGTGGTGGGGTCTTGATGATGAGGTGAAGGCGGTTGCTGATCGCCTTGCTAAAGCAGGGTATCGCGCATTAGTTCCGGATTTATATCGTGGCAAGTTGGCGATTGAAGCCAATGAAGCTGAGCATTTAATGGGCAACCTAAACTTTGGTGATGCGGCTGGTCAAGATATTCGAGGTGCAGTTCAGTACTTAAAAGCTACTGGTAGCGCAAAGGTAGCAGTAACCGGATTTTGTATGGGTGGTGCGCTGACCATTTTGGCTGCTTGCAATGTGCCGGAGCTCGATGCCTCTATAGTTTGGTACGGCAATCCTCCTTTGGAATATGTCAATGCGGATGCTATTAGCAAGCCAATGTTAGGCCACTGGGCTATGCATGATGAGTTCTTCCCAATTGCTGGTGTAGACCAGTTGGAGCAAAAGCTAAAACAAGCAGGCGTGGATTATGAATTTCACCGCTACGATACAAAGCATGCCTTTGCAAACCCCAAATCGGATGCACGCGGATTGGCTCCCCTAAAGTACAACGCTGAAGCAGCACAGCTAGCCTGGGAGCGTACACTTCATTTTCTACAAAAAAATATCAATAGCTAGGTCTTATGAGTACTCCTTCCAAAGAAAGCCTATTCTTTAATTGGATATACAGAAGAAGTAATATCCAAATTCTGATATTGCTGATTATCTTTTTTGTCACCTTGCTCGATGTGATGCCGCGTGCTTTGCAACACATCCCGATCTTTGCGCCCACACAAGATAGCACCCGATTGGGTTTGGGTCTTTTTGGATCCATCATCACGCTTAGCGGATTGTTGATTGGTTTTTTGCTCAATCAAGCACAAAGCAATTTTCGTGAGGTGCAAACACTAGTATCGCAAGAGGCTGGACGCATTAATAACCTAGATCGTCTCCTGACCCGATTTGGCGATCCATCCATTGCGCCTATTCGTGTTGAGCTATTTGACTATATGAACTCGATTGTGAATGACGAGTGGGCTCTATTGCAAAAGGGTGAAGGCAGCTCCAAGACCCATATGTTGTGGCGCGGGATTTCTAGACAATTGATGTCAATTGAACCCCAAACTAATCGTCAAACGGCAATGTATACCGATATCATCAAAAAATCTGAAGAGGTTGCTGAGAGTAGGGAAGCTCGCATTGAGCGTTCGAATATCCGCTTGCCGGGTTTATTTTGGATAGTCATTTTGATCTGTATGTTCGCATTGATGGGCATTAATACTCTCTTCTTGCCCTCAGATTCATTCTTCTTGGGGTTGAAAATCTTGCCTATCACCATGGGTGCGCTGATATCTTTGTTAGTGATAACCGATCAGCCGTTTAAGGGTCAGAATTCAGTTAAGCCCGACTCTTTTTATAAAATTATCGAATCTATTAAAACTCGTAAAGAGTAATATTTTCCTGAATCACTATGCACTTATTTTCTGAAAATCTCGCCGTAGAAATTTCTTCTTATTACCGTAATTTAGCTTTGGGGCATGGAGTTGTTCCAAAGGTATTTACTTTGGTAAATAGCGAGGGAGATCAATACCTATTCTTTATTGATGATCTTCCCATGAAGAGTGACGATGAGCAGAATCAATTTCTTGCATACATCGTGCAAGCACATGAGGCCGTTTGCTATGCCCGCGGGACCTTGGTCATTGTTGAAAAGAATCAACAATTTATTGAGTTTGCAGTCATTGATCGGGATGATGTGGAGGCTATTGTTTGCTCAGCCCAGCTCACTAGGGATATGGACGATAAGCCAATATCCCTGGGTGAGTTTGATAAGACCTTGGTGAAGAAGGGCTCCATCATCTTTGGCGGTCTTTTTGAGTCGATTCAACTGTCAGAAGACAAGACCGAAGATTTTGAAAGCCTGTGGGTGGAGATGAAATCTAAAATCTTGCACCGCTCAATGGGGCTTTAATTTCTTCCTCAGAAATTTACGAGAAGTTGCTTCAATTGCAAAAGATCCGATTAGGGCGATCACTAGAGCAATTGCACTATTTGGCGCAGTCTCGATCACATTGATAAATAGGGTGGTAAACAAACTCAGGTTGATGATGATTGCGGCCCAGAGCGGCCATAGTTTTGCGCCAGTTTGTTTGCGTACGCGAATGTGTCCGTAAGTAATAGCGGCATACACCAATAAAAAGGCAAGACTCGCCATTTTGCCCACAACATCCAGCGGAAATGCCAAGACCAAAGCAATCACTAAGAATGCAGACACAGTTAATGCACGAAACTCTGTTTTTAAGACCGAGTCACCTAGGGCTTTAGAAACAGAATTTTTGTGTGCCATATCAGCTGCAATATTGGATGCGGCAAAAATAGTGGCGTTGAGCGCAGCGGCACAGGCCAAGAGGGCGGAGGCACCAATCACAATAAAGCCTGCTTTCCCAGATACGATTTGAGCTGCATCGGCCAATACGTGACCGTTGTAGATTGCCATTTGAGCGGGTGAAAGTAGCAGTATCACTGCGGTACTAACTAGTACATAAGCAATCGTTACTAAAATCAGCGCTGAGAACATAGCAAGAGGCAGCTCTTTTTGGGGTTCTCGCATGGCATTGGAGGAGTTTGTAACTACGCCGAAACCTTGGTAGTTGATATACAAGATACCGGTAGCAATCGCAATGCCATTGAGAGACCAGCCAGAAAACTGATATGCGCCAATATCGGCTGCATGAATGCCTTCAACAGAAAACAGTAGCAGGGCAAGTGTGACAAAGCCAATCGCTAACATTTCTGCCTTACCAACAATATTGGTACCCAATAAGTTAATGCCGGCACAAAGAATGACAATAACGGCGCCAACTATTTTTACCTCTAGTGAAGTTAGATTTCCGCCTAGTAAAGTGTTTGCGTATTCCGAGAAGCCGGCAGCGTAAAGAGCGGCTGCAATGAGATAGGCAATGTATTGGAATATATTCAGACCACCAGAAATGACCCCAGGACCAAAGCTCATCACCGTGAATGTCGCGGCGCCTCCGCTGCTGGGAAAAGTGGCGCCTAATTTGGCGTAAGAGTAGACCGAAAACGAGGCAGCTATAGCACCAACTAAAAAGGCTAGGGGAATATGCGATCCCGCATGGGCGCCAGCGGTACCCAGAAGGGAAAACAACCCAGCACCCATCATTCCGCCAATGCCTAGAGCGGTAGCCGAAAAAAGACTAATTCGATTGCTTGTCTGGCTCGAATTCTTGAGTAGAGTGGGGTTCAATTGGCTTTAAGCGTTTGTTTATTGGCGGGATGCAACAATAGAAGGAAACCTCATGTTAAGGGTCTTAGGGGTGACTTTAAGCTATTTGGTGCCCAGGAAGGGACTCGAACCCCCACAACCTTACGATCGCCAGCACCTGAAGCTGGTGCGTCTACCAATTTCGCCACCTGGGCATGCCTTTATTATAGAGGGATGAGCATTTCTTGGTCATTTCTGGCCTGATTTGGCTTTTTCCCTTCAGACTTGGTGGTTTGATACAGTAGCCTTATTCATAACAAAAATAGATATCAGCAGATATATACAGGGCATGTATTGCCGAAGGAATTAAATGCGTAAAGCAAAAGACTTGGTGCCACGTGAGGCTGACCGTTTGGGAACAGTTCAGGGGCATCGAGATGGATTTGGATTTGTCATTCCCGATGATGGTGGCGAAGATATCTTTCTATCCGAAAGAGAAATGTCTCGCGTCATGCACGGAGATAGAGTCAACGTCAGAGTATTGGGAACAGATCGACGTGGTCGTCCAGAAGGGCAGATTGTTGAAGTAGTTCTGCACGCTAATAAAGTAGTGATTGGCCGCCTCTTAAATGAAAACGGTGTTCTGATTGTTGCGCCTGAAGATAAGCGCATTGGTCATGACATTTTGATTCCGCCTAAGGGTCAAGGACAGGCGAAGCTAGGTCAGGTTGTCAGCGTAGAGATTATTGATTACCCAGATAGTTATCGTCAGGCAGTTGGACGTGTAGTTGAAGTATTGGGTGAGATTGACGATCCCGGTATGGAAATTGAAATCGCTGTACGTAAGTATGGCGTCCCCCATGAATTTTCTGCTGCCGCCATGAAAGAGGCTGCGGCATTGCCAGACACAGTCCAGCAATCTGATCTAGAAGGCCGCGTTGATTTACGTGATGTGCCTTTGGTCACCATTGACGGTGCTGATGCACGTGACTTTGATGATGCTGTCTATTGTGAGCCGGTCATGTATGGCCAGACCAAAGCCTGGCGCCTGATCGTGGCGATTGCTGACGTATCTCATTACGTCAAACCAGGTCAGCCATTGGATGACGAGGGATTACTGCGTGCTACTTCAGTCTACTTCCCAAGACGCGTTATCCCAATGCTTCCAGAGAAGATCTCCAATGGTCTTTGCTCACTCAATCCAGGCGTAGACCGCCTGTGTATGGTGTGTGATTCTGTCGTAGATAACAACGGTATTGTGTTGGCTTACCAGTTTTACCCAGCGGTAATGCACTCAGCACAACGTTTTACTTATGACACTGTTTGGGAAATTCTTTCTAACAGCAAGGGTCCTGAAGCAACACGCTTTGCCCAGTTCCGCCCACTGCTGGGTAACCTATATTCGCTTTATAAGATTCTATTGGCTGCTCGTGAGAAGCGGGGTGCTATTGAGTTTGAAACTACCGAGACTCAAATTATTAGCAATGAGCTTGGCAAGATACTGCGCATTGAGCCACGTCTTCGCAATGATGCCCACCGCTTAATTGAAGAGTGCATGTTGACTGCAAACGTTTGTGCAGCTGACTTTATTGAAAAAAATAAGCACCTTAGCCTCTATCGCGTGCACGGTGAGCCATCTGAGGAGAAGTTGGTTACTTTGCGCCAAGTTCTGAGAACTTCAGGTCTGTCATTAGGCGGTGGCGATAAACCTAAGCCACGTGACTACGCTAAATTAATGCGTGAAATTAAAGAGCGCCCCGATGCCAATATGCTGCAGTCAGTAGTATTGCGCTCCATGCAACAAGCGATGTACCAGCCCGACAATGAGGGCCACTTTGGCTTGGCTTACCCAGCTTACTCACATTTCACAAGCCCGATCCGCCGTTATCCCGATTTGCTAACGCATCGCGTGATCAAGTCGATTCTTCAGAAAAAACCATACGTGCCGGTATTGCCGCCGAAGGTTCCACTCAATCTCACTTTGCCACGTAAAGGTAAGGGTCGTGAGAATGCAGTCAATGCCAAGAAATCCCAAAGCGATGCCAAAGCAGGGGCAGCCAAAGGCACTAAGCCACCTAAGGGTGCTAATGCCGCATTGCCAATCTGGGGCCAATTGGGCGTTCATTGCTCATCCAACGAGCGTCGTGCTGATGAAGCTTCACGTGATGTAGAGGCTTGGCTCAAGTGCTACTACATGCGTGACCATTTAGGTCAAGAATATGCTGGCACTGTCACCGGCGTTGCAAACTTTGGTTTATTTATTCAGCTAGAGAATCTCTTTGTCGAAGGCATGGTGCATGTCACTGAGCTTGGTGGAGATTACTTCCAATACGACGAAGCGCGCCAAGAGTTGCGTGGAGAGCGTACTGGTATTCGTTATCGCTTAGGTGATCGTTTGCATGTGTTGGTCAGTCGCGTTGATTTAGATGCGCGCAAGATTGAATTTAGTCTCGTCAAATCCGTTGGCGCAGAGCCAGGCGGCTCTTCTAACCGTCGCCAGTTGTTGTTGGCAACGGATACCGGTAGACCCAATAAAAAAGTAGCCCCTCAAAGAGGTCGTTCTGACAACAAGGTTCCACAAAAGCCAAGTGGCATCAATGTTAATGCAGCTAAATCTGCTGGAACTCTGGGTGCTAACCAGTCAAAGAGTAAAGCCACTCGCAAAAATGGCAAGGCAAAGCCTGGTAGAACCGTCGGCAAGCCTGCAGGCAGTAAGCCTCCAGTTCGCAGCACTAAAGCACGCCGTAAATAAAGATTGAATAGAAAAATAAGATGAAGCAAATACTAGTAGGATTTCATGCGGTACAAGCGCGCTTAAGGGTGGACCCAGATAGCTTGAAGTCTGTGTACTTTGACTCGGGTCGACGTGATAGACGCATGGGGGATTTTTTAAAGCAAGCCGAAGAGATTTTGGGTGAGCGTTTGCATGCAGCAGATGCAGAGCGCCTCCATAAGTTGACAGGGCATGATCGTCACCAAGGTGTTGTTGCTTTGGCTGAAAAAATGACTGTGGCACGCACTGTCACTGAAGTGGTTGAGGATGCTGAGAGTGCTCAGAAAAAACCATTGTTTTTGGTTTTAGATGGCATTACTGATCCCCATAACTTTGGTGCTTGCTTGCGTGTAGCAGATGGCTCTGGCGTAGATGCTGTAGTGGTTCCCAAGGATCGCTCCGCATCGGTTAATGCTACCGTTAGCAAGGTATCTAGTGGTGCATCAGAAGTGATGCCAGTCATTACGGTGACCAACCTCGTTCGCAGCATGAAAGAAATGCAAGAAGCGGGTGTTTGGTTAATTGGAACGGATGACGAGGCTACTAAATCGATCTATGACATCGATCTCACCGGCCCGATTGCGATTGTGATGGGGGCTGAAGGTGAGGGGATGCGTCGCCTTACAAAAGAAACCTGTGATGAGCTAGTGCGTATCCCTATGCAGGGTGTTGTGTCTAGTTTGAATGTATCTGTTGCAAGTGGCGTATGCTTATATGAGGCATTAAGACAGCGCCTAGCTAAAGTATCTGACAAAGCTGCCAAGTAAAACAAGGAGCTTCATATGAAATGCAATATCGGACATACTGATCGCGTTCTACGAATGACTGTTGGCGTCACGCTAATGGGCTTAGCTGGTTTTGGTATTACTGGCCCATGGGCTTGGATTGGCATTATTCTTTTATTAACCGGAATATTCGGTAACTGCCCAGCTTACTCAATACTAGGCATCAATACCGCCAAGAAGTAATTACTTGGCTAGTAGTGATTCCAACTTCTCGGTATCCACGCAGAAGTTCCGAATCCCTTCAGCCAATTTCTCGGTAGCCATTGCATCATTGTTGAGCTGCAGGCGGAAACTGGATTCATCTAGTTTTAGCGGTGCAATGCCTTCCGCCTCTAATGCTGCTTTGGCATTAGCAGCATCGAGTTTTGCCTCGACTGAGGCATAACTGCTCTGGAGCTCAGCCAATAGCTCTGGGCTAATAGTCAAAAGATCGCAACCAGCTAACTCTAATATCTGACTAGTATTTCTGAAGCTGGCACCCATAATTTCAGTAGGGATGCCAAAGTGCTTGTAGTAATGAAAGATTCTCTTTACTGAAGTTACGCCAGGATCATTTGCGCCACCATTAGCACTGTCACTCCAGTTACTAGCTAACTTAGCTTTATTCCAATCGGTGATGCGACCCACAAATGGAGAAATGAGTTTTGCATTGGCTGCACCACATGCAGCCGCTTGCACGAGTGAGAAGAGTAGGGTCATATTGCAATGAATACCTTGCGCCTCTAATTCTTTGGCGGCGGCAATGCCTTCCCATGTTCCTGCTAACTTAATCAAAATCCGTTTACGGTCAATGCCATGAGATTCATATAGGGCAATTAAATGCTTTGCTTTAGTTACAGTCGCCTTGCTATCAAAAGAAAGTCTGGCATCAACTTCAGTAGAAACGCGACCAGGAACAATCTTCAGAATCTCTAAACCAAACGCAACCAAAATGTAATCCACCAAGTCGGTCGGGCTCATACCTGGATGCGCTGCTTTGACCGACTGCACCAAATCTTGGTAATTGCTTTGTTGAGCAGCTTTCAGAATCAGGGATGGGTTGGTAGTCGCATCTTGCGGCTGAAAAGCCTGCATACGCTCAAAATCGCCTGTATCAGCCACAACGGTGGTGAGTTTCTTCAGTTGCTCTAGTTGATTTAGTGACGAAGGGGTGCTATTCATGGGCTTGCTCGTTACTCTAAGGTTGTTTTCTTGTAGATATCATATGATAGATGGATTAATTACTCAGTTCCAGTAAAGGCATTTGATAGCTATATGAACCAAGATCAACTAAAGCAAATGGTGGGCGAGGCTGCTAGAGATGAAGTCCTCAAGTTACCCGCTGGTCAGATTTTGGGTGTGGGTACAGGTTCGACTGCAAACTTCTTTATTGATGTGCTGGCCCCTCATAAGGATCATTTTGCGGGCACGGTATCGAGCTCTAACGCTACGACTGAGCGCTTACTCAAGCACGGTTTTAAAGTATTGGACCCAAATGATGTGCAAGGTCTGCCAGCTTATGTTGATGGGGCGGATGAAATCGATCCTTTGGGTCATATGATTAAGGGCGGCGGCGGAGCGCTCACCAGAGAAAAAATTATTGCCTCCATGGCAAAGCAATTTATCTGCATTTGCGATTTATCAAAACAAGTGCCGGTGCTAGGCAACTTTGCATTGCCAGTAGAAATCATTCCTCTTGCAAAAGGCGTTGTGAGTCGTGAGTTGGAGAAATTAGGCGGAAAAGTTACCCTACGTCTGGCAAAGAGCACTAGGGCCGATCTCAATCAAACTCCCAGCGAGCCTTTGGTCACTGATAACGGTGGTTGGATCTTGGATATAGCTGGCCTGAAGATTGCCGATCCTATTCAGATGGAAGCGCAGATCAACCAAATTGCTGGTGTGATTACCGTCGGCCTGTTTGCTAAAGAAAAAGCCAATATTCTGTTGGTCAGCAACGCTGCTGGTGTTGAAAGAATTGCGCTGTAGAAATTAAAAAACCCGACGGGGTATGCCCATCGGGTTTGTCTGCCATGGTATGCATGGCGCAGATAATCGGAAGGTAATTAGTTCCGACATCTATAAGTGCACAGATGCACTCATCTTAAGTGGCTTTCGCCAATGTGAGTGGGACACTAATTCTGTCTCACCACAACTTCATCCTACGCTTATAGTTGGCAGTGTCAACAGCAATTCAAAATATATTTTTCAATAAATCACATGCTGCAACACGGCAAACTTTATTTGCAAACTATATTTACTTAGTCTGCAGGCGGAACGTAACCTTGAGCCATATCAGCACCACCCTCAAAGAAGTACTTTTCTACCTGCTTTAAGAGGTACTGACGTGCACGCGGGTCTGCCATGTTGAGGCGGTTTTCATTAATCAGCATCGTTTGGTGCTTTAACCAAGCAGCCCAAGCCTCTTTGGAGACTTGATTCCAGACCTTCTTACCTAGCTCGCCTGGAAGCGGGGCAAAATCCATTCCCTCAGCTTCTTTATTGAGTTTGATACATTGAACCATGCGTGCCATCTGTAATACCTTTCTAGTATTTCTTCAGTTTCTTAAATTACTTATAGATCTTTAGTTAAAACCATGGACTTGCGGTCCCAGTTATAAATTTGTTTTCTTTCTTCAGGCAGATCATCGACCGTTGCCCGTTTAAAGCCACGCTTTAAGAACCAATGCTCTGTTCTAGTGGTGAGAACAAATAATTTTTTAATACCTTCTTGCTTGGCGCGCATTTCAACACGCTTGAGTAGACGCTCGCCGTCACCCGACCCTTGAACGTCAGGATCTACTGCAAGACAAGCTAGCTCACCAACACCATTAGGGAATGGGAAGAGGGCGGCGCAACCAAAGAGAACGCGGTCATGCTCTATCACTGAGAAGCGCTGAATATCACGTTCAATCACATCTTGTCCACGAGCCGCCAAGATGCCTTCGTCTTCCAAAGGCATCGTCAACTGCAAAATACCGCCTACATCATCTTGATTAGCTTCACGTAAGTTCTCGATATCAGATGAGGCTAGCATCATGCCAATACCATCATGAGTAAAGAGCTCCTCTAGGAGGGCTCCATCCTGATTGCAGGGCAAAAAGTGAACCCGGCTAACGCCTGCCCGTATTGCTCTGCCAGAGATACTGAGCAAACTCTTCATGCCGAGATCCATGTCTTTGTTCTGGGCAACATACTCTTGCAACTGAGGCATAGATAGTTCAGTGATGAAATCACCTTCATTATCTTTAAGGCCTGCATATGGACTCAGGAAGATTAACTTATCCGCCTTAAGGGCAGCAGCAGTGGATGCAGCTACGTCTTCGTATGCCAGATTAAATGCTTGGCCTGTTGGTGAGAAACCTAAAGGAGACAGCAACACAATCTTATTGCTATCAAGAGACTGTCTAATCGAGCTAGAGTCAACTTTGCGCACCAAACCGGTATGGATGTAATCAGTGCCTTCAACAACACCCACAGGCATTGCAGTAATAAAGTTTCCTGAGATCACAGAGATACGTGAGCCAGCCATTGGAGTGTTTGGTAATCCGCGACTAAATGCTGCCTCAATATCGAGGCGCAATTCACCGGCAGCTTCTTTAACGCACTCTAGTGCGGCAGCATCAGTAATCCGATAGCTGTGCAAGGCGCTCTTGCCAAACTTGCTTTTAATATTCCGGAGCATCAACTGCTCTTCAATCTGTGGGCGGATGCCGTGAACCAAAACAATGCGCATACCCATAGCATGGAGCATGGCGATATCTTCAATCAGATTCTCAAGACCGATTTCTTGGACGAGTTCACCCGCAAAGGCGATCACAAAGGTCTTCTCGCGGAAGCTATGAATGTAGGGCGCAACATCGCGCAACCACCCTACGAAAGGGAAGTTGGAGGTCGTTTCTTCGGCCATTAAGGCCTGGTTCGGTGCATTTGTTGGCATAGTGAGAAAATTATAGGGTGCAAGAGCCCATAAACCAACAAAAACCCAAAGCAATGCCACAGCCTGTGCCTGCTTCCAACACCTCACGTAAGCTAGAAATTCGCTTTCCAGAGGAATTGCCGGTCTCTGGTCAGCGTCAGCTGATCAAGGATGCCCTGCAGAGCCACCAGGTGGTGATTGTGTGCGGTGAGACTGGTTCGGGCAAGACCACCCAGCTTCCGAAGATCTGTTTGGATCTGGGGCGAGGCACGATTAATGGCGGCAAGCTCATTGGCCATACTCAACCACGCCGGATTGCAGCCACCGCTACGGCCAAGCGCATCGCCCAGGAGCTAGGTTCGCCCATTGGCCAAGATGTGGGCTACCAAGTTCGCTTTGCTGATAAGACTAGTCATACCGCCTCTATCAAGTTGATGACCGACGGTATCTTGCTGGCGGAGACTCAGCGCGATCCTCAGTTACGCGCCTATGACACGCTCATCATTGACGAAGCGCATGAACGAAGTCTGAACATTGATTTCTTATTGGGATATCTGCGCCAGCTACTCCCAAAGCGGCCAGATCTCAAGCTGATCATTACCTCAGCAACCATCGATGCCCAGCGTTTTGCCGAGCACTTTGCCATTAATGGCAAGGTAGCGCCCGTTATCGAAGTCAGCGGTAGATTGTTTCCGGTAGAGCAACGTTACTCACAGCTAGAGCCGGATGCCAAGCCAGATGGCAAAAAAGAATCCAAAACTGCCAAGGAAATCCCGGATGCGGTGACGGAAGAGATCGCCAGCTTATGGCGAGAGGGAGCAGCGGGCGCAGGAGACGTGTTGGTCTTTTTGCCGGGCGAGCGTGAGATACGCGATTGCGCAGAAGCCTTGCGTAAAGATCATGTCTTGCAGCAACGCTTTCATCCAGAGATTCTGAGTTTATTTGCTCGTCAATCCGTCGCTGAGCAAGAGAGGGTCTTTAGCCCAGGCAATGGGCGACGGATTATTCTGACAACCAACGTTGCAGAGACCTCGTTAACAGTACCGAACATTCGGTATGTGATCGATAGTGGTCTAGCGAGAGTCAAACGCTACTCCTATCGCAATAAGGTAGAGCAGCTACAAATTGAGCCCATCTCGCAAGCTGCTGCCAATCAAAGAGCAGGGCGTTGCGGTCGTGTATCCGATGGAATCTGCGTGCGTTTATATAGCGAGCAAGATTATCTAGGGCGGCCTAAATTTACTGATCCAGAGATATTGCGTAGCTCGTTAGCTGCAGTGCTCTTGCGCATGAGCTCCTTACGCTTACCCAAGATCCAGCATTTCCCCTTCATTGATAAACCCTTGGGCAGAGCGATTGCCGATGGTGTGCAACTTTTGGATGAATTGGGCGCAATTGAATTTGATGAATCAGAGCCTGCAGATGGTAAGGATATTAATAACAGCTTCAAGCTCACGGCTATTGGCAAACAATTAGCAGACTTACCGCTTGACCCGCGCATTGGCAGAATGCTCTTAGCTGCTAAAGAGCAGAATGCCCTAAAGGAAGTCACCATCATCGCATCTGCTTTGGCAACTCAAGATCCGCGTGATCGCCCTATGGATCAGGCTGCAGCAGCAGATCAAGCTCATCTACAGTTTGCTGATGAGCGCTCTGAGTTTCTGAGTTTCGTCAAACTCTGGAATTGGTATCAAGATGCTCTAAAACACAAACATAGCAATCGACAGCTTGAGAATCTGTGTAAAAGCAAATTTCTGTCACCACGTCGCTTGCGTGAATGGCGCGATGTTCATGGCCAACTACACACCATGCTGGGCGAGAAAGGCTGGAAGGAAAATGCTTTAGCCGCAACATATGAGCAGGTACACCTTTCTTTATTAACAGGCCTGCTCGGATATGTAGCCAAAAAAGAAGAAGACGAAAAATCTCAAGATCGCAATAGCAAAACAGGTGGTTACGTAGGCGCGCGGGGTATTCGTCCATTCATTTGGCCTGGTTCTACTATTGGCAAAAAGGCAGGCGCCTGGATTTTGGCTGGGGAGCTGCAAGAAACGAATCGCATGTATGCCAGAACGATTGCGAAGATTGAGCCGCAATGGGTGGAGCGCGTTGCAGCGCATCGTCTGATCAAATCCCTTAGTGATCCTTTCTGGGATAACCGTCAGGGTGAGGTGATGGCTTTTGAGCGGGGCACTTTGTATGGCTTGCCGATTTATCATGGCCGTAGGGTTCGATATGAACCACACAATCCCGAGGAAACCAGGGAGTTATTTATTGGCCAAGCCCTGGTGCAGGAAGAAATGTTTGGGCGCATGGATACGCCTGCACTCCAGCGTGAAACAGAAACCGATGCCAAGAAAAAATATCCTAATGTGTTTGGATTCTTTTGGCATAACCGTCGCTTAATTAAAGAAATCGAAGCTTTAGAACATCGCTCACGTCGACCCGATGTATTAGTAGATGATGATTTGTTATTCGCTTTTTATGAGTCTCGAATACCTAAGGAAGTGCGTAGTCGTGAAAGTCTTAAAGCATGGCTAACGAAAGACAGAAATACCGAAAAAGATCTTGATACTCAACTTCGCCTAGAAAAAGCGGACTTGATGCGCCATGAGGCGGCTGGTATTACCGTAGATCGCTATCCAAAGACGATGTTAGTCGGTGGTGCACAGCTGAGTCTTACCTATCACTTCGAGCCTGGCAGCCCAAAGGATGGTGTAACCCTTGTTGTTCCATTAACCCAACTGAATCAAGTGGATGGCCGTCGTTGTGAATGGCTAGTTCCTGGAATGTGTGAGGAGAAGGTATTGCTGCTTCTTAAATCACTGCCCCAGAAATTAAGACGCCATTGCGTGCCGTTGCCAGATTATGCAAAGGCCTTTCTTGAGCGTAAGTTAGAGGAAAAGCAATTTGGCGTAGGGGACTTTCTGGATAGTCTGATTGGCGATATTCGCAAAGAGCGCGGCTTAGAAATTAAACGAACTGACTTTAGGCCAGAGGCATTACCACTACATTCATCGATGAATTTCCGTCTGATTGACGAACATGGACGCCAGCTTGAGGTAGAGCGCAACTTGGCTCGCTTACGTTCGGAATATGGACAGACCGCTCGTAATGCCTTCCAAGCGATTGCCCAAGAGACTGCTCAGGTCGAGTTGGGAATGGAGCTACCTCTAGGTGAAAAATCCAAACCCAATTCAAACGGAGGTGCCAATACCGCCGATACCACTCGTAAGGTCGAGCAGGGTGGCTACCGCGCTTGGGAGTTTGGCGAGTTGCCAGAAACTTTAGAGATCCAAAAGGGGAATAAAACTCTGTTTGGTTACCCCGCCCTAGTAGATCGCATTGACTTTTGTGATCTCGAAGTATTTGATGATTTAGAGGAGGCTCGCAAACAGCATGCTTTAGGACTACGTCGCTTATTTGCACTGAGTAATAAAGACACGCTCAAAGCTCTGCAAAAACAATTGCCCGGTATTCGTGAATTGGGTTTGCTATTTATCAATGTGGGTTCGGTAGAGGGCTTGATTGATCAGATTCTGAATATTGCCCTTGAGCGTGCTTTTATGACCGAGCAACTTCCGGTGAACGCAGAACAATTTGCCGAGCGCCTACAAGCAGGAAAACCGAGATTGGCGCTTATTGCCCAAGAGATTGCTCGCCACGCATTAAATGCATTGCAAGCCCATGCAGATTTGCAGAAAAAGATCGCTAGTGCAAAAGCAGCTTCGCCAAGTGCCTATACCGATATACAGGCTCAGATGCAGGGATTAATCTTTCCTAAGTTTGTGGCGGAGATACCTTACTCCCAATTGGTGCATGTGCCGCGCTATTTAAAAGCAATTGCGATGCGGATTGATAAATTACGATCAAACCCTAGTCGTGATGCCCAATGCCAAAAGGACTGGGAATCGGTTGCTCGTCCGTGGCAAAAACTGATGCAAGGGAATAAGGGGTCTGCCTCTTATGCGATGGCCGAGGATCAGGCTTTAACGGATTTTCGTTGGCAGTTGGAAGAGTTGAGGGTGGCTTTGTATGCTCAAGAGCTCAAAACCCCAACCCCCATGTCCTTAAAGCGGCTCGAAAAGGTTTTAACAAGCTTGCGCTAGGTCAAATCCAAGGCATATCCACTGGATTTGGAGGCCTATTCATTCCCCTCAATTGCTTACAATGGAGGGATGTACAAAATTATCAAGATTAGAGGTTTTCGCACAATTGCGGCCTCTGCATTATTGGCGTTTCTATTGGCCAATCAAACTGCCTCTGGGCAAACAACAAGCCCTGCAGCTTCAGCAGCCCCTGCAAATCAACCTAAGTTGGCAGTGATTCTGAATTCTGGTTCTGCATCTGTCAGTTTGATCGATATGAACACGCGTGAGGTTGTTAAAACGATCCCGGTTGGTAAGGAGCCTCATCACCTCATGATGACCCCTGATCAAAAATCATTATTGATTGCCAATGCTGCAGGTAATGATGTTGTATTGATGAATCCAACCACGGGTGAATTGACTGGCAAGATTCCGAACATCATTGATCCATACCAAATCGGTTACTCCCCAAATCACAAATGGTTTATAGCTAACGGCAATCGTTTGGATCGAGTGGATATTTATGCTGCCGACAGTGCAAATCTTAAGTTAGCTAAGACCGTAAAGCTAGGTAAGACACCTAGTCATATTGCTTTTACATCGGATAGCAAAATTGCATTTATTACTTTGCAAGACTCTAGTGAGCTTGCCGCAATAGATCTTGAAACACAAAATGTATTGTGGGTCATGCCTACAGGTAAGGTGCCTGCTGGTTTGTGGATGACACCTGGTGATCAGTATTTATTGGTGGGCATTACTGGTGAAGACAATGTTCAAGTGATTGACTGGAAAAATCGCAAAGAAGTGAAGCGCATCCCTACAGGGAAGGGTGCCCATAACTTCCGTCCTTTAGGGGACAAAAAGCATGTATTTGTCAGCAACCGCATTGCTTCTACGATCAGCTTGATCAATATGCAAACCTTGGAGAAAGTGGGTGATATCACTGGACTACCAGCCGGCCCAGACGATATGGAAATTACTCCAGATGGTAAAACGATGTGGGTCACTTTCCGCTTTTCTAAAAAGGTTGGGGTAATTGATATCCCAACAATGAAGTTGGTAACGGTGATTCCGGTTGGTAAGTCACCACATGGTGTGTTTTTCACTCCAAGGGCTGGATGGGAATAATTAATATCATGAAGCGCCTAAGTCCTAACGCATTCATTCGTATCGCAGCCGTGCTTATGCTCGGCTGTTTTTCATTGGGCGCCAATGCGCAAGCCGCAGAATGTAGCAAGAAGGTCTACCTCACCTTCGATACTGGCAATATGTCAGTGGCTGAAAAAGTAGCTGAGATTCTTAAGCGGCAAAACGTAAAAGCTACTTTTTTCTTGGCCAATGAAAAAACCTACCGCGGCGACTTTGCTTTAGATGAGTCTTGGAAGCCCTTTTGGCAGCAATTGGCAAAGGAGGGTAATCATTTCGGTAGTCATACCTACGACCATGATTACTTTGTGAAGGATGGCCCTAAAGGGCAGGTTTTTGAGAAACCACAATTTGGTCCAAAGGCTGGGGAAACCGTTTTGTATAACGAAGCGGCAATGTGTAAGCAGATTCGTCGGGTTGATCAGCGCTTTCAAGAAATGACAAATCAGCCGCTACAGAAAGTCTGGCGTGCTCCAGGGGGTAAAACTTCGCCTACTTTGATTCGCATCGGCGATATGTGTGGTTATCAGCATATTGGCTGGGCACCTGCTGGCTTCCTGGGGGACGAGTTGAACTCCGAGAAGCGCCCCAATCACCTTCTGTTGGATAAAGCGAGTAGAGATCTAAAGGATGGCGATATCACCATGGCTCACTTGGGCATTTGGTCTAGAAAAGATCCATGGGCACCCGCGGTTTTGGAGCAGTTGATTATTAACCTGAAGGGTCGTGGTTTCTGTTTTGGGCTACTGCCCAAAGATTCAGCAAATCAGTCAAAATAAAGCATGGACCTCACTACCGTCACCTCCATGATTGCGAATGCTTACGCCAGCGTTCAGGAGTTTCTGTTTGCTAATGTAGTGGGTCCGATTCTGTACCAATTCGATTTAATGTCTTGGGCTGAGGATGTATTTGATGGAATCGATTGGTTTTTGTTTGGTTGTGTTCAGCTCTTCTTAATTCTGGTTGTATTAAGAACGTGGGAGCGTTTAGTCCCAGCAGAAAAGCAAGAGCGTTTTTCAAAGTCGAGTAGGGCAGATGTTCTGTACACCTTATTTCATCGCCTGGGAATATTTCATGGCTTAATTTTTATATGCCTATCTGGATTCTTTTTTGAGATTGATTCCATCCTGCATGATTTCCGTTTTGATCGCCTGAATGTAGAGTCCTGGTGGCCGGGAGTGACATCAGTCCCTGTCGTTAGCTTCGTAATCTATCTCATCATTCTGGACTTTGTTGATTTTCTTTATCACCGCGCTTCGCATGCGTTTAACTGGTGGTGGCAATTGCATGCCTTGCATCATAGCCAAACAGTAATGACGGCCTGGTCTGATAATCGTAGTCACATTCTGGATGATGTGATGCGAGCAGCAATCATGTCCTTCTTCGCGCTGTTGATTGGTGTATCGCCAGGGCAATTCATTATGTTGATTGCGCTAAGCCAATTTATTCAAAGTTGGCAGCATGCCAATATTAAGGTTCACTTAGGGCCTGCTAAATATCTATTGGTATCCCCAATGTTTCACCGAATGCATCATGCTGTGGGCTATGGGCATGAGGCTATCGGTAAACCCGGCGTATTGGGTGGTTGTAATTTTGGTATTTTGTTTCCGTGGTGGGATATGTTATTCGGAACGGCCATCTTCACTAAAGAGGTCTATCCTACGGGGGTCAGAAATTTAACTGTTTCAGAAAATATCCTCACCCAACAATGGCAAAGCTTGGTGCGTGCCATTAAAGAATTCAAGCCTAAGTAGACTGCAAGTCTGCCGGCAATAGGAGTTGTATGGTCGGATTACCGCAAGTATTTAAATCGTTTGGCATGGCATTAGTTGGAACCATGCATCCGCGAATGTTATGGCTTAGCTTCAGGCCATTTTTGATCGTCTCAGTTTTATGGGGTTGCCTCATTTGGCTCACATGGACGCCAGCCTTAGAAACATTAAGCATCTTTCTAACAACTTCCGTCTTTACCAGTTGGATACAAGAGGGTTTGGTTTGGGCGGGCTTTGAAAATGCTAGAGCGTGGATTGCGCCATTATTTTTTGTCATGCTAATCATCCCCTTGATTACGATTAGCTTGTTAGTCTTCATCGCGTTTTCAACGGTACCCTCGATTGTGAAAATTGCCTCTAGGCAGTCACAATTTCAGGATCTAGAGTGCAAGAAGGGCGGCGGTTTCTTTGGCAGTTTGATCTATAGCCTATGGTCAGCCCTCATTTGTCTTGCGTTGGTGATGCTCACCCTACCTGTGTGGTGGGTTCCTCCACTGGTGGCTGTCTTGCCTCCATTGTTATGGGGATGGTTAACGATGCGCCTGATGTCATATGACGTTCTAGCAAAGCATGCCAGTTCAGAAGAGCGCGACCTTCTGCTTCAAAAATATCGCTGGCCTTTATTCTGTATGGGTATAGCCTCAGGCATGTTGGGCGCAGTGCCAACTTTCTTCTGGGCTACCTCTGCATTGGCTTTAGTGTTATTTCCAATAGTGAGCTTTATAGCCCTTTGGATTTATTCTCTGATTTTTGTGTTTGCTGCTTTATGGTTTAGCTACTTCTTATTAGATGCGCTCAAGCAATTGAGAGAAGAAGAGTTGGATCAAGCGCTCACAGTGCAATCTCGCGTTGTTGATATGGAACTGCCTTACCATGGTTGATGCAATTAAAAAAGTTGAAATAGAAGTGCCAAACAAAGCCCAACGTCGCTTCGGTTTAATCGTAATTGGTGATGAGATTTTGTCTGGTCGTCGTCAAGATAAGCACATGAGTAAGCTTATCGAGTTGCTCAATGAGCGCGGCCTCAGTCTTGCATGGGCCAAATACGTTGCTGATGATCCCGAGCAAATTACTGCAACACTCAAAGACAGTTTTGCAAGTGGTGATGTTGTGTTTAGTACTGGCGGCATTGGCGCCACGCCGGATGATCACACCCGTCAATGCGCGGCACTTGCTCTGGGTACAAAAACTGAGTTACATCCAACTGCGCAAGAATTAATTGCTGGTCGCATTCAGTCGATGGCAGAAGGCGATCCAATCAAGTCGGATTTAAGTACTCCGGAAAATCAGCATCGCTTCAAGATGGGGGAGTTTCCGATTGGTAGTGAAATTATTCCAAACCCATACAACCAAATTCCAGGATTTCGGATTCAAGAGCATCACTTTGTTCCTGGCTTTCCGGTAATGGCTGCGCCGATGATGGCTTGGTGCTTGGATACTTATTACAAGGATCTATTCCATCAAGAAAATTGGGCAGAGCAAAGCTTCATCGTTCCCAAGGGAGTTGAATCTACCTTGACCCCCTTAATGGAGCGCATAGAGGCTAATTTTCCGGGGGTGAAGGTCTTTAGTCTCCCCTCTGTCGGTGACACCTCTAAGGGGGGTGTTTATGCCCAGCGTCATATTGAGCTGGGGATTAAGGGTAATGCCAACCTTCTAGAAAGCGCTTGGATTGCCTTGAGAACAGGAACCCAAGAGCTGGGTTACGAAATCCACGACATCAGCCAGTCTTAGTTGCACTAAAAAGGTGCAAATAGGGGTATTTAGGCTTGTATGAGGGGTATTTCAGCACTTAAACAGTGCAATAATGAGAGTTCCCATTTGTTTGCTTCAGTAAATTACATACATCCAGTAGGCATGTTTGGTGCCTGGAATGAACAAGGGTGTATGCCTTAAGTTTTGATTCCGAATTTAGTTAATAGAGGAGATTTGCATGACGAAGACCGTCGCTGATGTGATGAAGTTGGTTAAAGAGAAAGAATGTACTTTCGTTGATTTCCGCTTTGTGGATACAAAGGGTAAAGAACAACACACGACAGTGCCTATCTCTGCTTTTGACGAAGATAAATTTGAGAGCGGTCATGCATTTGACGGTTCCTCTATCGCTGGTTGGAAAGGTATTGAAGCTTCAGATATGTTGCTCAAACCAGATCCAACGGCTGCTTACATTGATCCATTCTATGAAGAGCCAACCTTGGTTCTCACATGTGACGTTATTGAGCCAGCTGATGGCAAAGGTTACGATCGCGATCCACGTTCTATCGCTAAGCGCGCTGAAGCGTATTTGAAGAGCACCGGCTTAGGTGACGCTGCTTACTTTGGTCCAGAGCCAGAGTTCTTCATTTTTGATGGCGTGCGTTGGGGTGCCGATATGCAGGGTTGCTTCGTGAAGATTGATTCCGAAGAAGCTCCATGGTCATCTGGCGCTGAAATCGAAGGTGGTAACACTGGTCACCGTCCAGGTAAAAAAGGCGGTTACTTCCCAGTTGCTCCTGTAGATACATTCCAAGATATGCGTTCTGAAATGTGTTTGATTCTTGAATCATTGGGCATTCCAGTTGAAGTTCATCACCATGAAGTTGCTGGCCAAGGCCAAAACGAATTGGGTACTAAGTTCAGCACATTGACTCAACGCGCTGACTGGACTATCTGGCAGAAGTATGTCATTCATAACGTTGCTCATGCTTATGGCAAGACAGCAACTTTCATGCCTAAACCAGTAGTTGGCGATAACGGTTCTGGTATGCACGTTCACCAATCCGTTTGGAAGAACGGTGAGAACTTGTTTGCTGGTAACGGTTATGCAGGTTTGTCAGAGTTTGCATTGTTCTACATTGGCGGCATCATCAAGCACGCTAAAGCATTGAATGCAATTACCAACCCAGGTACAAACTCATACAAGCGTTTGGTTCCAGGCTTTGAGGCTCCAGTGAAATTGGCTTACTCAGCACGTAATCGTTCTGCTTCAATCCGTATTCCACACGTTCCTAATCCTAAGGGTCGTCGTATTGAAACTCGTTTCCCAGATCCATTGGCTAACCCATACCTCTGCTTCTCAGCATTGCTGATGGCTGGTTTGGATGGCGTGCAGAACAAGATTCATCCAGGCGAAGCTGCTGACAAGAACTTGTATGACTTGCCACCAGAAGAAGATGCAAAGATCCCAACCGTTTGCGCAAGCTTGGAAGAGGCATTGGACGCATTGAAGAAAGATCACGAGTTCTTGACTCGCGGTGGAGTATTTACTGAATCTATGATTGATGCATATATCAATTTGAAAATGGAAGATGTCACACGTTTCCGTATGACTACTCATCCAATCGAATTTGATATGTACTACTCCCTGTAAGCGAAGGAGAGAACTTGAGCGCAGGTCTGTTGCGCAATTCGTTCAAGGGAGCAGCTACGGCTGCTCCTTTTTTTCCGACATTGCTTGATCAGATGCCCAATGCCATTGTGGTATTTGAGGCTGAGAACCAACAATTGGTGTACGTGAACCCAGCTGCCGAGTCAGCCTTGGACCTCTCGCGTAAATCACTTGAGGGTCAATCTGTGCACAACTTATTTGGTGACAACTTAGCATTAAGTGACATGATTTCTGAGGTGAAACAGGGTCATGTATTGGCCCAACGCCAAGAAATGGTTTTGCATTCATTGCCGGGTAGCATTCATCAAGACTCCATTCCAGCGCATGTAGTGGTTGCAGCTTTAGAGGATCCCGCACTGATCATGATGGAGTGGTTTCCGATTGATCAACAGTTGCGGAGTGAGCGCGATGAACGCGTGACACAGCAAGTTGAAGCAAATAAACAATTAATGCGTAATTTAGCGCATGAGATTAAAAACCCATTGGGTGGTATTCGTGGGGCAGCGCAGCTATTAGAGTTTGAGTTACCAGACAAAGGCTTGCGCGAGTACACGCAAGTCATTATCAAGGAGTCTGATCGTCTGCAGACTTTGGTTGATCGTCTGTTGGCGCCGCATCGCAAAGCGCATGTGATGGAATCTTTCAATGTGCACGAAGCATTAGAGCGCGTGCGTAGTCTAGTCTTGGCAGAGTTTCCAAAAGGTTTACGAATTATTCGTAACTACGATACAAGTCTGCCCGATGTCTTGGGCGACCGAGAGCAATTGATTCAGGCAACCTTAAATATTGTGCATAACGCTGCACAAGCGCTTTCTGAAGAGATTAGCAGCGGTACTGCGCAAATTGAACTGAAGACCCGTGTGGCACGTTCCGTCACGATTGCAAAGCATCGCTACAAATTGGCGATGGATCTGCATGTGATTGACAACGGCCCCGGCATTCCGGAAGAAATTATTGAGCGCATCTTTTTCCCATTGGTTTCGGGAAGAGAGGGTGGTAGTGGGCTTGGTCTGACCCTTGCGCAAACCTTTGTACAGCAGCATCAGGGATCTATTGCTTGTAATAGCCGTCCAGGGCGCACCGATTTTCATATTCAAATTCCATACCGTAGGCAGGAGAAAGCATCATGAAACCAATTTGGATCGTTGACGATGATCAATCTATTCGTTGGGTCTTAGAGAAAGCGCTAGCGCGTGAAAATATTCCGCATAAGAGCTTCTCTAATCCAAATGATGTGCTCAATGCCCTCGAAAAAGAATCCCCTCAGGTGCTGATTTCTGATATCCGTATGCCGCGTGGCAACGGCTTGGATTTATTGCAGCACGTGAAAGCAAGTCATCCGAATTTACCAGTCATCATCATGACAGCGTATTCTGATTTGGACTCCGCTGTCTCTTCATTTCAAGGTGGTGCATTTGAATACCTCACCAAACCTTTTGATGTCGAAAAGGCGATTGAATTAATTCATCGTGCGGTAGAGCAGGGTATCCGTAATGACTCTGGTGCGAAAGAGTTAACTGCGTGGAGACAAGACGCCACTGAGATTATTGGTCAAGCACCAGCAATGCAGGAAATTTTTCGTGCCATTGGGCGCTTAGCGCAATCTAACGCCACAGTCCTGATTACTGGAGAGTCCGGCACTGGTAAAGAGTTGGTTGCCCACGCCCTGCATAAGCACAGTCCTTGCGCCAAAGGGCCATTTGTCTCCTTAAGTACTTCAGCTGTGCCAAAGGATTTGTTGGAGTCTGAGTTATTTGGTCACGAGCGCGGTGCTTTCCCAGGTGCGCAGACTTTGCGTCGAGGCCGTTTTGAACAAGCTGATGGAGGTACTCTATTCTTGGGTGAGGTAGGTGACTTACCTTTTGATCTACAAACCCGTTTACTCCGCGTTCTAACTGACGGACATTTTTATCGCATCGGTGGACAAGACCCGATTAAGGCAAATGTTCGAATCATTGCTTCGACACATCAAAATCTAGATGCAAGAGTCGCTGCTGGGTTCTTCCGTGAAGACTTGTTGCATCGCTTGAATGTGATTCGTTTGCGTATGCCTTCATTGCGTGAGCGTAGTGAAGACATTCCAATGTTGGCTAGACATTTTATGTTGAGCTGCGCCAAGTCTTTGGGCGTTGAACCTAAAAAATTGTCTGATGAAGTCTTAAAAGAAATGAGCGCAATGCCATTTCCGGGAAATGTACGTCAATTAGAGAACTTATGCCACTGGTTAACAGTGATGACGTCTGCAAACGTGATTGGCGTAAGCGATCTTCCTGCTGATATTGTTTCCGAAGCGAACGAACAACCCATCGTTATTCACGGCGAGTCTTCGCCAAGTAATCCCGTTGCTGCCAAAGTTGCTGTAGGTGACTGGGAGAGTGGTTTGGGGCGTCTGGCTGTCAAGATGTTGCAAGATGGCGATAAAGAAGTTTTTGATGCCTTGACCGCACGTTTTGAAAAGGCAGTATTGCAGGCAGCTCTAGAAGTTACTCGCGGCAGAAGAGTAGAGGCTGCCCAGCGTCTAGGTATTGGCCGTAATACGATTACCCGTAAGTTGCAAGAGCTCGGTATTGATGACTGATTCGGTTCGAATAGCTGCGTGGAATGTGAACTCCTTAAAGGTTCGCCTTCCACAAGTGCTTCGTTGGTTGCAAGATCAAGAAAGCAAGAAACAACCGATTGATGCGCTCTGCTTGCAAGAGCTTAAGCTCACGGATGATAAGTACCCCCATAAAGAGCTGGAAGATGCGGGTTACCTCAGTTTGGCTGCTGGTCAAAAGACTTATAACGGTGTCGCGATCATATTACGCAAAGCTGCGCTTGCACCAATCGCCTCGGATATAGAAACAGCATTTCTGAAGCCCACTAGAAACATTCCAAACTACGCAGATGAGCAGCAACGCATTCTCGCGGCGACAGTCTGCTTTGCTGGTACGAAACCGATGAGACTCGTATCAGCGTATTTTCCAAACGGGCAATCACCTGATAGCGACAAGTTTCAATATAAATTAGCTTGGTTGAAGGCATTGCAAACTTGGTTAACAGAAGAGCTTCAACAAAGCGAACGCTTGGCGCTCTTAGGTGACTTCAATATTGCTCCGGCAGATCAAGATGTGCATGACCCTAAGGCATGGGAAGGGCAGAACCTCGTTTCACCACCAGAGCGTGAAGCGTTTCAAGATCTGATTAAGCTTGGCCTCCACGACTCATTCAGAATGTTTGAGCAGGCGCCGAAAACTTTTAGTTGGTGGGATTACCGCATGATGGGTTTCAGAAGAAATGCCGGCATGCGCATTGATCACATTTTGCTGAGTGAGGCGCTCAAGGGAAGATGTAGTGCTAGCACGGTAGATAAAGTGCCTAGAGCCTGGGAGCAGCCTTCGGACCACGCTCCAGTGATCGCGCAGATCCAAAAGTCTTAATCCGTATAAGCCTAGGGCTTACACTAGCCCTGCATTCTGAATCTTGCTTTATCCTTATGATTAGTATCGATAATTTCCGCCCTTAGACAAGGCAATCAGTTTAAAAATTAAGCACTTGAATGCCATTACCTAGAAACACGATTACCCATGCACTCATAATTTCCGGCACCTTGATGCTTGCTGGTTGCATGATGGTTGGCCCAGATTTTGCAAGACCGCCTGTTAAGGCAGTAGATCAATATAAATCAACAGCTCAAACTGAATTTACCGAATCTTTGGGTGAAAACTCAAACAAGATTCTGGACCCAGTAGAGTGGTGGAAAAGCTTTAATGATCCGACGCTCAATGCCTTGCTAAAGCAAGCTACTGCGCAAAACCTCACTTTGCAACAAACTGCGCTGCGGATATACCAACTGCAGGCCCAACTTGGTGTGAGCGATGCCGCATTATTGCCATCCGCCAATTTAAGTGCTTCGTATTCCAATAACCGCAATAGCGCAATTCAAGAAGCGATTAATGATTCCAATAATTTGGTCTCTAAAAATGCTTTGGTGCAGGTGAGTTGGGAGCTAGATTTTTGGGGAAAGAATCGCCGTGGAATTCAGAGCTCGTTAAGCTCCTATTTGTCTGGGGTTGCAGCCTTCTACTCGGCAGATGTGTCTTTAACTGCTGATGTTGCTAATACTTACATCAATATTCGGAACTATGAAGATCTGATCGTGGTTGCTAAAACCAATCTAGCCTTACAAAAAGAAAGTTTGCGTATTGCAGGCGCGCGTTTTAAATACGGTGCCACCTCGATGTTGGACCTGAGTCAAGCGCAAGCCCAGTATGAGCAGACAAAGGCGCAGATTCCAGCTTTGATTGCGAATTTAAAGAAAAACCAACACGCCATGAGTATTTTGCTGGGCGAGCCTCCTGAGTACTATGAAAAGACTTACGGAAATACCAAGGGAAGTCTGAAGCCTCCTGCTGAGCTTGGAGTTGGTATGCCAAGGGATTTATTGCGCCGCCGCCCAGATGTTCTGCAGGCCGAATTTGATGCTGCCTCTAAGTCTGCCTTGATTGGTGTCAGCAAGGCGCAGCTATTCCCAACGTTTACCTTGGGCGGCATCTTTGGTTATGCCACCTCAAATTACGGCACCTTATCCTCTGCTAATTTATTTAGTTGGGGTAATAACTCTTCTGGAGTAAATGCCGGACTTTACTTGCCACTGTTTTATAGAGGCGCAATTGTGGATCAAGTCCGCGTGCAGGATGCTATTTTCCAGCAGAGCCTCTTGGCCTACCAAAATCAAGTCTTGAATGCTCAGAAGGAGGTTGAAGATTCGCTTATTACTATCTCGACCACTAAAAGTTCAAAAGAGGATTTAACTCGCGGTGTGATTGCGGCGCAAAGTGCTGCAGATTTGGCACTTGAGCGTTATAAGGCCGGGCAGAATGATTACACCACGGTGATCACTGCACAGCAGAATCTATTAAATATCCAAAACTCCTTAGTCCAAACTTCATCAAATGAGCTTATTGGATATGTAGGTGCATTTAAAGCGCTTGGTGGCGGTTGGACTGCAGATATGAGTCCTCCTAAGTTGCCAGACCAGATGGTTGCTGAGATGATTGACCGAACAGATTGGGGCTCCGCCCTCACAAGGACTGGTGACCCATTGACGGTGAAGGCTAGCAAGTTTTTGGTAGATGCTCCTGATCCATCAAAGCCCACACAAACTACAGTGCCGGCTACATTAAACACACCATCAAATACAACGACTCCGCCGACCCAGGGAAGTACTGCGCCATGAAAGAACTATTAATAAAAGCCAAACTTTTGCTGATGCCCTTATGGGGGAAGCTTGTGACTCTATGGAACTTGCTCTTAGGAAAATGGAATGCATTCCTACTAAAGTTAAGTACGGTTGAGATTCCTATTCTGAAAAAGAAGCTTTCACCTCGGACGATTGGCGTATCTTTCTTTGTTCTCATTGCCTTGATTGCGATCATTTGCTTGAAGTCTTGCGGCAAAGAAGTGAAGCAGATGCCAATTCCGGTGACAACGGCTCAACCGCTGTCACAAGAGATCCGGAGTTTTGCAACATTTGACGGCCTCGTGGATCCATACCTCACAGTGAACTTAGATGCACGGGTTAAGGGTTACCTCACTAAGATTGGTTTTGCTGACGGAGCGATGGTGAAGAAGGGCGATCTTCTATTTGTTATTGAGCAAGACCAATACATACAAGAGGTGAAATTAAAGCAGGCAATTTATACCGAAGCGAAGCTTGAGTATGGTCGTCAGAAATCCCTACTTAAAGAGAATGCAACCTCTCAGGCTGCGGTTGATAAAGCCTTATCCCAATTTCAGCAATCGGAAGCTAATTTAACCCTCGCAAAAATTAATTTGGGCTATACCGAAATCAGAGCGCCTTTTGATGGCCTGATGGGAAGGCACTTATTGGATGTAGGCACCTATTTGGATAGCACCACCAAAGGTGTGCAACTCTCTACCATTCAGCAGATTTCACCAATTTATGTTTACTTCTCTATTAATGAGCGTGAGTACTTAAAATTTCAAAAGGGTCAAGATGCAAACGCAGAACGTAAGTCTGAAGTAAATACCTTGCCTATCTATGCAGGTCTGCAAGGTGAGGTTGGGTATCCTTTTGAGGGTGTCTTGGATTACGCTGCCAATTTGATTTCCACGGAGACTGGGTCCTTGCAATTGCGGGCAATCTTCAAAAATGAGAAGTACGAGTTAATTCCTGGTTTATATGCTCGAGTTATGGCTCAGTATGGCGCGCCAAGGCAGGCCTTACTGCTACCCAAGACTGCAGTCATGACGGATCAGGTGGGTGACTATGTTTTTGTTTTAGATGCCGCCATGCGTGCGCAACGTCAAGATATTAGCCTGGGTCAGCGCTTTGAGAAATATGTAGAGATTAGCAAGGGTTTGACTGCCGCCAGTAAGGTAGTCATTAATGGATTTATTAATCTGAGTATTAATCAAATTGCCCAGCCAACAGAGGTCACGCTTGAGGCAATGCCAGCTCGATAATCATGCTCTCTAAATTTTTTATCGAACGGCCAGTACTGGCCAATGTGATTGCCCTAGTCATGCTATTGATTGGGGCGGTTTCCATTAATAGTTTGCCGATTGCTCAGTACCCTAATATTGTTCCACCCACGATTCAGGTAACAGCGCGCTATCCAGGTGCAAGTGCCACCCTTGTGCAGCAATTAGTAGCTAGCAATATTGAGACTCAGGTCAATGGTGTGGATGGGATGCTCTATATGGAGTCTGCATCCACCAATGATGGAAACTACACTCTAACGGTTACCTTTAAGGTCGGAACAGATCCTAATTTAGCTCAGGTCAACGTACAAAACCGGGTAGCGATTGCACTTCCTTCTTTGCCACAAGCAGTGCAAAAGCAGGGTGTCACAACGAAAACACAGTCAACTGCCATTCTGCAGTTCGTTACTCTCACTTCATCCAACCCAGATCATGATGGCTTATTTTTAAGTAATCTGGCTAACCTCAAGTTGCAACAGCGCTTAGCGCGATTACCAGGGGTAGCTGCTGCCAACGTCTTTGGTGTGGGTAATTACAGTATGCGAGTTTGGCTTGATCCTGCCCAACTCAAGATGCGCAATCTGACGCCAAACGATGTCATTGCCGTTATTAATAAGCAAAACGTCTTGCTAACAGCAGGTCAAATTGGTGCCCCACCCACACCGATGGGTCAAGATTTTCAGTTGACGCTTAATGTCACCAGCGCCATGACAACCCCCGAGCAGTTCGGCAAGATTGTGGTTAAGGCTGGCAATAAGGCTGAAATCACGTACTTGCGTGATATCGCCAGAATAGAAATGGGTAGTCAAAACTACAGTCAATTCTTCAAGATTGATGAAAAGCCCGCAGGTGGTATTGCTATCTATCAGATGCCCGGCGCTAATGCGATTGCAACCGCGCAAGCAGTTCAGAATGAAATGAAGAGTATTGCCAAGACGCTTCCAAAAGAAGTGACTTGGGCCATTCCATTTGATACCACGATGTTTGTAAAAGCCTCTATTCATGAGGTTTATAAAACGCTTTACGAGGCGGGCATCTTAGTTCTTCTCGTAATCATGATTTTCTTGCAGAACTGGCGTGCCACGCTGGTCCCTGCTACAACAGTACCCGTCACGATTATTGGCGCATTTGCTTGTATGGCCGCCTTGGGCTTCTCTATCAACTTACTCACCTTGTTTGCAATCGTTCTATGTATCGGTATTGTGGTAGATGATGCGATTGTGGTGGTTGAAGCGGTCTCCAAGAAAGTGGAAGAGGGTGAAGATCCTAAGCAGGGTGCAATTGATGCTATGACTGCTTTGATGGGTCCGATTATTGGTATTACCTTAGTCTTGATGGCCGTGTTTATTCCAGCTTCGTTTATTGCTGGCATTACTGGACAAATGTATCGACAGTTTGCTTTGGTGATTGCAGCAACTGCTTTGATTAGCGGTATCAATGCGATTACTCTGAAGCCAACCCAGTCAGCGCAGTATCTCAAGCCGATTGACCCTAACAAGGTTAAAAATAAGCTCTATCAAAAATTTGATTTGTATTTCAATCGCTTGGCCACTTGGTATGGACACAAGATTGAAGGCTTGATGAGGAATCGAGCTAAAGCATCGATGGTGGGGATTGCGATTATTGCCGCCTCTCTCATTGGCTTGATGTTTGTGCCATCTGGCTTTATTCCAAACGAAGACCAAGGCTATTTGGTGGTTTCAACTACCTTGCCTGATGCGGCCTCTTTGCAGCGTACCGAGAGTGGCATGAAAAAAGCAGTTGATGTCATCAAGAAGGTTCCTGGTGTTGACACGGTTGTGGTGATCGGCGGCATTAACTTACTGAACAACAGTAGCTCCCAATCCAATGCGGGCGGCTTATACGTCATCATGAAGAAATGGGAAGAGCGGGGCAAAGGTGAGGGCCTGCGTGATATCTATAACAATATGAATCAAGGCCTGAAGCAAGTTCAAGAACTGAAGTCCTTTGTGCTCTTACCACCAGCCATTCCGGGCTTGGGTCTATCGGGTGGTTTTGAGATGAGACTGATGCTGACGGATGGCAGTAATAATTTTGCTAAGTTAGATGCTGCCGCTAAGACCTTTATTGCTGAGGCGCAAAAGCATCTAGAGATCATGATGATCTTTACGCCATTTCAGAATAATGTTCCTCAACTCCAGCTTAGCTTTAATGTGGGTAGGGCTGAAACTTTTGGTGTCGATATCGGTGATGCTTATGACGTACTGCAATCCTATCTTGGATCTTCTTACGTCAATCAATTCTTCAAATACGGACAAACCTACCAAGTGTATGTGCAGGCTGATGGTAAATACCGCAACGCTGTAGAGCAGATCAATCGCCTGTATGTAAAAAATAAGAGTGGCAATATGGTTCCGCTCGGATCATTCATTGATGTCAAAGATACTACTGGACCAGCGTTTGCATCACAGTTTCAGCTCTATCCTTCTGCTGCCGTCTTAGGTGCGGCTAATGATGGCTATAGCTCTGGACAAGCAATGAAGGTGCTCGCGCAGGTGGCTGCTAAGACTTTGCCGGATGGTATTGCTTATCAGTGGGCCGGCATGTCTTATCAAGAAGATTTGGTCGGAAACACGGTGATCTTGATCTTTGCTTTATCAATCTTGTTGGTCTACTTAGTGCTCGCAGCGCAATATGAAACTTGGATAGCGCCGCTAGCAGTTCTCACCGCAGTGCCACTTTCTTTATCAGGAACGGTATTGGCTTTATTGCTTACGGGCCTACCAAACAACATTTATGTTCAGATTGGTCTGGTGTTGATGATCGCTCTTTCTTGTAAGAACTCTATTTTGATTGTTGAGGTCGCTATTGAGTGCAGACATAAAGGCATGAGTTTTGTTGATGCCGCACTAGAGGCTTCTAGAGAGCGCTTTAGACCAATCGTCATGACATCGATTGCCTTTATTTTGGGCGTCATGCCTTTGCTTTTATCTACTGGTGCAGGTGCTGCAGCACGTATCTCCCTAGGTATTACGGTATTCAGCGGCATGATCGCTTCTACCTGCCTTGCAGTGGCATTGGTGCCGGTATTCTATGTTGAAATCGAAACCTTCTTTGAGCGCCGTGCAAACAAGAAAGCTACCAAGAGTCAGTAATAAAGAGTCAGTAATATAAACGAAGCAAACAGGATTTATTGATGACCGCGGGATCTTAGTGTTTAATGATATTTTTGGATCCTAACTTACCCATTTAAGCGATGAAAAAAATGACTCCTATTTCTACTTTGGTTTTAGCGCTTGGTACAGCCCTAAGCATTCTATCTTCTGCTGTGTATGCCGATCCGCCTGTTCCTCCTTTTTATGAGGAAGTTATCAAAATGAGTCCTGACGGCAAGCTTGGGCAAATTCTGAAGAAAGAAAAAATCAAGACATCTGTTAAGGGTGCTCAAGCCTGGAAGATTGCCTACGTCACATCTGATGTTGGCGGGCGTAAGCATCTTGCTACTGGCTTGGTAGTGGCCCCGATTGGCACTCCACCTAAAGAGGGTAGGCCTATCATGGCTTGGGGGCATGGGACAACTGGCGCTGCACAAAATTGTGGCCCTTCACAAGTTCTCAATCCAACAGTACCCCTCAATGAATACTTTTTAGTTGGTGGAAATTCTTGGACGGATTACGGCATCCCAAGTGTTGAAGAATTTATCAAAGACGGATATGTAGTAGTTGCAACGGATTACCAAGGCCTGGGTGGTGGAGGCGAGCATCAATATGCTTTAGCAGCAACTAATGCTATGGATATGATTGATTCGGCTAGAGCTGCTAGCGCTTTAAAGGAGGCTGGCGCTGGTAAGAAGACGATTATCTATGGTTGGTCGCAAGGTGGTGGCGCTGTGGTCGCCGCAGCAAGCATGCCAGAATACATCGCCAAAACAGGAACGATTGCTGATGGTATTGAACTCGTTGGCGTGGTTGCCTTGGCTCCAGATGATATTGCCATCATGATGCCCAATTCCACTGTAGATGAAGTAAGCGCACAAAAATCATTGAGCGGAATCGTTAAGATGTTTACTGGCAATGTTTTTGATTTTTCACACATGGCAATGAGTATGTGGGGTGTAATGGCCGGCAACCCAAACCTTAAACTCACCGATATCTTTACGAGTGACGGCGCTAAGGTGCTAGATGAGATTATCCGAAACAAGTGTATGCATGCTGTTGCGGATACACTGAATTTCAATTACAGCAGCCAATACAAAACATTATTAAAAGATCAATTTACCAATTCTCTTGAGTGGACAAAAGCCATGGTCAAGGGAAGCGTGAATCCTGTGAAACCCATTGCGCCGGTAGTGATCTATTGGGGTAATAAAGACACCACGAATCCCCCAATTATGGGCAAGCTCTATCAGGAGCAGATGTGTAAATTAGGGGGCAATGTGAATCGGATTCAGTTGCCAGGAGATCAGTCTCATTTCACAACTCCTGGAGCCTCTGCACCCCTATATCAGGCCTGGATTAAAGATAGACTAGCAGGTAAGCCGGCACTAAATAATTGTCAGCTAGCAGCCCAGCTCCCAAGTTAATTCAGGAGCTTACTAATAAAAAACCCATCTATAGCGATGGGTTTTTTATTTAGAGCTTTAGATTTAACTCTTATGCTAATCCGCCATGACGCAATAAGGCATCAATGCTTGGCTCTCTACCCCTAAAGGCTTTAAAAGATTCAGCAGCAGGGCGACTGCCACCAACCTCTAAAATCTCTTCACGATAACGAGCACCTGTTTTCTCATCTAAGACACTGCCAGTGATTTTTGCTGCTTCCTCAAAAGCTGAGTAGACATCAGCAGATAACACTTCCGCCCACTTATAGCTGTAATAGCCAGCTGCATAACCACCAGCAAAGATATGGCTAAAGGTATTGATCCAACGAGAGATGGCTGGTTGTGGAATCACGTTGAATTGATTAGCAATCGCTCTGGAAAGGTCTAATACTGCGTGACCTTGAGCATTCTTCGCATCAAAGCTCGCATGTAAGCGCCAGTCGGTGAGAGACATCACGATCTGACGCAGAGTCATATAACCGTTCTGGAAATTCTTGGCAGCGAGGATCTTGTCGAATAATTCACGTGGAAGAGGCTTGCCAGTTTCAGCATGTGCAGTCATCTTTTCCAATACTTCCCACTCCCAGCAGAAGTTTTCCATAAACTGACTTGGTAACTCTACTGCATCCCATTCAACGCCATTGATACCTGAAACCCCTAAAGCGCTCACTTGAGTGAGAAGGTGGTGCAAACCATGGCCACTCTCATGGAAGAGGGTGATTACATCATCATGAGTAATGGTAGGTTGACGCAGCACGCCATCGACCTTTACTGGCGGCGCAAAGTTGCAAACCAAATAAGCAACAGGCACTTGGATTTCACCATTAGGTAAAACTCTACGACCACGGGCATCATCCATCCAAGCCCCACCACGCTTGCCAGGGCGAGCATAGGGATCCAGATAGAAGTAGGCCACGATATTGCCCTTGGTGTTCTTAACGGAGAAGGATTGCACGTCAGTATGCCAAGTGGGTAAATCTGCCGACTCAATTTTCACGCCAAACAAAGTCTGAATGACTTGGAAGAGCCCATCTAATACTTTAGGCAGGGGGAAGTATTGCTTGAGCTCATTCTCTGAAAAGGAATAGCGTTCTTGCTTCAATCTTTCGGAAGCAAAAGCAACATCCCACGGCTCCAATCCATCAACAATAGATAGCTCTGTCTTGGCAAAATCAGAAAGCTCCTTCCAATCCTTTAATGCAAATGGTTTTGCTTTCTGTGCGAAGTTGGTCAGGAATGAATCAACCTCATCAACACTGCTAGCCATCTTCGGAGCTAAACTCAGGGCGGCATAGTTTTTGAAACCCAGCATACGCGCTTCTTCGTCGCGCAGTCTTAATTGGTCAAGCATATTCTGAGCGTTGTCCCAATCCAATTTACCCTTGGCGTATTGAGGCGCAAGCTCTGAAGCTCGCGTGACATAGGCCTCATACATCAAGCGACGCAGCGCTCGGTTTTCTGAATACTGCATAACGGGGTAATAAGAGGGGAAGTGCAGAGTAAAGGCCCAGCCCTGGAGGCTCTTCTGCTGAGCAGTATCTGCAGCAGCTGCAATAGCGTCCTCAGGCAAACCTATCAAATCAGCTTTATCAGTGATGAGGTGAATAAAGCCATCGGTAGCATCTAGAACATGATCTGAAAAGGCTTTACCTAAGCTTGCTTGCTCATCTTGAATTTGTGAAAAGCGCGGCTTGTCTGCATCACTCAACTCAGCTCCACCCAGACGAAAGTCTCGTAAAGAGTTTTCAATCACTTTCTTCTGCGCAGTACTCAGTTTTGTAAAGTCAGGAGCTTTACTGAGTTCTTTAAACTTTTTGTAGAGCTCTAAATTTTGCCCAAGACTCGAAAAGAAGGCAGTGACCTTGGGTAGCATCTCGCCATAGGCAGCGCGCAACTCCGGAGTATCAGCAACGCTATTGAGGTGAGAGATCACCCCCCATGACCTACCAAAAAACTCAGTAGCATCTTCTAGAGGCTCGGCCAATGCGTCCCAAGTCGAAGGAGTGCTTGGATTGACTGCTATATCTACTGCATCTTGTGCATGCTTGAGCAAATACTCTATCGCAGGTGCAATATGCTCAGGCTTCACTTCTGAGTAAGCTGCAATGCCACGACCAAAAGTCACTAAAGGGTTATTTTGTAATTCTGCTGGGAGAGAGCTGGAGAGGGATGTAGTCATCCCTCTAGCTTAATGGACTGAGGGTAATTTTGCCAAAAGTCCCAGTAATTCCTTAGTGCTTGGCGGCTTTTTCAGCAGCTTCCAAGGTATTCATGAGAAGCATAGTGATGGTCATCGGGCCAACACCACCAGGAACCGGGGTAATCCAACCGGCAATGTATTTGGCTGTATCAAAATCCACGTCGCCACAGAGCTTGCCATCGGGTAGGCGATTAATGCCCACATCAATGACAACGGCACCGTTCTTGACCATATCGCCAGTAATCATTTTGGGTTTGCCGGTAGCAACCACCAAAATGTCAGCATCCTTGGTGTGATGTGCCAAGTCACGAGTCTTACTATTGCAAATGGTGACCGTTGCACCGGCTTGCAATAGCAGCATCGCCATTGGCTTGCCCACAATATTGGAGGCACCAACAATCACAGCGCGAGCACTACGAATAGGGTAATCAATGCTTTCAAGAATCTTCATACAGCCATAAGGGGTGCAAGGCTTGAATTCTGGTTGGCCAACCATCAAGGCGCCAGCATTAGCCACATGAAAGCCATCCACATCTTTTTCTGGAGCAATCGCTTCTAGTACGCGCTCAGAGGCAATGTGCTCTGGTAGCGGGAGTTGCACCAAGATCCCGTGTATTACTGGATCCGCATTGAGAGTGGCAATACGAGCGAGTAATTCTTCTTCGCCAAGTTCTACAGAATAGCGCTCTAAAACAGAGTGAAAGCCAACGTCTTCACAGGCTTTTACTTTATTACGAACATACACTGCGCTGGCAGGGTTGTCGCCAACCACAATGACTGCTAAACCGGGTCTGGTACCTTTGGCGGTGACGATTGCACCACGTGCAGCAATTTCCGTACGTAGTTTTTTAGAAAGGGCGTTTCCGTCTAATAATTGAGCTGGCATAGAAAATCCCAGTAATTAATTGGGTTGCGGGTCAGATAAGGCTAGACGGAGTAGGTCGGCAACCGTGTTGACGTTGAGCTTTTCCATGATGTTGGCGCGGTGTGCTTCAACAGTCTTAATAGAAATACCGAGGTCATCAGCAATTTGTTTATTCAAACGTCCTGCAACAATGCGTTCTAGAACTTGGCGCTCACGACCAGTTAACTTGCTGAGTAAGCTTTGGGTAATTTTGCGTTGACTAGCTTGTGAATAATCGATGCGCGCTTTAGCAAGCATGCGATCCACTAAACCACAAAGATCATTTTCTTTAAAAGGCTTTTCAATGAAATCCACTGCGCCACGTTTCATCGTGGAGGCAGCCATCGATACATCGCCATGACCAGTAATGAATGCAACTGGCATCGGTAGGTTTTCACTAGTAAGACGCTCTTGCAATTCAAGGCCTGACATACCAGGCATACGCACATCCAAAATGGCGCAAGAGATGGTGGACTTATCGGTACTTTGCAAAGACTGTAAGAAACGTTCTGCGCTGGCATGGCAACGAACAACATATCCATTGCTTTCTAGGAGCCAAGTAAGCGAATCTCTTACCGCTTCGTCATCATCAACTACATAGACAACTTCAGCTTGGTTTGGTTTTACAGTAGCGCTTAAGTTCATATCAGTTCTCGCGAGGTAAATCTTTAAATTCGAAATTAAACAGTAGCCTTGGATCCAGGGGATTCCAGTGGTAGAAGTATTGTAAAGGTGCAGCCAGCCAGCTTGGTCTGTTCTGAGTCTTGGACATTGGTGGCCCAAAGTCTGCCATGGTGAGATTCAATAATGGAGCGGCAAATATTGAGCCCCATACCCATTCCATCGGATTTCGTGCTGAAAAACGGTTCAAATATGCGTTCCAGGACGTTTTCCGAGATTCCACCCCCAGCATCGGTGACCTGGATTCTGAGCATGGCCGGGAAGATGCTGGTGTCTAAATCAGCGCTAATCTGAACCGGCGGCGCTGACCAACGGGAGGAAAGGGGGTAAGCCTCGCGGACGCTATCCAAGGCATTTTTCAGAAGGTTAACTACAACCTGCAGGATCAGCACTGGATCTAGGTCAACTACAGGCAGATTTTCAGCAATTTCCGAGGCAATGACTAAGCGATGGCGGTGGGCTTCAATTTCAACCAAGCCAACCGCATCATTAATAATTTCTGTAATGTTTGCAGCTTTACGTTGAGGCTCACTGCGTTTTACAAAACCTCGAATGCGCTGAATGATAGTGCCAGCACGATGGGCTTGTTCAGAGGCTTTTTCTAGTGCCGGTAATATATCTTTAGTTAGTGCAGGGTCAAGATGCCCATCCAAGCGCTTAGCAACACCCATGCAGTAGTTTGATATAGCTGAAAGGGGTTGGTTGAGTTCATGGGCCAAAGAAGATGCCATTTCACCCATCGTAGTCAGACGGCTAGTGAACTGCATACGCTCTTGTTGTTGAAGTGCTAAATCATCTGCTTCTTTACGAGCGGTAATATCCGTGGCAATCAATAACTGTGCAAGATGTCCATCTACCCATGGGATATAGCGACGCCTAACTTCAAACCATTGATTGCTGTCATCACTTAACTGAACCTCTTCAGATTCGGATTCTTGATATAAGAATGACGTTGGAATGCCGGGAGGAGAGTCTTCAAGATCCTCTGCAATATCACGCAGCGTCGTGTTATTAGTATCACTACCTGCCAATTGGAAGTGACCCTGAGAGCCATCACCAAAGCGCTCTTGATAAAAGCGATTAGCAAATAGTAAGGCGTTGGTTTCTAGGGAGACTACTGACACAGCAGCGTCTAGACTTTCTAGAACGGTGGTGAAACGTTCTTGAGATGCGGCTAATTCTTCGCGAATCTTTTTAGGCTCAGAAATATCAATTAATGAGGTTACCCAACCAGTCTGTTTCCCCTTTTCATTAATGAGTGGAGCAATAAAGGTACGCGTTTGTATTAGACTGCCGTCTCGCTTTAAGATCACTCCTTCGATTCCAATCCTCATCACAACGCTGATATCGGATTTCATTGCCCGATTCATTTTCTCAACCAGCTCATCTCTTCTACTGTCGGGCCAAAATGGAAAAGGCGGAGTAAGCCCTATTAACTCTTCTGATGTCCAGCCTGTCATTTCGCAAAATGCCCGATTCACATAAGTAATGCGCTTTTGCATATCATGCGCACGAATACCGACGGGGGTGGAGTCTTCCATGGCATTACGAAAGCTCGTTTCTTTGCGCAGACTTGCTTCAGCCTCTTGGCGAACTTGCATCTGCTTTAGTACAGACCACAGACTCCAAACTACGAATGCACTCAATCCCAGTACGACACCAATCAACATCCTAAAGGTGAGATTGGTTGGTGGAGGATAGGTGTCGATGCGTAAATTGATGTTTGGGCTTAAGACACCAATATCTAGGCTCGTCTCATTGCTAAAGGCTCTTTTGGGAGTATCTCTATCAGAAGAAATGCCCAGCACTCTTTCATTATCAGTAAGCAAGGTAAAGCGGTAGTGGGATTTCAGTTCACTGGGTATGACATCTAATATTCCCTGGGCGGTATAGAGTGCCGCCAAGAAGCCAACTACTTCTCCGCCAACAACATTAGGTACCACTTGCCATAAAACGATTTTTCTATCGGTGGCGATTGGTGCATCACCCGGTAGATTTAAGGAAACAAACTGACTAAAGGCTGCTCGACTAGTTACTCGGCTCAGCTCAATAGTTGATGCAAGACTAGAATTAATCAGTCGATCATTTTGAGTTTTGCTAATCCAATCTGATCTGTTGCTTTCTGCCGGAGCTGACCATAACCGCTGATTTTGATTATTTAGCCAAATAATTTTGACAATCTCATGATTATTTAAAACAAGATCCTCTGATTGCTCGCGCGCAATTTGCCTTAGCTTAACTTGATCTTCGCTTGCTGCCACTTCTCGATTAATCGTTGTTAATGCGTCAAGGTTGCTAGCGAAACGCGATTGGATGCGCTGTTTGGCAAATGAGAGCTCTCTAAATAGGGCAGCCTCTTGCTGATTTTTTTCTTGTAAATGTAGCGTCCCTAAAATAATACCCATAACCGCTGTAAACAGAACAATGGCTAAAAGAGGCGTGTAAACAATCCTAAATCCGCGTATTTTGCGGAGCCATCTAATGGGGCTGAGGACTAATCCGGAAAGAACTGTTTTTTTCATGAACAAAGAACATTTTGCCCTATAGCAGCCTCTATTAAGCGATTTCTACACTAATTAGGCTTTCTTATTTGCACCGCAATAAAATACCACATTATGAGAAATACTATCATTATGTGGAAAATTGCTTGTTTACACCCATATACCTTCCTAGAATATTGCCTATAGAGTTAATGACAAATTAAGCACTATTTAATGGAGACAAAAGATGGCAGCAGTTCCAGACCAGGTATTAGGTAAACAGAACACTCAGGATGCGGATCCTGGCGAGACTCAGGAATGGTTACAGGCGCTCGATGGCGTTATTCGTAACGAAGGTCCCGAGAGAGCTGCCTATCTCATCGATCAACAAATTTCTCATGCTCGTGTAAATGGAGTGGTACAGCCATTCCATGCTGAGACTCCATATATCAATACGATTCCCGTTGAAAATCAAGCGCGTTTGCCTGGCGATCAAAATGTGGAACATCGCATTCGTTCATACACTCGCTGGAATGCCATGGCGATGGTGCTTCGTGCGAATAAAGATACGAACGTTGGCGGACATATTTCTTCATTCCAGTCTGCAGCTACTTTGTATGACGTTGGCTTCAACCATTTCTGGCACGCACCGTCCCCTGAGAATGGTGGCGATTTAATCTTTGTGCAAGGCCACTCTGCTCCAGGCGTCTATGCGCGTGCTTATATGTTGGGGCGTCTTGAAGAGGGTCAGCTCAATAACTTCCGTCAAGAAGTTGGTGGCAAAGGCATCTCTAGCTACCCACACCCTTGGTTGATGCCAGACTTCTGGCAGTTCCCAACGGTATCGATGGGCTTAGGCCCCATCATGGCGATTTACCAAGCGCGCTTTATGAAGTACTTAACAGACCGTGGTTTTATTCAAGAGCAGGGCCGCAAGGTTTGGGCATTCTTGGGTGATGGCGAAACCGATGAGCCAGAATCATTGGGTGCGATTGGCATGGCCGGTCGTGAAAAACTTGATAACCTGATTTTCGTAATTAACTGTAATTTGCAACGTCTTGACGGACCAGTGCGCGGCAACGGTAGCATTATTCAAGAGCTTGAGAGCGAGTTCCGCGGTGCCGGCTGGAATGTGATCAAGGTAGTGTGGGGCGGTCAGTGGGATGCTCTCTTTGCACGAGACAAAAAAGGCATCCTGATGCAACGCTTAGGCGAGATCGTTGACGGCCAGTATCAGACTATGAAGTCTAAGAACGGCAGCTACGTTCGCGAGATCGTTTTCAATACTCCAGAATTAAAGGCTTTAGTAAGTGACTGGAGTGATGATGAGATTTGGCAACTGAATCGTGGTGGCCATGATCCCCATAAAGTTTATGCAGCATTCCATGCGGCGGTCAATCACAGGAATCAACCTACAGTGATCCTAGCCCACACCATTAAAGGTTATGGCATGGGTGGTTCAGGTGAGGCGATGAACATTGCCCACCAAGCGAAGAAGATGAACGATGACGACGTGCGTCGCTTCCGTGATCGCTTTGAGATTCCCGTTAAAGATGAAGAGTTGGACGAAATGCCTTTGGTCAAGTTTGCCGAAGGTAGTCCTGAATTGGAGTACATGAAGGCGCGTCGTCAAGAGTTGGGCGGTTACTTGCCACAACGTCGCACTAAAGCGGAGAGCTTGCCAGTTCCTGCTTTAGAAGTATTTGCTCCATTGCTTGAAGCCACTAGTGAAGGCCGTGAGATTTCTACAACCATGGCATTTGTACGCATACTCAATACAGTAGTGCGCGATAAGGTCTTGGGTAAGCGGGTAGTGCCGATTGTTCCGGACGAGTCCCGTACCTTTGGTATGGAAGGCATGTTCCGTCAATTAGGAATCTGGAATCAATTAGGCCAACTTTACACACCAGAAGATCATGATCAATTGATGTTCTACAAAGAGGACAAGACAGGTCAAATTCTGCAAGAAGGTATTAATGAAGCCGGGGGTATGTGTGACTGGATCGCTGCTGCGACTTCTTACTCTACCCATGGCGTACCCATGCTGCCTTTCTATATCTTCTACTCCATGTTTGGATTCCAGCGTATCGGTGACTTAGCCTGGGCTGCGGGGGATATGCGTAGTCGTGGTTTCTTGCTAGGCGGTACGGCCGGTAGAACCACCTTGAACGGCGAAGGCTTACAGCACGAAGATGGCCATAGCCATCTATGGAGTGGTGCGGTTCCAAACTGTATCAGCTATGACCCAACCTTCTCATTTGAATTAGCTGTAGTGATTCAGGATGGTATGCGTCGTATGTTGGAAGTTCAGGAAGATGTTTACTACTACGTTACTTTGATGAATGAAAACTATTCACACCCAGCAATGCCTAAGGGTGCGGAGAAAGACATCATCAAGGGTATGTATAAGCTCAAGTCCGTTGGTGACGACAAGGCAAAACTACGTGTACAACTCTTAGGTTCGGGAACGATCTTCCGCGAAGTGATTGAAGCTGCGGAGATCCTGCATAAAGACTGGGGTGTTGCCTCTGACTTGTGGGGTTGCCCAAGCTTTACTGAGCTAGGCCGTGATTGGACTGCGGTTCACCGTAGCAATCTATTGAATCCAACTGCTGCACCCGCCTTATCTCATGTAGAGAAGTGCTTGAAAGATACTGCAGGCCCAATCGTTGCAGCTACCGACTATGTTCGTCTATTTGCTGAGCAGATTCGTCCAGCAATTCAGCATATGGGTCGCCGTTATGAAGTTTTGGGTACTGATGGCTTTGGACGTTCTGACACCCGTGAAAAACTCCGTGACTTCTTTGAGGTAGATCGTCGTTGGGTCGTTCTCACTGCCTTGAGATCGTTGGTTGACTCTGGTCAGCTTGATCGCTCTAAGTTGGCTGAGGCGATTAAGAAGTACAACATCGACACTACTAAACCAAACCCAATGACGGTTTGATAAGAGATAAATACTATGAGTCAAATAATTGAAATCAAAGTCCCGGATATCGGAGACTATAAAGATGTGCCAGTGATCGAAGTCTTGGTTAAAGCCGGTGACAAGATTGAGAAAGAACAATCCATCGTTGTGCTGGAGTCTGATAAAGCGACCATGGATGTTCCTTCATCACATTCTGGCATTGTGAAAGAAGTCAAAGTCAAAGTAGGCGATAACCTTTCTGAGGGATCCCTTGTAATTACCTTGGAAGAGGGCGCGGCAGCAACAACTCCTGCACCAGCGACAGCAGCGGCAAGCGCTCCTGCGCCAGTAGCGGCTGCCAGCGGCGGATCCCCCATCGAAATCAAAGTCCCGGATATCGGCGACTATAAAGATGTACCAGTGATCGAAGTCTTGGTTAAAGCCGGTGACAAGATTGAGAAAGAACAATCCATCGTTGTGCTGGAGTCTGATAAAGCCACCATGGATGTTCCTTCTTCACACTCAGGCATAGTCAAAGAAGTTAAGGTAAAGGTAGGTGATAACTTATCGGAAGGATCGGTAGTTGTCATCTTGGAAGGTGGGGCATCTGGCGTATCGACTCCTGTGTCTACTCCTGCAGCTGCACCAGCCGCGCCTGCAATTAAAGCGGTAGAGCCTCCGATTGCGCGCGCACCCGCACCACCTCCTATCAGTAATACTCCTCCGCCAGTCGATGCCGCAGTAAGCCATGCAAGTCCATCTGTGCGTAAGTTTGCACGTGAGCTTGGTGTCACTATTACACAAGTAAAAGGATCGGGCCCTAAAGGCCGCATTACTCAAGAAGACGTCCAAGCATTTGTGAAGGCGGCTATGAGTGGTGGTGCAGGCAGTCCTGCTGCCGCCTCCAGTGGCGGTAGTTTAGGTGGCTTAAATCTGATTCCTTGGCCGAAAGTTGATTTCACAAAGTTTGGTGAGATCGAGCGCCAACCACTCAATCGCATTAAGAAACTTACTGCAGCCAATTTGGGCCGTAACTGGGTGATGATCCCAGCCGTGACTTATCACGAAGATGCTGACATCACTGATTTAGAGGCATTCCGCGTTCTCACCAATAAAGAGAATGAGAAGAAGGGCGTCAAGATTACGATGCTGGCTTTCTTAATGAAGGCTGCAGTCGCTGCATTGAAAAAATATCCAGAGTTCAATAGCTCTTTGGATGGCGATGATCTGATTTTGAAGAAATACTTCAATATTGGATTTGCCGCAGATACTCCAACTGGACTGGTTGTACCGGTCATTAAAGATGCCGATAAGAAAGGCATCTTTGAGTTGGCGAAAGAAACTTCTGACTTGGCGGCACTCGCTCGTGATGGCAAGTTAAAGCCAGATCAAATGCAAGGCGCTAGCTTCACGATCTCATCACTAGGTGGTATCGGAGGAACGTATTTCTCCCCAATCGTCAATGCTCCTGAAGTGGCGATTATGGGCGTGAGCAAGGCAGCTATGAAGCCAGTGTGGGATGGTAAGCAGTTTGTGCCACGCCTCATTTGCCCACTGTCCCTCTCTGCAGATCACCGCGTGATTGATGGTGCTTTAGCTACCCGCTTCAATGTGTACATTGCACAGCTCTTGGCCGACTTCCGTCGCGCTAGTCTGTAAGGGGGATCTATGGCTAAGCAAATGATCCTTGTGCCGGATATTGGTGACTATGCAGATGTACCGGTCATAGAAGTGCTGGTTAAAGTGGGTGACGTGATTGAAAAAGAGCAGCCGCTATTAGTTCTTGAGTCCGATAAAGCAACCATGGAAATCCCGGCCGACGCTGCAGGAACTGTTACTAGTATTGCAGTCAAGCTTGGAGATAAAGTCAGTAAAGGTTCTGTAATTGCTGAAATTGAAGCGAGTGGTGCAGGGCCTGCACCTCAGGCGGCTCCAGCAGCAAAACCTGAAGCTCCAGCTGCGCCTGCTGCTATTGCCCCCGCTCCAAAAGCGGGGCAGTACAGCGGCAAAGTAGATCATGAGTGTGAAGTGTTGGTGCTCGGCGCTGGCCCTGGTGGTTACAGCGCAGCGTTTCGTAGTGCCGACTTGGGCATGAATACCGTTTTAGTAGAGCGCTATCCCACATTGGGTGGGGTTTGCTTGAACGTTGGATGCATTCCATCGAAAGCATTGCTGCATACCACCTCAGTGATGGATGAAGTCAAAACCATGGCTAAGCACGGCATCACTTTTGGCGCACCGAAGATTGAGATCGATCAATTGCGCGGTTACAAAGAGTCCGTTATTGCTAAATTGACTGGTGGTCTTGCTGGTATGGCAAAGGCTCGTAAAGTAAAAGTAGTTCGCGGCCTAGGTAAGTTCTTAGATGCAAATCATGTCGAAGTTGAGTTAACTGATGGCACTGGCCAGGATCTCACTGGCAAAAAAGAAGTAGTGCGCTTTCAGAAGGCGATTATTGCTGCTGGTAGCCAGCCAGTGAAGCTGCCATTCTTGCCAGAAGATCCACGCATTGTCGATAGCACAGGCGCCTTGTTGCTCAAGAGCATCCCTAAACGTATGCTTGTCATTGGTGGCGGCATTATTGGTCTAGAGATGGCTACTGTTTACAGCACACTAGGCTCACGCATTGATATCGCTGAGATGATGGATGGCTTAATGGCCGGTGCTGACCGTGATTTAGAAAAAGTCTGGGAGAAGTTTAATGCCGGACGTTTTGAGAAAATCATGCTCAAGACACGTGCCGCTAAGGCAGAAGTTAAGCCTGACGGAATTCAAGTTTCTTTTGAAGGTGAGAATGCACCAGCTGAACCACAAACTTATGACTTGGTATTGGTTGCAGTAGGACGTACTCCGAATGGCAAAAAGATTGATGCCGGTAAAGCAGGTGTGCAGGTAGATGAACGCGGCTTTATTCCTGTCGATAAACAAATGCGCACCAATGTCTCTAATATTTTTGCAATTGGTGACTTAGTTGGTCAACCGATGTTGGCACATAAGGCGGTGCATGAAGGTCACGTTGCTGCGGAAGCTGCTGCTGGAGAAAAATCCTACTTCGATGCGAAGCAAATTCCATCTGTTGCCTATACCGATCCTGAAGTGGCTTGGGCTGGTTTGACAGAAGAGCAGTGTAAGGCTCAGGGAATAGCTTATGAGAAAGGCTTATTCCCATGGGCGGCTAGTGGGCGCGCTATCGCTAATGGACGTGATGAAGGTTTCACAAAACTCATTTTTGATGCTACAACCCATCGCATTATTGGTGGCGGCATTGTAGGAACACACGCTGGCGATTTAATCGGTGAGGTGTGTTTGGCTATTGAGATGGGTGCTGATGCAGTGGATATCGGCAAAACGATTCATCCACATCCAACGCTAGGTGAATCGGTAGGTCTTGCGGCTGAAGCAGCCCACGGCCATTGCACTGATTTGCCGCCGGTGAAAAAGAAATCTTAAGCGGCACATAAGGTGCAAAAGAAAAAGCCCCGAGGAATCGGGGCTTTTGCATTTCAGCATGCACGAAGACGGATGCTATGAAATCAGTTTGGTAGTGAGCTCGCGAATACGCTCATCTACATAGTAGCCCCCGCATTCTGTATATCGAAGGTATTTCGCTCCACAATGCTTGCATTCGTATACGTCAGATTTATTGTATGGATGAAAGGGGGTTGAAATAGGGGCATCCTTAGACCAGATAGTCATCCCCTTTGGGAGATCTTCCTCCCAGCATTCCGGAGCATCTTCGACTCTCAGGGTTCCAACGCACTCCAGAGCATTTGTCATGAAACCGCCAGGGACGCTTTCCCAGCCTTCACAGCTCAGCGACAAGCAGTCAGGACATTTATCTTTAGCGTCAAAAGACTTGGCGAGGGATAGTAACTCCTCTTTATTAAGGCTTTTAGTCATTCGAAGAAATTGGTATAAAAGTGCGCTGAGTAAGGTAAGTTTTGGTAAAGAATAAATCAAGCCATCTAACCTACAAGAAAAAGCCCCGAGCAATCGGGGCTTTTGCAGTCAAGACACTCGCTAACAATTATTTCTTCTTCGTCGCTTTGCTGGCTTTATCTGTAGTCTTTAAAACTGTTTCAGTTGCGCTGCTAAGGTTAGTTTGCGCAACTTCAACTGCATGTTTAACTGCTTTTTGACTAGTTTCAAATACATTATTTGCAGAAGCGATAGCTTGCTTCATTGCTTGCACAGCTGCATCTGATCCTGTTGGCGCATTTTTTGTCCACCCTTCTACTAAAGAGTTGATTTTCTTCTGGCCAGCTTGGAATTCTTTTTCAGCGGATTCTGTGAAACTGTTTTGAGTCTCATGTGCCAACTCATATAAATGACGGCTGTAAGCCATAATTTTTTCTGCCATCGGTTGAACTGCTTCTGCTTGATGGGCTAGCAGTTGTTGAATGTCTTTTACTTCCAGTGCTTTCTTAGCGCTATTCATACTATCGCTTAAGCTTTGTTTGGCAATATGCATATTGAGCTCCACTAACTTTTCAATACTTTGCAATGCCTGATTGGTTAAGCCACTCAAGGTCTCTAAGTTTGCCTTTTGTGCTGCTGCAATTTGTTCTGGAGTTAAGTTCATCTGTATCTCTTTCCGTTTAACTTTCTGTATTTTGATCTTTGGCTTTTCCTAATGTACTCTCTTTGCACCATCGTATGGCATAAATGTTGCGCTGCAGCATGAGTGGTGCGCCACGTAGATGAATAGCCCAAATGAGAAAAGAGCCTAAAATTGGGGATTCAGTAAAAAATCTCAATATTTTCAGTAAGTTACCCATGAAGCTTTCGCTTGATAACGCTATTGCACCGATATTTGTCCTCATTTGGAGTACGGGCTTTGTGATTGCGCGTTTGGCAATGCCATATGTTGAGCCCGCTACCTTCCTATTTTGGCGTTTTGCAGGGGTTCTAGCGGCCATGGCAGCGCTCAGTCTGGTTTGGAGAATTACCTGGCCCAGTTGGTCGCAAATCAAGCACATTGCGATTGCCGGGATCTTGCTTCAGTTTGGTTATTTACTTGGCGTGTGGTTTGCTGTGCGCCTGGGAATGACGGCAGGCCTAGTGGCGATTATTGTGGGTTTGCAGCCCATCATTACCGCCTGGTTTGCTGCATGGATTTCTGAGAAGGTGAGTTCGCGTCAATGGATAGGTCTAGGATTCGGATTTGCAGGTGTTGCGTTGGTGGTTGCTGAGAAGATTGGCTTTAACCACATTCCATTTGTTAGTTATGTTTTGGCATTTATTGCACTTCTCTCTATTACGTTTGGCACCTTGTATCAAAAGAAATTCTGCCCCGTATTTGATCTACGTGCTGGATCCTCCATTCAGTTTGGAGTATCGGCAGTACTGTGCTTCTTTTGTATGTATTTCTTTGAGTCTGGCGTGATGGTTTGGAACCCATCTGTTATTGGCGCCTTACTATGGGCCATCTTCCCCCTGTCAATTGGATCGATTAGTTTGCTATTTATGATGATTCGTAAGGGCGCTGCCACTAAAGTCACCAGCTTTCTTTATTTAGTGCCACCAACTACTGCTGCAATGGCTTGGCTCTTATTTGATGAGCCATTTACATTGCTGATGGCGGTAGGTTTGTGTTTGACGATGACTGGCGTGGTGCTAGTAAATGCCCGACAGACCAATACATTAGCGACGATTGCCGAGTAGGGCATTCATTTAGTGGAATAAATTACCTGGATTGGGGCGAATAAAACCGCTTTGTCTCAGGAAATTAATTATCATTCCGTATGTTGAAAGTTTTGGAAGGTATTTTGGGATGCGTTTGAATCGATTTTGGCCCCTAGTCATTGCATTGCTCTTTTCACTGGGAGTGCTGGGTAACGCACCTGTTCAGGCCGCAACAAAAGATAAGCAGAAGCAAGCAAAGTCAACAAAAGTGGTGACTAAGTCACCCAAAAGAGCCAAGACCGTCCGCGTCACTGTTACTAGATCATCTGCACCCGTAGTTGCAGGACCTCCATCATTAGCTACTGCATTAGGTTTGCGTGGTCAGCGCGATGAGCTCAATCTTAAATCTACTGTAGTGATGGTGGTTAATCAAGATACGAAGGAAGTCTATTACGAGAAGAATCCTTCTGTCAGCTTGCCCATTGCCTCCATTACTAAACTCATGACGGCCATGGTGACACTCGATGCAAAATTGCCAATGGATGATGTTATTGTCATTAATGCTGAAGACGCGCATATTTATCGGCACTCTCGTTTGGCTGAAGGCACTTCACTTACCCGAGAAGATGCGCTGCATTTGGCTTTGATGTCCTCTGAGAACCGCGCCGCATATACCCTAGCCAGAAATTATCCTGGCGGCTTACCTGCATTTGTTGCTGCTATGAACCGTAAGGCAAAAGATCTCGGCATGGAGCACTCTCACTTTGAGGATCCCACTGGACTGACTAGTGAGAATGTTGCTTCAGCAGAAGATCTCACACGCATGCTCAATGCTGCCTATCAGTACAAAACTATTCGTGAGTTCTCAACCTGGCCAGATTTAACTATGGTGATCGCCAATCGCCCGCAAAAGTTTTTGAACACAAACCGTTTGGTACGTTCCGGGGATATGGATATCGGACTGCAGAAGACGGGCTTCATTAATGCTGCAGGTCGATGTTTGGTCATGCAGGCAAGAGTAAACAACACGCCATTACTATTGGTCTTTTTGGATTCTGTAGGAACGCAATCCCGTTTTGCCGATGCAGTGCGGGTGCGCGATTGGTATGAGCGCATGCCATCGGGCGCGCAACCCATTCGTCGCTTGATGTAACTAATGAATTAAGCTGCTGAGCCTGGCTCGGCAGACTTGGGTTTAAAACCCATGCCTTTGGATATCTGTAGAGCAGTCTCTTGTAGGGCGCGGAGCCAATCTGCTTGTATACGATCCGTTGGGGCGCTTAAAGATAAGCCGGCAACCAATTTTCCAGTGTCATCCAAAATGGCTGCGGCTAAACAGCTCACACCCAACTCTAGTTCTTCGTCATCGCGAGCGCTACCCACTTTACGCACGTGATTGAGTTCAGCTTCGAGTTTGCCCAATTCGGTAATACTGTTACGAGTATGTCCAGACAAACCTGTACGAGTGACATAGGCGCGTACTTGTCCGGGATCGTCGCTTGCGAGGAAGAGTTTGCCAACCGAGGTGAGATGCAAGGGGGCGCGACCACCAATGGCACGAACTACCTGCATGCCTGAGCGTTCACTATAAGCGCGATCAACGTAGACAATTTCATCGCCTTGACGCACTGATAGGTTAACGGTTTCACCAGTGAGCTTATGCAGGGTACGCATCGGTAGTTGCGCAGCCTCACGAACGGATAAGCGCGCCTTCACTAAATTACCCAGCTCTAAAAGTTTTAAGCCAAGGCGATAGGTACCGCCGTCGCCACGCTCAACCAATCGGCAAGCAACGAGGTCATTCAAAATTCGGTGGGCGGTAGAAGGGTGCAGACCAGTTGTCTCTGCGAGATTCTTCAGGCTGCTGGATTCTTCTTGCTCAGCAAGAGCGTCTAGCAAATTCATCATGCGCTCCACTACTTGGATGGCTGTCTTGCCAACCTCGCCGGCAGATTTAGGAGTTTTGATGGTCTTGCTGGTGTTCATAGGCCTCATTGTAGCGATTTCGTACGAAATTGCATATTATGAAATCCTATTTTACAAAAGCATCTGCTGAAAATGTCCCGTTTTATAGGGAATCAGGGGATTAAGGCTCTTTTACGATTGTCTTAAAGCAGTGGCACACTCATTGACTAAGTCAGGGCCTCGATAAATCAGGCCGCTATAGAGTTGTACTAAGCTTGCGCCTGTCATGATCTTTTCACGGGCATCTGCGCCACTCATGATGCCGCCCACACCGATGATGGGTAATTGATCACCCAATCTCGCTTTTAAAGCTTTGATGACAATATTAGAAGCATTACGCACGGGCGCGCCAGATAAGCCACCAGCCTCTTCACCAAACTCCATTCCCTTGACTGCATCTCGAGAGATGGTTGTATTGGTAGCGATGACAGCATCAATGCCAAACTCGATCAGGAGATCGGCAATGAGATGAATGTCGCCATGATCTAGATCGGGTGCAATTTTCAAAAAGAGTGGTTTGCGTATGCCATAACGATCGCTTAAGCGCTTTCTGGCTTCATCAAGACTTCCCAATAATTCGCGGAGCATTTCTTCACCTTGTAAGGCGCGTAGATTTTTGGTATTCGGAGAAGAAATGTTGACGGTGATATAGGTAGAGATTTCATAAACGGCTTCCATCGCCAGGATGTAATCTCGAGAAGCTTCTTCAATTGGGGTGCTGGCGTTCTTGCCAATATTTAAACCAAGTACACCACCACTTTGCCAAAACTGAGAGCGACGCACTCTGGCAACGCAGGCATCAACGCCATCGTTATTAAAGCCCATGCGATTAATAATGCCCTGAGCTTGCGGTAAACGAAACATGCGTGGCTTAGGATTACCCGGTTGTGGCCGTGGCGTGACTGTGCCGATTTCTAAAAATCCAAATCCCAATGCAGCGAGTGCATCGATATGCTTGCCATCTTTATCTAAGCCTGCTGCTAATCCAACTGGATTAGGAAAATCAATGCCACAGAGTGTCTGCGGATCGTTAATCGGCTTGCTTACTAAACGCTCCAATAAACCCCAGCGCTGCGCACGGTCCATATTGCTTAAGGTGAGGTTGTGTGCCTTTTCTGGGTCTATAGAAAACAGCCAGGGGCGGAGGAGGGAGTAACGATCGATCATGGATAGATATTATGACTCAGGGAGCTCTTGCCAGTGATCGTCAATCAAACCTTCCATAGGTTGATATTTCACCTTATACGACATCTTGTCGCTTTCCTTGATGTAGTAGCCAAGGTAAAGGTAAGGCAAACCCAATATGCGAGCTTGTTCAATTTGCCACAGAATGCTATAGCTGCCATAACTGGCCACAGAGCTTGTAGTGTCGTAAAAGGTATAAACAGAAGAGATTCCCTGTTCCAGAATATCGATCATGCTCACCATACGTAATCGACCGGGGTGCGGGTCATGCGGACCATCCCGAAACTCCACAATACGGGAGTTCACTCGGCTTTGTAATAAGAACTGCATATATTGATCTTGATCATCGCTATCCATATCACCACCTGCGTGTCGCTCAGTTTGATAGCGTTGATAGAGTTGGTAATGTTCCTCTTGGTAACCTAGATTGAGGACGGAGGCCTGAAGATCAGAGTGTTTTTTCTGGGCGCGGCGCTGGCTGCGAGAGGGCGTAAATTGATTTACCAAGATACGGGTGGAAATACAGGCCTTGCATTCGTCGCAATATGGTCGATAGGTATACAAACCACTACGTCGAAAGCCTGCGTTGAGTAAATCGTTATACACATCCGCATGAATCAGATGCGATGGTGTAGCTACTTGTGAGCGAGCTGTTTTATTGGGCAGGTAGCTACAAGCATAGGGAGCAGTTGCATAGAACTGCAGGGTGGTTAGGGGTAGTTCTTTAAGCTGAGTCATAACCAGTGATGCAAGATTGCTTTGTCAAAAGTCCAGGATTTCTCAATCTTAGTTTGATTTAAGGATATTTGCAGTTGCTCTAAAAAGACCTGCCTGGATATTGGGGTGGCGCCTAAGGACAATAGGTGAGCCGTTTCTTGCTGGCAGTCGATCATCTGGACTTCATTCATCAGGCACCATGCACTCAGGGCTGCTAAGGCGATTTTTGATGCATTCGTCTTACGGCTGAACATGGATTCACCAAATACCATTCCTCCAAAGGCAACGCAATAGAGTCCGCCAGTAAGCTGGCCATCTTCGATTACGGCAATACTGTGAGCATTGCCTGCTTCGTGAAGTGCGGTGTAGGCATCAATGATTTCATGGGTAATCCAAGTGCCATCCTGATCTTTGCGAGTGCTCGTGGCACAGGAGCGTATGACTGCACCAAAATCGGCATCTACTAATATCTGAGATTGTGTGCTTTGACAAAAGAGTCGAATATTCTTTTGCAAAGATTCACTGCATTTAAAGGCGCTGGGCTTTAACACCATTCTAGGATCAGGCGACCACCAGAGAATAGGTTGGTTATCCGAGTACCAGGGAAAAATACCTTGTTGGTAGGCGCGAGCTAGTTGACCGGGGTATATCTGCTCACTGACGGCAATGAGCCCAGGAACACTGGGATCAGGATCCGCCTCAAGCAGTGGATTTGGGAAAGGGTCATTGGGCCCTAGCCAAGCTATCTGACCCATGTCGACTCAAATTCGTTCGGATGGCAAGACATCACGACTGCGCACATGAAATTCCTTACCAGCATCTAAGTTGCCAGCAGCGCGGTCTGCAAAGAACCATTCAAGGGTCTGCTTAACAGTGGGAAAGGCCAGTTCATCCCATGGAATCTCATGCTCATGGAAAAGGGCTACTTCAAGACTTTCTTCACCAGCAGAAAATTCTGGATTGGCCATCGTGGCTAAATAGAATAGGTGCACCTGTTCTGCATGGGGCACATTAAGCAAGGAATAGAGCGGCCCAATTTTTACTGCAGCGCCAGCTTCTTCTAGAGTCTCACGCGCAGCTCCGTGGCTTGTGCTTTCACCTAACTCCATAAAGCCCGCAGGCAAAGTCCAAAAGCCATGACGAGGTTCAATCGCACGACGACATAAGAGAACTTGCTTGCCGTATACCGGAATACTTCCAACTACGTTGCGAGGATTTTGATAATGAATGCTGCCACACGCTTCACAGACATGACGCTCACGAGAGTCATCCACTGGAATCTTGATAGTTAATACAGATGCGCAGTTAGAGCAATACTTCATACTGACTTTCTAAAAATGGGCCTTGATGGCGCCGCGTAGTGCATTGCTAAGCATAATCTCATCTGCCATTGAAACATCATTAATAGTCAGGTTAGCTTCACGGGCATTCAAGGTGGGGTCTGCAAGCAGGGCGGCACGCATTACCCCAGGTAAAAGGCCAGCGGACACTGGCGGTGTAAGCCATTCATAACTGCCGTGAGGTTTGACAAAAATGCTAGTCCTTCCGCCCTCAGTAACGAAGCCTTGTTCATTGATAAACAGAGCGTCAAATCCACCTAGCTTCACAGCTTCTTGCCAAGCTTGGTCATAGAGAGATCGATTGCTGATTTTATGACGCAGTAAAGCGTCTCCAGAAAACATCGTTGTATCACCCGGCAGAATATTTTTTGCCCAGAATATTTTGACGGGTTCATTGATCAAATCCATCGCAGCAGTTGTAACTAATAGCTCACCAGTAGTTGAGAGATCAAGCCTTAATCGGTATAACAATTTTTTATCAAGTGATGCACAAGTACTCAAAATCAAATGCTGGGCAGTCTCAAGTTGGAAGGACATTCTTAAGGCTATTGCGGATAAAGATAGGCGATTTAAATGAGTATGCAATCTCTGGGGTTCGCCATTCCGAACCGCAATGGTTTCAAATAAACCGGTAGCGCTTGGCAGATCCATCAGAAACGCTGATTTAATGCGACACTCTTGCCATTCTTGGCCTGCATCTGAGTCATTAGTGACTCCGGCGCCAACCCCTAGGGTGAAGCTTGATTCATGAGAGTCGGGATCTTGACTGATTTCCACCGTACGGATCGGCACACTAAAGGCAAAGTTGCCATTGGGGTCAAGCCAGCCTAAGGCGCCGCAATAATAGCCTCGATCTTCGGGTTCCAGTCCTTGAATAATTTCCATGCTGCGTTTTTTTGGAGCTCCTGTAACAGAGCCACATGGAAATACCGCTTCAAAAATATCGAATAAAGAAATCTCAGGTTTGATCTGACCTTGCACGGTAGAAGTCATTTGCAATACATCACCGTGTCTTGCAACTTCAAATAGATTGGGCACTAGTACCGTGCCCGGAAGAGAGATGCGACTGAGATCATTACGTAGCAAGTCCACAATCATGACATTCTCAGCTTGATTCTTTGGATCATCTGATAAGGCGCTCGCAACAGTAGATAGGGCACTTGCAGTACCCTTCATTGGCATCGCTTTGATAGTGCCACCATCTCGCGCAATAAATAGTTCAGGCGATTGCGACAGTAAAAAGTTGCCATCATGCTCGATATAAGCGCCAAAACGCCCAGGCTGGCGATCCCTTAAGCGGCTATATAAGGCGAGCGGAGCGCCATAAGTATTGCCTGTGATTCGATAGGTGTGATTAATCTGGTAGCTATCACCGCTGCGAATATATTCCTGTATCGCTGCAATATCGGCATTAAATTGCCCCTCATTCAAGGATTCCTGAGCATCTATGACTCCAGCACTTGCTTGAGAGGGATCTAATAAGGCTAGTTTTTGAGCAATGCAGCGATCGACATCCTGCTTGGACAGTTTTTTGAATTCTGCAAAAGACCAGGCTTCAATGAGCGGATGGTGATGATCTGAGTGATTGACTCGCTCTGGAAGATGATGAATTTGCCTACCTAACTCGTAAGCAAAGGCAGCAACAATAAATTCGCCCTTAGCAAGCGCGGCAGATATTTCAGTAAGACACTGCTGTGTAGCGGCTAAATCTACAGCATGATCGCCGCTCGGAAGAACGCACCAGTAGTGCAGCGCGTTTTCATATTGGCGACTGGTGGGTAAGGCCGCGGTGCTTTGCGCATCATCGAGCAAAATCATCGCGGCTTACCTGGTAATTTCTACTTACTTCAGAATCGTTGCAGATTCGATGATGACAGTCTTAGTAGGAACATCAGACATTCTGCCCATGCGTGGGGCTGGAGCAACCATGGTTGGTACTTTACGAATGGCATCTATGGTTTGTGTGCCAGAGATCACTTTGCCAAACACGGTATAGCCATTACCCATCGCATTAGGGTAGTCGAGCGCCGCATTGTCTTTCACGTTAATAAAGAACTGCGAAGTTGCAGAATCAGGGTCTGAAGTGCGAGCCATCGCAATCGTGTAAACATTATTCTTCAAGCCATTTTGCGCTTCAGAAACTACTGGGGAATCAGTTGGCTTTTGATTCAAGTCCGACGTAAACCCGCCACCTTGAATCATGAAGCCATCAATCACACGATGAAAGATGGTGCCGTTATAGAAACCGCTCTTGACGTAGTTCAAAAAGTTAGCAGTGCTCTTGGGTGCTTTCACATCATCTAATTCAACAACGAAGTTACCCATCGTAGTTTTAAATTCAACCTTAGGGCCTGCAAATGCTGCTTGACTAGTAAAACAAGAAACAGCAACAACAAGGGCGGCAAATAGCTTACGCATAAGAACTCCTTAAATAAGATAAAAATAGCTTGTATTTGATTGTATTGCCCAAGACCGCCGGAGGGTTAAATGATTTATTAGCCTAGACCATTAGGAACATTTCCGGCATAAGCATAGGAAGCCTCATCAAACATGCCAGGTCTTGCAAGGTAATCCAGTGTCCAGTCAATAGTGTCAACACCCCAAAAGCAATGTTGATTCACTATCAGGGCCGGCACTCCAAAGGCGCCATCGGCTTTTGCTTGATTGGTATTAGCGATCAGCTTTGCCTTCACTTCTGGATTTTCAGGTTTAGGTGCATCTGAGGGAAGTCCTAAGTAGCTACAAAATTCTGGCCAAGATAGATTGGGATCCTTACCTTCCACCCAAACATAATCAAAAGCGCGCTCAACCATCATCCAATCGGCATTTTGTTCAACCAAAAGGCGTTGGGCGGCAACTGTCATAAAAGGGTGATGCTCTGGAAAGCGAAAAGGAATGCCTAACTTCTCCGCCTGCCACACGCAAAATTGATAGGTGTGCGGGCGTTTTGCTGCAACTTCTCCTGGACCCTTATTTTCAGAAGCTCTGAGCAGGCCACCCAGCAGAATAGGAACAGGCTTAATCTCTAGCTTGCTTTCAAGACGCTGTCTTTGCTTGATATACAGATAAGCAAACGGCGAAACAATGTCGTAATAAAAAGTAGCCGAAATCTTTGTACTCATATCGCCTTATTTCTTCTTATGCTCTTCATCGAGCTTTTTTAAGAACGCTAGCTTTTCTTTGATCTGTGACTCTAGGCCACGCTCCACTGGCTCGTACCAATGGGGCTCCTTCATGCCTTCTGGAAGATACGTTTCACCGGCGGCATAGCCATGCGGCTCATCATGGGCGTAGCGATATTCTTTTCCATGTCCAAGCTCTTTCATCAGTTTGGTAGGTGCGTTGCGCAAATGATTCGGAACGGGTTTGGATTGATCGTTTGCTACATAAGCGCGAGCAGCATTAAAAGCGTTGTAGCTTGCATTGCTCTTAGAGGCAACTGCAAGATAAACCACTGCTTGCCCAAGAGCCAACTCACCCTCAGGAGATCCCAGTCTTTCATAGGTCTGCGCTGCATCGTTAGCCAATTGCATTGCTCTTGGATCTGCCAGGCCAATATCTTCCCATGCCATCCGAATAATGCGTCTGGCTAAGTAACGGGGATCGGCGCCGCCATCTAGCATGCGGCAAAACCAATACAAGGCCGCATCGGGGTTGGATCCGCGAACGGATTTGTGTAGAGCAGAGATTTGATCGTAAAAGTGATCACCACCTTTATCAAAACGCCGCGCTTGAGCGCTAAGTGCATTCTCTATAAATTTCTGATCAACGATTTTTACTTCCGCATTTGGTGTGAGGACCGCATTGCGCACTTGTTCAACTAAATTGAGAAGGCGTCGTGCATCACCATCAGCGTTAGAAATCAGGGTATCGATTGCTGTTGATTCAAATTGCACATCGGGCATCGCATGCTGATGGGCTCGATCAAAGAGTAATTTCAGCTCCTCGGGAGTGAGTGATTTCAAGACATAGACTTGAGCACGCGACAGAAGTGCAGAGTTCACTTCAAATGATGGGTTCTCGGTAGTGGCACCAATAAAGGTGAATAAACCAGACTCCACATGGGGTAGCAGGGCATCTTGCTGGCTTTTATTGAAGCGATGGATCTCGTCAACAAATAAAATCGTTTGCTTGCCGTACTGAGCCATATTTTGTTGGGCTTGCTCAATGGATTCCCGGATTTCTTTAACGCCCGCTAGGACTGCAGAGATCGCAATGAACTCACGATCAAATGCTTTGGCGGAGAGACGCGCTAGCGTAGTCTTGCCAACGCCCGGAGGCCCCCACAAAATCATCGAGTGAGGCTTGCCGGAGGCAAATGCTAGATTGAGTGGCTTACCGCTTGCTAATAAATGCGTTTGTCCAATGACTTCTTCAATCGTTTTTGGGCGCAGTGCCTCTGCTAAGGGTGGAGGCGGCGCGCTATCAAAAAGACTGCTCATTGCATCAGGCTTGAATAAAGAGAATAACTAAGGATGCCCAAGTGAGGCAGGCTGCTGCAACATAGGTCAAGCGATTGCGCATGGTCATAAAAGCAGAGCGGGCGGCTTCATCAGCAAAATAATATTGATAGGTGTTCTGATCAATATTGCGCTGAATGATTAGAGTGGAAGCCAAAATCAGTAAGCCTACTGGAATATAAATATGAAGGGCTAACCAAGCCACTAAAGCGGGGATGACACCCCAGATCCATGCATTACGGTCTTCCCAGCGATCACCAGCGGGTGCCTTACCTAGAAGATGTAAATTGGCACCCCAATGCAAAGCCCCCATAAAGGAAGTAATCACGGCACCATAACCCGCTAAAGATTCAGCGCTTAAATAATTCACGGGTGTTGGCGCTAATTGCACCATGAGGGCTAGCCCAATAAATGGAATAAGACCGGCATAGCCAAGTTTGCGAACTAAAGGTGGGATGGGGTTCACGATGGGGATGTCTAGGTTAAGGAGTTGTGAATGAAATTATTTATCGTAGGTGTATACGCCGCGACCTGTTTTGCGACCGAGATATCCAGCGGCAACCATTTCACGAAGTAGTGGGCAAGGGCGGTATTTGGAATCGCTGAAGTTTTCAAAATACACTTCCATTACCGCTAAGCATGTATCTAATCCAATGAGATCTGCTAAGGCTAGTGGGCCAATCGGTTGATTGCAGCCTAACTTCATGCCAGCATCAATATCTTCTGGGCTAGCAAGACCTTCCGATAAAACAAAGAAAGCCTCATTAATCATGGGTAGCAAAATGCGATTCACCACAAAGCCAGGTGAATTTTTAACAGTAATCGGCTCTTTGCCAACACGCTTAGCCATGTCAATAATGGCAGCGTGGGTAGCGTCACTAGTCTGCAAGCCACGGATGACTTCCACTAAAGCCATTAAGGGTGGCGGGTTGAAAAAGTGCATGCCAATAAAGCGGGCAGGGTTTGAGTCAAGTGCCGCTAGTTTGGTAATCGATAGGGAGGAGGTGTTGGTGGCAATGATGGTGTCTTTGCTCACGACCTCGTCTACTTGCTTGAGAATCTTTTCTTTAATTGCTTGGTTCTCGGTTGCAGCTTCAATCACTAATCCCAAGCCTTTGAAGTCAGTATAAGAAGTACTTCCTTTAATACGTTTGAGAGCAGCTTCCTTTGCTTCAACAGTCAACGTTTCTTTTTTGACAAGACGATCCAAACTCTTGCTGATTTGCTCAAGTCCACGTTGCACTGCTGCCTCATTAATATCAACCATCACGACATCCAGACCGGCCACTGCACATACTTGTGCAATCCCATTGCCCATAGTGCCTGCACCAATGACGCCTACAGATTGAATACTCATCTTATTTCCTCTTTTGATACTGGGTGGAACCAAATAACTGCTCTCTAGCCTTGTCATCGTGCAAGGGTTTGCGTAATGCGGTTAATACTTCACAACCACGCTTCACTGCTGGTCGTGCCCCAATCTTTTCAAACCATTTTTTGAAATGCGGGTAATCATTGATTTCAATGCCTTGATTTTTCCAATTACGAGTCCATGGATAAATCGCAATATCAGCAATGGAATAAGTTTTGCCTGCAATATAAGGATTATCTTTCAGTTGACCATCCAATACTCCATAGATGCGTTTGGCTTCATTGGTGTAGCGATTAATGGCATATTCAATTTTCTCAGGTGCGTAGAGTCTGAAGTGGTGGTTTTGCCCAAGCATGGGGCCAAGACCACCCATTTGGAACATCAGCCATTGCAGCACCTCGTACTTACCGCGGGTGCTTTGGGGCAAGAATTTGCCAGTCTTGCCGGCTAAATAGAGAAGGATGGCGCCAGACTCAAATACATTGATTGGTTTTCCGTCCGGCCCATTAGGATCAACGATTGCTGGAATCTTATTGTTAGGGCTAATCTTGAGGAACTCAGGCGCAAATTGATCTCCAGCACCAATATCAATCGGATGAGCAATCCAGTCGCGACCTAGGCGGTAGCCGCATTCCTCAAGCATGATATGAACTTTGTGGCCATTTGGGGTTGGCCAACTATAGACATCAATCACCTGATTCGATTTTGGGGTTGCCATTTTTTCCTCTATAAATTTTGTAAGCGCTGTAACGCATTGGCGAGAGTTTGCTCTTGTTTTGCAAAACAAAAACGAATGACGCCAGACTCGGTGGGTTGTTCATAAAAAGCAGAAACTGGAATGGCGGCTACCCCAACTTCACTGGTGAGCCATTTGCAAAAATCAGCCTCATTCAATTTAGCTTGAGGGATGCCTAGCGCGGAGTAATCAGCGCATTGAAAATAACTACCGGGGCTAGGAAGCAATTTAAATCTGGTTTTACTTAACCCAGCCCTAAAGAAATCTCGCTTAGCTTGATAAAAGGCGGAAAGATTTAAATAATGTTTTTCATCTGCAAGATAAGTGGCTAAGCCATATTGCATAGGGGTATTAACGGCAAATACATTAAATTGATGTACCTTGCGGAACTCTTTTGTTAATAATGGCGGTGCGGCCACATAACCTACCTTCCAACCGGTGACGTGATAAGTCTTGCCAAAGCTAGAGACCAGAAAGCTCCTAGCTGCAAGCTCTGGATGAGAGGCGATGCTATAGTGCTGGGCTCCGTCATAGACCATATGTTCATAGACTTCATCACTCAAAATTAAGGCGGAAGTATCGCGAACTAAAGCTGCTAGGTGATCAAGATCTGATTTATCCCACACCATGCCAGTCGGATTATGCGGAGTGTTAATTAAAATGAGTCGCGTTTTAGGGTTGATAGCATTTGCTAATACACCCCATGGAATTTGATACGAAGCTACTTGTCCTGATTCATCACGTACGACCTGCAATGAAATGGCAATCGTTTTACCTCCAGCTAAATCTATTGCAGGTCGGTAGCAGTCAAAGGCGGGTTCGATGATGATGACTTCATCGCCAGGACCAACGCAAGACAGTATGGCTGTAAATATGGCCTGTGTACCACCCGCAGTAATCGTGATTTCAGTCTCAGCATCGTAGTGGTGGCTATATAAACTGCTGATCTTCTGACTAATGCCATGACGAAGTTCTGCAACTCCAGCCATAGGGGGGTATTGATTGTGATCTGCCAACATGGCGGCATTCACATCAGCAATGAGTTTTCTGTCGCATGGAAAGTCCGGAAAACCTTGCCCAAGATTAATCGCCTGATGCTCTGCAGCAAGGGCAGACATTACTGTAAAGATCGTGGTCCCGACCTTTGGGAGGCGACTTGGAAAAGAGGGGGTCTCTAGCGGGTTCATGAGGGTGGGGGCGGTGATCGGTCTTTTAATGCGGATATATCCGGTAGTCGCTAGAATGGTAAAAATACATTAACAAATTGTGCCATGCTGATCGTTCTTTCACCTGCTAAATCCTTGGATTACAAGACCCCCGCCAAGGTCAAGGCACCTACCTTGCCCGAGTTTGTCTCAGAATCAGCCAAACTCATTGCCGATCTTAAGAAGCTAGCACCGCAAGACATTGCCAAATTGATGGGTTTATCCGATCAGCTGGCCATTCTGAATGTCGGTCGCTATCGGGATTGGTCCAAGAAATTCACAGAAGAAAACAGTAAGCCGGCGATCTATGCCTTTGATGGGGATGTCTATGATGGTTTTGACGTTAAAACGCTGAATGCCAAAGCGGTAGAGTTTGCCCAAGATCACATCCGAATTTTGTCCGGCCTTTATGGTGCGCTCAAGCCTCTGGATTTGATGCAGCCTTATCGCTTAGAAATGGGCACCTCATTCAAAAACGCCAGAGGTAAGGATCTTTATGCATTTTGGGGGAGTCGCGTAACCGATTCCATCAAGAAGGTTCTAGAAAAGCAAAAGAAGCCAGTCCTGCTGAACCTGGCTTCAGAAGAGTATTTCAAGGTACTCCAACCTAAAGAATTGGATTGCCAGGTCATTTCCCCGGTGTTTCAGGATGCTAAGGATGGCAAGTACAAGATTATTTCTTTTTATGCCAAACGAGCCCGCGGCTTGATGGCTCGCTATGTGGTTGAGAATCGCATTACTGATCCCGCTGATTTAAAGGGCTTTAATTTAGATGGTTACAAGTACTATGCCGCTGAATCAAAAGTAGATAAGCCTGTATTTAGAAGGGCAGAAAGAAAATAATGGCCGTGCATCGCACTAAAGCATCGCAACGGAATTCTCCAGAAGTGGAGAAGATGGTAGCTGACGCTATTTCTTTGGCCGCATCTGGCAGTCACATCGAGGATCGCTTTTGGGAAGAACGTCTGAACGTGCGCTTAATGCGCTTGCTCAAAAGTCAAAATCAAAACGTGATTGATGCCGCTCTAGATCAAACCTTTCGTATTAATACGGTAGCCTTTGAAGTGCTTGCCGATATTGCGGAAACATTGGCTGAGTCATTGAAGGTTGAGCATGAAGGACGGGAGTGGGATGTGCTGTTACTAGCAATGCCTATCGTTGCTCATACTCGTTATCAGATTCCATCCGGCCCATTGCCTGTCAATATCATTGAGTCAACTGCTCAGGCTTTACAAAGCGCCATCGCTTCAACGGATGCGCGCATAGCCATCGTTCCATGGCTTTACAGCATTGATCAAATGCCGCATTCGCATTGTCAAACGCGCATACTGACTGAAGCATTGGCAACTGCTGCGATCTCTGGAAAAGACGCCAAGCTAGAGCTGCGCGATATGTCGGAAACCATTGCCGTATTGGCAGACCCACGCTTCATTATTGCTGCCTTAAGTGCACCGAGTGGCTCTCCAATTTTCCGCTGGCAGGCAGAGCCACCGGCTCGCCAAGAGCGCGGTGTGAGCTTGATTGGTTGGCAAACTGCCATGCAAGAGCCAATTGCATCTCTACTCCCTGGTTGTGAGTTTGAGCTGCTCTTACCAGAGGCGTATTTCACAAACTGCCGTTTGGCTGATAAGCATGTCCGACCTTTAAGTATTCGCGCAGCAGTCAATTTTTTAGAGAGCACTTTCGGGATACTGCCAGCCGGCCTATCTTGTGTGGTCGGCGCCTTTGGAGAAGAGCAGGCAGATGAGTATCGAATATCGTTCAGTGTAAAAGGTTCATCCGATGTAATGTATGGGGTGATCTGGCCACTGTATGACAGAGAAAGCGTGGCAAACGACGCTTTAAACGACCTGTCAGATGATGAGAGTCCCATTAAGAAGATTTGTGATGCCTTGCATGACGCAGGAGTAGAGGATGTATTCCGACATGCAATGCTGTTTGATCCAGAGCTTTGTGATGACTGTGGTGCACCTTTATTCCCAGATCGCTCAGGCGAGGCAGTGCATGCTGAAATGCCAGACGATGCACCATCACAGCAACCTTTGTTTCACTAGGTAAAACAAAGAAGCAAAACAAAGAAGCAAAAGAAAAATATATCAATGAAGCAAAAGAAACGCTAAGCAATAAAAAAGCCGAGATGTCTCGGCTTTTTTATTTGATGCAGTGTGAGAAATTAATTCTGCACAAAAGGTTCCGCGCCAGCAAACAAGTGTGGCAACTTACCAGATTTCATATCTGCCGTTTGGCAAAAATCGGCAAGACGCACACCCGCTTTAATGTTGAATAACATTGCTTTGTTACCCAACACCACTAGGTCGAAACCAGAGTTGGTATTTTTGTAGCGAAGACTGCCCGGCAATGAAGTTTGGCGATCCAAATCATACGTTTTGGATTCCCAAGTTAAGCGGATCTTTTCAGTTGTGCCAGCAGTTTTGAACTGCTTGCTTTCTTGACAGGTCCAAGTAAATGCTTCTTCATCAGCAAATGCATTTGCAGCGCCTAAAGCGCTAGCAAGCACAAGGCTAATGGCGAGAAGGTTTTTCTTCATCTAGTTTTCCTTATGAGAGCAAGTGCTTAACGCCAGCCTGCTCTTCGAGTAACTCATTCAAGGTGTGGGTCATGCGATCACGGGAGAATGCATCGATCTCTAAACCCTCGATCATTTTGTATTCGCCGTTTTCGCAAACAACTGGGAAGCCATAAATCACTTCAGCAGGAATATCGTATTCGCCCTTAGAAGGAATGCCCATCGTTACCCACTTACCGTTAGTACCGAGCACCCAATCATGGATGTGATCAATCGCTGCATTTGCTGCAGAAGCTGCAGAAGAAAGGCCGCGCGCTTCAATGATGGCTGCACCACGTTTGCCAACAGTAGGAATGAATACATCTTTGTTCCAAGCAGCATCGTTAATGGAGTCTTTTACTGACTTGCCATCGATAGTTGCAAAGCGATAGTCTGGGTACATTGTTGGGCTGTGGTTACCCCATACAACCAATTTCTCAATGTCAGCAACTGGCTTGTTCAACTTGCTAGCCAATTGTGAGAGGGCGCGGTTGTGATCAAGGCGTAACATCGCTGTGAAATTCTTCGCAGGAATATCTGGAGCAGATTTCATGGCGATGTACGCATTGGTATTTGCTGGATTACCAACAACCAATACTTTTACAGTCTTCTTAGCAACTGCATTTAATGCTTTGCCTTGAGCTGTGAAAATTTGTGCGTTAGCGGAGAGCAAGTCTTTACGCTCCATGCCAGGACCACGTGGACGTGCGCCAACTAAAAGGGCAACGTCGATATCTTTAAAAGCGGTCATGGGGTCAGAGTGCGCTGACATACCTGCCAATAGCGGGAATGCGCAGTCTTCCAATTCCATCATGACGCCAGTTAAGGCTTTTTGAGCTTTTTCATCAGGAATCTCAAGCAATTGCAGGATGACGGGCTGATCTTTGCCCAACAGGTCGCCATTGGCGATGCGGAATAGAAGGGAATATCCGATTTGACCGGCTGCACCGGTTACAGCGACACGCATTGGGGCTTTTGCCATTACTGAGAACTCCAAAGGAAGGTTAATTGGGTTAAATAAAGAAAACTTTTCTATTATCCATTCAAGTGTAGGGACTTTAGCTTTACACTGTCAATGATGTCTTATATAAGACTAGAATTACCTTGAATTTTATCCAATTGACACGGCCTGGAGTTAATTTGTCTGATGTGAATTTGCCTGTTGCCTCATTTAGCCCTCTGTACGAACAGATCAAGGCGATGATTTTGGCTAGTTTGCAAGCCTCGGAATGGCTTCCGGGGATGGCTATTCCTAGTGAAATGGAGCTAGCAGCCCGTTATGCCGTGAGCCAAGGCACTGTCCGCAAAGCCATTGATGAGCTGGCCGCCCAGAATTTACTGGTTCGCCGCCAAGGGAAGGGCACCTTTGTCGCCACCCATCAAGAAGACGACTGGCAATATCGTTTTTTACGCTTAGCCCCGGATTCTGGTGAGAAATTTCACCTAACTAACCAGTTTTTGACCTGCGAAAAGATTAAGGCTACGGCTTACGTGGCTAATTTGCTCAAATTAAAGGCAGGTGACCCGATTATTCATATCGACCGGGTTCAGAGTTTTGCAGGAAAGCCCATTGTTTTTGAAGAGATTTTTCTACCTGGAGCTCGTTTTAAGGGCTTAGATCTTGAGGCGCTCAATGCATGGCATGGTCCTGTATACGCATTTTATGAGGGGCACTACGCCACCCATATGGTGCGTGCAGAAGAAAAAATTAAGGCTGTAGCTGCTGATGAAATGCTGGCAAAACACCTTCATCTGGAGGAGGGTGCGCCACTCCTTTCTGTAGAGCGGGTAGCTTTCACCTACGGGAATAAACCAGTAGAAATTCGTCACGCTAGATACGACACTTCAGAGCAGCATTACGAAAACAAATTGAACTAAGTGCGTTGATGAACATATCCGTTAAAACCCCTATTAAACCCCTATAAACCCGTAAAAATCCCCACCAGCCCTAAGGTTTCCAATAGAATATGTTGCGATACAACAAAACCACAATGAACCTCCACCTAAAGATAGAGATTACCCATGGTTGATTCACAGCAAAACGTAAAAAAAGATAGACCGGTTTACCGAAATATTGGTCTTGCCCAGTTGATTAAATACCGCCTTCCTTGGGCCGGCAAAGTCTCCATTCTTCATCGTATTAGCGGGGCAGCGATGTTCCTCTTGTTGCCATTTATTTTGTATCTCTTCGATCAGAGCCTTGCGTCTGAGCTGAGCTACCAAAAATTCCAAGCGTTCACCGGCAACATTTTGGTCAAGATTATTTGCCTCGGCTTGATCTGGTCTTTCTTGCACCACTTCTGTGCTGGTATTCGCTACCTTTTGCTCGATTTAGAAATCGGCGTTGAGAAGTCTGAAGCAAATCGTTCAGCCATTTTTGTTTTGTTCCTCGGCTTGGCTTTGACTGCTGTAGTGGGTCTCAAATTATTCGGCGTGTACTAAGCGCACATCATTTAAGGAAATTTCATGCCTATTTATCAAATTGGACCAAAGCGCTTAGTTGTAGGCGCGCACTACGGCCTTAAAGAATGGATCATCCAGCGCGTTACTGCGATAGTGATGGTGGTATTTACGATTGTTTTGTTAGTGGACTATTGCATTACTGGCAGCGCTACTTATGAAGGTTGGTCTGCTTTGTTCAGCAACCAATTTATGAAGTTATTGACGCTCTTGGCGTTCATCAGTCTGTTCTATCACGCCTGGATTGGTATCCGTGATATCTGGATGGATTACATCAAGCCCGTCAGCATTCGTTTAACACTCCAAGTGTTAACTGTTCTGTATCTCGTAGCCTGTGCGGCCTATGCCGTGCAAATTTTGTGGAAAGTGTAATTCGATGACTGCAATTAAAAAATCATTGCCACGCCGCCGTTTTGATGCGGTGATTATTGGGGCAGGTGGTTCCGGTATGCGCGCATCTTTACAGTTGGCTGAAGCCGGCTTGAATGTTGCTGTGCTAACTAAGGTATTTCCAACACGTTCACATACAGTTGCTGCCCAAGGTGGTATCGGTGCCTCATTAGGCAATATGAGTGAAGACAATTGGCACTATCATTTCTATGACACCATCAAGGGATCTGACTGGTTAGGTGACCAAGACGTGATCGAGTTCATGTGTCGCGAAGCTCCAAAAGTCGTTTATGAGTTGGAGCACTTCGGCATGCCATTTGACCGTAACCCAGATGGCACGATTTATCAGCGTCCATTCGGTGGCCACACAGCAAATTACGGCGAGAAGCCTGTGCAACGTGCTTGTGCTGCTGCTGACCGTACTGGTCATGCCATGTTGCATACCTTGTATCAACGTAACGTGCGCGCTAAAACAAACTTCTTTGTTGAGTGGTTAGCGCTCGATTTGATTCGTGATGATGCAGGTGATGTTGTTGGTGTTACTGCGCTCGAAATGGAAACAGGCCAGGTTTATATCTTGGAAGCCAAGATTGTGATGTTGGCAACTGGTGGTGCGGGCCGTATTTGGGATGCATCAACAAACGCGTTTATTAATACCGGCGACGGTATGGGCCTTGCAGCCCGCGCAGGTATTCCATTGGAAGATATGGAATTCTGGCAATTCCACCCAACTGGCGTAGCTGGTGCAGGCGTGTTGTTGACAGAAGGTTGCCGCGGTGAAGGCGGTATCTTGCGTAATAAAGATGGCGAGCGTTTCATGGAGCGTTATGCGCCAACCTATAAAGATTTGGCCCCACGCGATTTCGTATCCCGCTGCATGGACCAGGAAATTAAAGAAGGGCGCGGTTGCGGTCCTAACGGTGACTATGTTGTGCTCGATCTGACACACATTGGCGCCGAGACCATCATGAAGCGTTTGCCTTCTGTTTATGAGATTGGTATTAACTTTGCGAACGTTGATGTCACTAAAGAGCCAATTCCAGTAGTGCCTACGATTCACTATCAGATGGGCGGCATTCCAACAAACATCAATGGCCAAGTGGTTGTTCCTGCAAACGGTATCCACAATGAAATCGTCAATGGTTTGTATGCAATTGGTGAGTGTTCATGCGTATCTGTGCACGGTGCGAACCGCTTAGGTACTAACTCATTGCTCGATCTATTAGTATTCGGTCGTGCAGCTGGTAACCACATTGTTGGCCTAGATCTGAAAAATCGCGAGTTCAAGCCGTTGCCTGCGAATGCTGGTGAGCAAACATTGGAGCGTATTGCGAAGTTGGATAACTCAACTTCAGGCGAGTACGCGCAAGACGTTGCAAACGATATTCGTAAGTGCATGCAGAAATATGCTGGCGTGTTCCGTAATCAAGAGTTGATGGATGAAGGTGTTCGTCAAATGGCTAAATTGACAGAGCGCGCTAAACACTTATGGGTTAAAGATAAGTCCGAGATTTTCAATACAGCACGTATTGAGGCTTTGGAAGTGGCTAACTTAGTTGAGACTGCAAATGCAACCATGATTTCTGCTGCAGCTCGCAAAGAGAGTCGTGGCGCACATTCGCATGATGACCACCAAGAGCGCGATGATGAGAATTGGATGAAGCACACCCTTTGGTACAGCGAGGGAAATAAGCTTTCTTACAAGCCAGTTGTCTTGAAGCCTCTCACTGTTGAGTCCTTCCCTCCTAAAGAACGTACTTTCTAAGCAAAAGAGATAGAAGATGAGTGATATCCGTATATTCGAAATTTACCGCTACGATCCAGATGTCGATGCTGCTCCACGCATGCAACGTTATGAGTTAGAACTCACTGGTGAGCGTATGTTGTTGGACGCTTTGATTTCTTTGAAGAAGCAAGACGAAACAATTTCTTATCGTCGTTCATGCCGTGAAGGTGTGTGCGGTTCAGATGCTATGAACATCAACGGTAAAAATGGTTTGGCTTGTCTGACTAATATGTTGACTTTGCCTAAGGTCATTACATTGCGCCCATTGCCTGGCTTGCCAGTCGTGCGAGATTTGATCGTCGACATGACTTTGTTCTTCAAGCAATATTTATCTATCAAGCCTTACTTGGTAAATGACAATCCTCCTCCTGAAAAAGAGCGTCTCCAGAGTCCTGAAGAGCGTGAAGAGTTGAATGGCTTGTATGAGTGCATCTTGTGCGCATCATGCTCAACTTCATGCCCATCTTTCTGGTGGAATCCAGACAAGTTCGTTGGTCCAGCTGGTTTGTTGCAGGCTTATCGCTTTATTGCGGATAGCCGTGATGAAGACACCAATCAGCGCTTGGATAATTTGGAAGACCCATACCGCCTGTTCCGTTGCCACACCATCATGAATTGCGTAGACGTATGTCCTAAGCACTTGAACCCAACCAAGGCAATTGGCAAGATCAAGGAGTTGATGGTTCGTAGGGCAGTATGACCCTCAGTAATGCAGAGTTATATCGTTTAAAGAGTGATGCTCGTAGGGGCTTGCTAGAGAACGACTTAATTCTGCGGCGTTTCTTTGAGCGTTACGACGCTCAATTAAGCGTTGAAGATGGAAAAGTTTTAAGCCAGTTATTAGCTTTAGAGGACAACGACTTGATGGATTTATTGATTGGTCGTAAAGACTCTGTAGCCAGCCTGGAGAAAGAGATGCAAACAGACTCTTTCAAGATGGTTTTACAAAGGCTGAGAGAGAAGTAATTCAGCTTTTTGGTGCAGTGGCGTTATAGACGCATGATTGAATAGTGTATTAATCATAATTTTGAATGACTAAGGATTAGAAATGATTGAATCGGACATCAAAGCAAAACTCTCGTTTTCGGATGGAACACCAGATATTGATCTGCCAATTTACAAGGGGACAGTGGGTCCTGATGTAATCGACATTCGTAAGCTCTATGGTCAGACTGGCAAGTTTACTTACGACTCAGGCTTCTTATCTACTGCGTCATGTAATAGCAAAATTACCTATATCGATGGCGATAAGGGTGAGTTGCTCTATCGCGGCTACCCAATTGAAGATTTAGCTAATAACTGCGACTTCTTGGAAGTTTGCTACCTCTTGATCAATGGTGAATTGCCTAATGCCACTGAGAAAAAAGACTTTGAAGAAATGGTCATGCACCACACGATGGTTCATGAGCAAATGCAATTTTTCTTGCGTGGTTTCCGTCGCGATGCGCATCCAATGTCGGTATTGACTGGCTTGGTTGGCGCAATGGCCGCTTTTTACCATGATGCGATTGACTACAGCCAGCCTAAAGCCCGCGAAGTGGCGCAAATTCGTTTGATTGCGAAGATGCCAACTTTGGTTGCGATGGCTTATAAATATTCTGTAGGTCAACCATTTATCTATCCAGATAACTCTTTGTCATACACCGCTAACTTTATGCGCATGATGTTTGCAACACCATGTGAAGAGTACAAAGTAAACCCAGTATTGGTTCGTGCTTTGGATCGCATCTTCACATTGCATGCAGATCATGAGCAAAATGCTTCCACTTCAACTGTGCGTCTGTGTGGTTCATCAGGCACCAATCCTTTTGCAGCGATCTCTGCTGGTATTGCTTGCCTCTGGGGCCCAGCTCACGGTGGTGCAAACGAAGCCTGCTTACAGATGTTGAACGAGATTCAAGCGAATGGTGGCGTAGAAAAGATTCATGAATTCATCGCTCAAGTTAAAGACAAGAACTCAAGTGTTCGTTTGATGGGCTTTGGTCACCGCGTTTATAAAAACTTTGACCCACGTGCAAAGTTGATGCGTGAAACTTGCTACGAAGTATTGAATGAACTTGGTCTCCAAGATGATCCATTGTTCAAGTTGGCCATGACTCTTGAGAAGATTGCTTTAGAGGACGACTATTTTGTAAGCCGTAAGCTCTATCCAAACGTAGACTTCTACTCAGGCATCGTGCAACGTGCTTTAGGTATCCCAACAGAAATGTTCACCTGTATTTTTGCCTTGGCAAGAACAGTAGGTTGGATTGCTCAGTGGGAAGAAATGATTACTGATCCTGAGTACAAAATTGGACGTCCACGTCAGTTGTACGTAGGCGAAACAGCGCGCAAGGTTCCGAACATCTCAGTTCGTAAATAAGGTATTTAAGGTCTCTCATGTCTCGTACGCTTTATGACAAATTGTGGGATGACCACGTTGTTTACTCTGAAGAAGATGGCACAGCCACAATTTATATTGATCGTCAGTTGCTGCATGAGGTAACCAGTCCGCAGGCATTTGAAGGTTTGAATTTGGCTGGCCGTCCAGTTTGGCGTATCTCCGCCAATTTGGCGGTTTCTGATCACAACGTACCAACAACTGATCGCTCCGAAGGAATTACTGATCCGATATCCAAGTTGCAAGTAGATACTTTGGATCAAAACTGCGATGCCTTTGGAATTACCCAATACAAGATGAACGACACCCGCCAAGGGATTGTTCATGTCATCGGGCCAGAGCAGGGCGCAACTTTGCCTGGCATGACCGTAGTTTGCGGCGACTCTCATACCAGCACCCATGGCGCCTTTGGTGCTTTGGCGTTTGGTATTGGCACTTCGGAAGTCGAGCACGTATTAGCAACCCAAACTTTGCTCATGAAGAAGAGCAAAAACATGTTGGTACGCGTTGATGGTCGCTTACAACCGGGCTCTACTGCTAAGGATATTGTTCTTGCAGTGATTGGCAAGATTGGTACTGCAGGTGGTACGGGTTACACCATTGAGTTTGCTGGTGAAGCCATTCGCAACCTTTCTATGGAAGGTCGTATGACTATCTGCAATATGGCGATTGAAGCTGGTGCTCGTGCCGGTTTAGTTGCTGTAGATGAAACTACGATTGAATATATTCAGGGTCGTCCATATGCGCCTAAGGGCCCAGCGATGTTGCAGGCATTGCAATATTGGAGAACCTTGCATTCAGATCCTGATGCAAAGTTTGATGCCGTAGTCGAATTGCGTGCAGAAGAAATCGCTCCACAGGTTACCTGGGGAACTTCACCAGAAATGGTGCTGCCGATTAGTGAGCGTGTTCCTGATCCAGAAAAAGAGCGTGATCCAAACAAGCGTTCAGCAATGGAGCGTGCTTTGGAGTACATGAACCTTACACCAAACACTCCTCTAAGCAGTATCTCTATAGATAAAGTATTTATCGGCTCATGCACTAACAGTCGCATTGAAGATATGCGTGCTGCTGCTAAGGTTGTAGATCGCTTAGGTAAAAAAGTTGCTGCCAATGTGAAGTTGGCATTAGTTGTTCCTGGTTCTGGTTTGGTAAAAGCCCAAGCAGAGCGTGAAGGCTTGGATCGTATATTCAAGGCTGCTGGCTTTGAATGGCGTGAACCTGGTTGCTCTATGTGCTTGGCCATGAATGCTGATCGCTTGGAGCCGGGAGAGCGTTGCGCCTCAACATCGAATCGCAACTTCGAAGGTCGTCAAGGCAATGGTGGTCGCACGCATTTGGTTAGCCCTGCAATGGCAGCTGCTGCAGCGATCGAAGGTCACTTTGTTGATGTACGTAAGATTTCATAAGGAAACTGATTAATGAAATTTTCTTCACTCTCTTTAATTTCTAGACTAGCAATTATTGGCGTCGCTGGAATCATTATTTCTGCATGTAGCAGCACCATGGAAGGTGTTGGTAAGGACTTGCAGAACATGGGAACCTCCATGGGCGGATCAAGCAATACACAGCAAAACAATCAATCTCAAACCAAGGGTAAGGATGTTGTTATTACCCCTGTGAAGTAAACATTTAGAGCAAATAGAGTAAAAGTCGAATCATGGAAAAATTTACGGTATACAAAGGTTTAGTTGCTCCGCTTAATCGCGAGAACGTGGATACCGATGCCATTATTCCGAAGCAATTCCTTAAATCAATCAAGAAGACTGGCTTTGGTCAAAACCTGTTTGATGAATGGCGTTACCTCGATCATGGTGAACCTGGTCAAGATTGCAGTACGCGTCCCATTAACCCGGACTTTGTGCTCAATCAACCACGCTACAAAGGTGCTGGCATTCTGTTGGCTCGCAAGAACTTTGGCTGCGGCAGTTCCCGTGAGCATGCTCCCTGGGCCTTGGATCAATTTGGCTTTAGAGCAGTGATTGCCCCTAGTTTTGCAGATATCTTTTACAACAACTGCTTCAAAAACGGTGTTTTGCCGATTGTTTTGACTGAAATGCAGGTTGACCATCTTTTTAACGAAACCCAAGCGTTTAACGGCTATCAATTAACAATTGATCTAGCAGCACAGCAGGTTATTACCCCTGATGGCACTGCTTATAGCTTCGAAGTAGCCCCATTTAGAAAGTATTGCCTTCTTAACGGCTTAGACGATATTGGCCTAACCCTGCAACATGCAGATAAAATCAAGGCTTATGAAGCCGAGCGCATTCTAAAAATGCCTTGGCTTGCGACACAATTGCCGTAATTTCGTTGATTTAAAGGCCTTTCATGAAAATTGCAGTTCTACCGGGCGATGGTATCGGCCCGGAAATCGTTGCTCAAGCCGTTCGAGTGCTCCAAGCGCTTGGCCCAAAGTTTGATTTAGAAGAAGCCCCCGTAGGCGGAGCAGCTTATGACGTCGCTGGACATCCTTTGCCACCAGCCACCCTAGAGCTTGCTAAAAAAGCGGATGCTATTTTGTTTGGTGCGGTAGGTGATTGGAAGTACGACACGCTTGCACGCGAACTGCGCCCCGAACAAGCCATCTTGGGTTTGCGTAAACACCTCGAGTTGTTTGCTAATTTCAGACCAGCAATTTGCTATCCAGAACTTACAGCTGCATCCAGCCTTAAGCCAGAAATCATTGGTGGCTTGGATATCTTGATTGTGCGTGAGCTTAATGGTGATATTTACTTTGGTCAGCCACGCGGTATTCGCACTTCAGAGTTGCCTTTGTTCAAGGGCGCTCGTGAAGGTTTTGACACCATGCATTACAGCGAACCTGAAGTAGAGCGCATTGGATATGTTGCTTTTGAAGCAGCACGCAAGCGTGGCAAGAAGGTTTGTAGCGTAGACAAGGCAAACGTATTGGAAACTTCTCAGCTTTGGCGTGAAGTCATGATTCGGGTTTCTAAAGACTATCCAGATGTTGAGTTATCCCATATGTATGTGGATAACGCTGCGATGCAGTTGGTTAAAGCGCCTAAAGCATTTGATGTAGTGGTAACTGGCAATCTGTTTGGTGACATCTTGTCTGATGAAGCCGCAATGTTGACCGGTTCAATCGGTATGTTGCCATCTGCATCCCTGGATAAGAACAACAAGGGCTTATACGAGCCAAGTCATGGTTCTGCGCCGGATATCGCTGGTAAGGGTATCGCCAATCCATTGGCAACCATTTTGTCTGCAGCAATGATGTTGCGTTATTCATTAGGTATGCCTGCAGAAGCAGATCGCATTGAAAAAGCAGTGCAGAAAGTCTTAGCGCAAGGTTTAAGAACGGCAGACATTTATACCGAAGGCACGAAAAAAGTATCAACAGTTGAAATGGGCGATGCTGTAGTTGCAGCACTTGCGTAATAAATTAACTAGAAGCAAATCAAATACATTCATTAGATAGTTCATCATGGCAAATTCAAAAACACCTTTAGTTGGTTTAGTTGGCTGGCGCGGTATGGTTGGTAGCGTTCTCATGGAGAGAATGTTGGCTGAAAAAGACTTCGACCTGATCGAGCCTGTATTTTTTAGTACCAGCCAAGCGGGTGGTGTTGTGCCTTTGCTCAATGGTCAAAAAGTGACTAAGAGCGAAAGCACTTTGCAAGATGCGAATGACATCAAAGCATTGTCACGTTGCGACATCATCTTGACTTGCCAAGGTGGCGATTACACCAATGACATCTTCCCTAAGCTGCGTACAGCAGGGTGGAATGGTCACTGGATTGATGCTGCTAGTGCATTGCGTATGAAGGATGACGCAGTATTGGTTTTAGATCCTGTTAATCGCCCGGTGATTGATAAGGCTTTGGCTGCTGGTGGGAAGAATTGGATCGGCGCTAATTGCACTGTGAGTTTGATGATGATGGCTATGGGTGGCTTGGTTAAGGCTGACATGGTTGAGTGGATTAGCGCGATGACTTATCAAGCAGCTTCTGGTGCTGGCGCTCAAAACATGCGCGAGCTATTGCTGCAGATGGGTGCTTTGCGTGACAGCGTTGCTACTGAGTTGGCTGATCCATCATCTTGGATTCTCGATATTGACCGCAAGGTTACTGAGACATTGCGCTCTTCTGAGTTCCCGAAAAAGAATTTCCGTAACACTGCTTTAGCGGGTAGCCTGATTCCATGGATCGACGTACCTGTTGAGAATGGTCAAACTAAAGAAGAATGGAAGGGTGGCGCTGAGTTCAATAAGATCTTAGGTCGACCTGCATTCCGCACACCTGGCAGCATTCCAATCGATGGTTTATGCGTTCGTGTAGGTGCGATGCGCTGCCATTCACAAGGTTTGACTGTGAAACTCAAAAAAGATATTCCACTGAAAGAGATTGAGGCAATCTTGGCCGCAGATAATCAGTGGGTCAAAGTGGTTCCAAATGATCGCGAAACTACTGAGCGTGATTTATCGCCTGCTGCTGTCAGCGGTACATTGACTGTACCTATTGGCCGTTTGCATAAGATGGCAATGGGCCCAGAGTATTTGGGGGCCTTTACTGTTGGCGACCAACTCTTGTGGGGTGCTGCTGAGCCATTGCGCCGCATGTTGCGCATTTTGCTTGAGAAGTAATTTCACTTTTATGTTTCGTATTGGTCAACTAGGCTTAAAGCTACTTTGTGTTGTTCTGCTTGGTTGGTCATCTATTGCTGGTGCGATTAGCTTAGGCGCTCCTCAACTTCAGTCACGCCCTGGTGAGCCACTCCGTGTTGAGATCCCAATTCGGGCTGGAGTGGATGAGCAGGCTGCTTTATCTAGCCTGAATGTGACAATGCCTAATAAGGCATCTTATGAGCGCTTAGGCATTTCACAAAAGATTCTTGACCTCAATCCGCAGGCAATGGTGTATCGCAATCGTCAAGAGCAACTGATGGTATTGGTAGAGACAGTCAATTCTGTACCGATGACCGATGATCCATTCTTAGATGTATTGGTTAATCTCAATTGGTCTAGCGGTAGCCTTACCAAGACATTCACATTGTTACTCGGTGATGTGCAGAAGATCACCGTAAAGCCGGGGCAGTCCTTATCTGAAATAGCTGCCATCATGGCGCCCCAATTGGATGGTGCTACCTTAGATCAAACCATGATGGCCCTGTATAAGGCCAATCCCGATGCGTTTGCTAGCGGTAGCATCAATCGCTTGGCCGCCGGAGCTGAGTTGTCCAAACCCAGTCAGGCGCTACTTCGTTCTATTAGTCCGGCAGAGGCAAATCAGTTCGTCGCAGATGCTAACGAACAGTGGCGCGCAGAGCATGGCGAAAAAGAAGCAGGCACCGCTAATGGAAAATCAGGTAATGCTAAAACAGGGGAAGTTGTTCCCAAGGATCGACTGAAGATTGGCTCAAGCGCTGATGGCAACGATCAAGAGCGTCGCTACACTGAAGAGTTGGTTGCTCAAGAGAAGATGTTAGAGCAGACTAAAGCTCGAGTTGCTGAGTTAGAAAAGAATATTGCTGACTTACAGAGACTCCTAGATAAATCTAAGGAGAAGAAAGCGGTCGACAGCAATTTTGGCTTAGGTGGATTTGGCCCGGCTATCCTGGCTATTGGTCTGATTGGCTTAACCGGTTTATTGCTCTGGGGATTAGCCCGCAATGCGCGTCGCTCAGAGGCACCAAGCTTTCATGCTGATACACATCATGTTGCTAAAAATGAGAAACCTCCAGCCAGCTCTCATTTTGAAATGCCGGCTCGTGCAAAGGCATTGTTTGATGGCATAGATCTTGATCTTTCAAAGCCTGCAAAAGAGGTTCCCGCAACAATAGCTGCCCCAGTGTCAAATCCACTTGCAGATACTTTGCGCGTCAAATTGAATCTAGCACGTGCTTACATCACTATTGAAGATTTCTCTGCAGCTAAAAAGTCTTTGGATGAAGTGCTTCGTATCAGTAATTCTGTCGATCCAGCCATCACCATTGAAGCGCAGGGCTTGTTGGCAGAAATCTCGCATCGCAATACCTGAACCATGCGCATAGCCCTTGGCCTTCAGTATGACGGCAGCCCCTATTCAGGCTGGCAAACCCAAGTAAATCACAACACAGTACAAGATGAATTAGAAAAGGCCATTACAGCCTTTGTTGGTGAGCAGGCTTGTGCAGAACAGCCCATTCATACAATCACCGCAGGCAGAACCGATGCTGGTGTACATGCCTTAGGACAGGTTGTGCACTTTGATACCAATGTTGAGCGTGAAGACTTTTCATGGGTAAGGGGTGTGAACTCATTCTTGCCGCCATCGATTGTTATTAACTGGGCAAAGCCAGTTTCCGATCAGTTCAGTGCGCGCTTCTCTGCTTATGAGCGCGAATATATTTATGCCTTGCAAGCGGGGCCTTGTCGTTCGCCGATGTCGCACTCACGCGCAGGTTACTTACTGGTGCCCCCAAATCAATGGCTTGATGTCAAGGCTATGAAAAAATCAGCTGAGTGCTTGATTGGCGAACACGACTTCAGTTCTTTTCGCTCATCTGAGTGCCAAAGTAAAACACCGGTAAAAACGATTTACTCCATTGAGATTGTTTCTGATCAACCATGGCTGTATTTCCGAATTCGGGGAAATGCTTTTTTGCATCACATGATCCGCAATGTGGTCGGCTGTTTTTTGCAAATTGGTCAGGGTAGACAAAAGCCCGAGTGGATGGCCGAAGTCTTGGCTGCTAAGAATAGGCAAATCGCCGCTCCTACTTTTATGGCCGATGGCCTATATTTGGCCAAAATCACTTATCCGGACGAATTTGCCATTCCCCAGCCTTGGTTAGAAAACTCCTGGTTACCGAACCAGGTCATCGGGAAACAAAAGAAATAAAGGCCCCAGGCTTTATCATTCATTTATGGGCTTACTGACATATTCTCCGGGCCGAACTAGGGTCAAAATCTGCGGTTTAAAGACTGCGGCTGACATCGATTCCGCAGTTTCTGCAGGGGTTGATGCGGTTGGCTTCGTCTTTTATCCGCCCAGTGTGCGTGCTGTGAGCCCTAATATCGCTGCGCAGCTCATTTCTAGGCTCCCAGCAGGGGTAGATGCCGTTGGACTAGTCGTCAATCCTACAGATGAAGAATTTGCCGCTATTCGGGCTGCTGCCTCAATCACCTTATGGCAGTTTCATGGGGATGAGACCCCAGAGCGCTGTGCCCAGCTTGCTGCAGGCGAGCCTTGGATGAAGGCTGCTCGTGTAGGAACTGGCTTCGCTTTTGACGATTTTTCCCTACAATATGGGGATGCAAATGCTTTTCTGCTGGATGCCCTGGTTGAGGGATACGGTGGCGGAGGCGTTCCTTTTGATTGGCAAGGGATTCCACAGACATGGGTAAGCGAAAACGCGCCTCGGGTCGTTTTGAGTGGTGGATTGAACACGCACAACGTGGGCGAGGCAGTTGCACGCCTGCATCCTTGCGCGGTTGACGTCAGTAGTGGCGTAGAAAGCAGCAGGGGTATTAAAGATCCTGCGCTCATGGCCCAATTTATTCAAGCAGTGCGCGCAGCGGATGCCAAAGCATCATCCCAATAATTTGCTGTAGATAAATCAAAAGAGGTAGCTATGTACGACAAGCCAGATGCACGAGGACACTTCGGTCCTTACGGCGGGGTGTTTGTTTCTGAGACATTGATGTTTGCCTTAGATGAGCTTAAAGAAGCTTATGCAAAGTATCAACACGATCCAAAATTCATTGAAGAGTTTCATTACGAGCTTAAACATTTTGTTGGTAGACCCTCTCCGGTTTATCACGCTAAGAGTTGGAGTGAAATGCTGGGTGGCGCACAAATTTATCTGAAGCGTGAAGATTTAAATCACACTGGTGCACACAAGATTAATAACGTGATTGGTCAAGCGATGTTGGCCAAGCGTATGGGTAAGCCTCGCATTATTGCTGAGACAGGAGCAGGGCAGCACGGTGTTGCTACAGCAACGATCTGCGCTCGCTTTGGCCTAGACTGCACGGTCTATCAAGGCTCTGTGGACGTAGCCCGTCAGGCGCAAAACGTATTCCGCATGAAACTACTTGGCGCTAAGGTAGTTCCAGTGGAGTCTGGTACCAAGACTTTGAAAGATGCGCTCAATGAAGCGATGCGCGATTGGGTTACCAATGTGGATAACACTTTCTACATCATTGGCACTGTCGCAGGACCACATCCTTATCCAATGATGGTGAGAGATTTTCAGAGCGTGATTGGTGAAGAGTGCAAAGTGCAGATGCCAGAGATGACTGGTCGTCAGCCTGACTATGTTTTAGCTTGTGTTGGCGGCGGCTCTAATGCGATGGGCATTTTTTATCCTTATATTGATTTCCCGGAAGTGAAACTCGTTGGTGTTGAAGCTGCAGGTCATGGCTTGGGAAGTGGTTTGCATTCAGCGGCCTTGTGCGTTGGAACACCTGGCGTGTTGCACGGCAACCGTACTTATTTATTGCAAGACAAGAATGGCCAGATCTCTGAAACACATTCTGTTTCTGCTGGTATGGACTATCCCGGTGTTGGTCCTGAACATGCATGGTTAAAAGATTCTGGTCGCGCAGACTATGTGGCGATTACAGATGAAGAGGCGCTCCAAGCATTCCATGATTGCTGCCAGATTGAAGGCATCATTCCTGCGCTTGAGTCTTCTCATGCCATTGCCTATGCCTGTAAGCTTGCTAAGACCTTGCCTAAAGACAAGACGATCTTGGTCAACCTCTCTGGCCGTGGTGATAAGGATATGCATACCGTTGCACAGGCAACAGGTTCAGAAGGTTAAGAAAGAGTTATGTCAAAAATTACTGCGCTCTTCAAGGAGCTAAAAGCAACAGGCAAAAAAGGATTGATCCCTTTTATTACTGCAGGCGATCCAGATCCTAAACAAACCGTTGAACTCATGCATGCATTAGTTCGCGGCGGTTCGAGTGTGATTGAGTTAGGTGTGCCATTTTCAGATCCAATGGCTGATGGTCCTGTCATTCAGAGATCATCGGAACGCGCACTGACTCAAGGTGTCACTTTGCATAGCTGCTTAGAGATGGTGAAAGAATTCCGCAAGCAGGATGCTAATACGCCAGTTGTTTTGATGGGTTATGCAAACCCAGTTGAGCAAATGGGAGCAGAGCGTTTTGCAACCGAAGCGAAGGCTGCCGGTGTCGACGGTGTTCTCGTAGTAGATTACCCACCAGAAGAGTGCGTGGACTTTGCCGCTCGTATGCGCGTTGCCGGCATTGATCCGATCTTCTTATTAGCGCCTACTTCATCACATGCGCGCATTAAAGAGGCGGCCAAAATAGCTTCAGGTTATATCTATTACGTTTCCATGAGAGGGGTTACTGGTGCTTCTAACCTCAATACTCAGGATGTCGCCAGCATCATCCCAAAAATTCGTGAAGAGACGGATATTCCGATTGCTGTAGGCTTTGGTATTAGCGATGCAGCTAGCGCCAAGGCGGTATCGGTAAGTGCTGATGCAGTGGTAATTGGCAGCCGAATTATTCGCCTTTTAGAGGATGCGCCCCCTGGGCAGGCGGTACAATCACTGGAAACCTTCATTCGTGAGATACGCGACGCATTGGATAGCTAAAAACTAATGAGCTGGATAGATAAATTACTCCCACCCCAAATTCAACATACTGACCCTGCAAATCGCAAGTCAGTGCCTGAGGGATTGTGGGTCAAGTGCCCCAGTTGTGAAACTGTTCTGTACAGCACTGATATTGAAGCCAATTTATCCGTTTGCCCAAAATGTAGTCATCACATGCGTATCGGAGCACGTCTGCGCTTAGACAGCTTATTAGATGAAAAAGGCCGCTACGAAATCGGTGCTGATATCTATCCAACTGACCCGCTGAAATTTAAAGACTCTAAAAAATACCCAGATCGCATTAAAGAAGCGAATGATGCTTCTGGTGAATCTGAAGCCTTGATTGTCATGGGCGGCAAGATTGAAGCCATTCCTGTAGTAGCTGCTTGTTTCGAATTCCAATACATGGGTGGCTCGATGGGCTCAGTAGTGGGTGAGCGTTTTGCCCGCGGAGTCCAAGAGGCAATTAATAAGAAGTGCGCCTTCATTTGTGTCACTGCTACTGGCGGTGCGCGTATGCAAGAAAGCTTGTTATCCCTTTTCCAAATGGCCAAGACCAACTCGATGTTGACCTTGTTGGCGAAAAAAGGCTTGCCTTATATCAGCGTGCTGACTGATCCGACGATGGGTGGTATTTCTGCAAGTTTTGCCTTCATGGGTGATGTAGTGATGGCTGAGCCAAAAGCCTTGATTGGTTTTGCCGGCCCACGCGTGATTGAGCAAACTGTTCGCGAAAAATTGCCTGAAGGATTCCAGAGATCTGAGTTCCTGATGCAAAAGGGCGGTATTGACATGATTGTTGATCGTCGTCAGATGCGCGGTGAAATCGCGCGTTTACTTGCTTTGTTACAAAAGCTTCCTGAGCCTGCTATCGCGGGTAGCGCAGTCGTTTAAGCGCTTGAGCTCAGCACACCAAGCCCCCATATTATTTCCTAGCCTAGAGGCTTGGCTTAGCCACCTCGAGACTGCTCACCCCGTTGGCATAGACATGGGGCTTGAGCGCATCAATCGCGTGAAGGCTGCATTAGATCTCCATTTTGATTGTCCAGTAATTACGGTTGCCGGTACGAATGGCAAAGGCTCGACCTGTGCATTTCTGGAGAGCATTCTGTTGGCTTCTGGCTATAGAGTCGGTTGCCATACCTCCCCACATTTACTCAAATTCAATGAGCGTGCACGTATCAATGGTGAAGATGTCAAAGACAATCTCTTGCTTGAACATTTTGCCGCTGTCGAAGAAGCTCGGGTGAGTCTAGTCGATGCACCGACCTTAACGTATTTTGAGTTCACTACTTTAGCCATCATGCATCTGTTTGCTAAATCCAATTTGGATGCAGTTGTCTTGGAAGTGGGTATGGGTGGTCGCTTAGATGCTGTCAACATCGTTGATGCTGATTGCGCAATTGTGACTAGTATCGATATTGATCATGCGGATTTTTTGGGTGGCACACGCGAAGCCATTGGCCTGGAAAAGGCGGGTATTTTCCGCCCAGGACATATCGCCGTATGCGGTGATCCTGTACCACCACAATCGCTGATTGATCATGCTGAAAAGTTAGGCTGCGATCTCTGGTTGCAGGGGCGTGACTACAACTTCCAGGGCGATAAACAGCAATGGGGTTGGGCAGGGCGCAAAAAGCGCTTTAGTGGGCTTGGGTACCCAGCGCTACGAGGCGCCAATCAGATTCTGAATGCCTCGGCAGTAATAGCCGCCTTGATGGCCTTACATCAGCGTCTACCAGTGAGCGCCCAGGACATTCGCAATGGTTTTGCATTGGTTGAGCTCCCAGGACGATTCCAGGTTCTCCCGGGTCAGCCTACCGTGGTATTGGATGTTGCTCACAATCCCCATGCTGCTGCTACCTTGGCTCAGGGGCTCGATAAGATGGGTTACCACCCCTACACCTATGCCATTTTTGGGGCTATGGCTGACAAGGATATTGAGGGGGTGATTAAACCCCTCTTAAACATCGTAGATTTCTGGTTTTGTACCGATTTACCGACCCCCAGAGCTGCCAGCGCTAAGGCCCTGGCCGAGAAGCTTGAATCTATGGGAGTAAAGCCAAAAAATGGGTCAGACGGGGGTATTGAATGCTTCCCAGAACCTGCTTTAGCGTATCAAAAAGCGCTATCTTTGGCGGGTGAGGGTGATAGAATTGTGACCTTCGGATCCTTCTATACCGTTGCAGGCGTAATGACTTACCGAAACAACCAGGCCCACTGATCCATGATTCGTTTACCAAGCTTTTTTAAGCGAAAAACCCAGTCTGATGACCTTGAAATAGGTTCAAGGGGTAGTCGCACCGCCAAACGAGCAGCCCCACGCAGTTTTCAGCGCGCAGCAGAAGCTGAAGAACTTGCCCTCACAGAAGATCCAGAACAACAAAGAGCGCGCCATCGCCTGATTGGTGCTGCTGTCCTCGTATTAATTGCTGTTATTGGCTTACCTCGTATTTTGGATAACAAACCAAAGGCATCATCTAACGATATCGCAGTAAACATTGTTACCAGCTTACCTATTCCTGGTACAGAACCTAAGGCTGAAGAGAAACCAAAAGTAGAGACTCCTGTTGAGCCTGCTAAAGAAGCTCCTAAGGTCGCCGCTGCACCTGCACCAGAAGTGAAGCCAGAAGTAAAAGTAGAGGCTAAGGTAGACGCTAAACCAGCGGCGCCGGCAGTAAATAAATCTGGCACATTAGGTTTGGCTGCGGGTGAAGAGGTGGTTGCTGCCGCAGGTCCTAAGGCTGACGCGAAGCCTAAGGCAGAAGATGCCCCCAAGCCTAGCGCTTCTGGATCGGGTAAGTACGTGATTCAGATTGGTGCCTTTGCTTCAGAAGAGCGCGCTAAAGGTTGGATTGCAAAGCTGAAAGATCAAAAGATTCCTAACTACGTCTTGAATAAGGCGGGTAGTGATGGCACAAAGCTATATGTATTACGTGCAGGGCCATATACAGATAAAGATGCTGCAGAAGCGGCGGAAAAGAAAATTAAGGCGATGGGTCTCTCACCAAGACTTGTCGAGTCCGGTAAGCAGTAATGGAATACTTGTCCACCCTCAAGCTAACATCGGTGGATTACTTCACCCTAGTTGTACTCTTGGTTTCTGCCTTGGTAGGTATCTCACGCGGTTTGTTTAAAGAGGTGCTTGCTTTAGCCTCGTGGTTCGCGGCCGCTTGGGTTGCTTATCACTACAGCAATTACCTCTCAACCGAGTGGCTCTCGACATTTCATTTGGATGAACTACTAAGTCTAGGTGTGAGCTTCATCATATTGTTTGTATTAACCCTCATCATCTGTGGATTGTTTGGTGGAGTAGTGCAGAAGATTATTTTGTCAGTAGGTCTTAGTCTTACAGACCGGTTTTTGGGTTTGATATTTGGCGTGATCCGTGGTGGCTTAGTCATAGTAGTGTTGGCTACCTTAGCGGCACTCACACCCATTCCGCAAAGTATGGCTTGGAAGAATGCTATTACCAGACCAGCAATTGATATGGCAACCGGTTTAATTAAAGGTTGGCTTCCTGCCGACTGGGCAAAACAATTAGGTGATGCAATGCCTAAAGTTAGCCCTACCATTGCTCCTAAATTAACAATAGGAATCTAGAGATATGTGCGGCGTCGTCGGAACTGTTTCCCACTCACCAGTAAATCAACTTCTCTATGATGCGCTGCTACTTTTGCAGCATCGCGGACAGGATGCGGCAGGTATTGCAACGATGAATGGTAATTCGTTCACGATGCACAAAGCCAATGGCTTGGTACGAGATGTGTTTAGAACTCGCAATATGCGTAGCTTGGTTGGTAATGCTGGCATTGGCCAAGTGCGTTACCCAACTGCAGGTTCTGCAAGTAGTGAAGAAGAGGCGCAACCTTTCTACGTGAGCGCACCTTACGGCATTATTTTGGCGCATAACGGTAATTTAACGAATGCACCTAGCTTGCGGGTAGAGATGGCGTATCGTGACCGTCGTCATATCAATACCAGCTCTGATACTGAAGTATTGCTTAACGTGTTAGCTGATGAACTTCAAAAAGAAACTAATAGCGCGGCCCTAGATGAAGGCGCGATGTTTAACGCTGTTACTGGTGTGACTAATCGCGTTAAAGGTTCGTATGCAGTAGTTTCTTTAATAGCGGGTTATGGCTTATTGGCCTTCCGAGATCAGTACGGCATTCGTCCGCTGTGTATTGGTCGTATCGATACTCCTCAGGGCCCTGAGTGGATGATTGCATCTGAGTCTGTAGCGCTCGAAGGCTTAGGCTTTACTTTTGTTCGCGACGTTCATCCAGGTGAGGCAATTTATATCGACTTAGATGGTAATTTCTATTCACGTCAATGTGTACCTAATGCGGTGTTGACACCTTGTATTTTTGAATATGTCTACATGGCACGTCCTGACTCCATCATTGACGGCGTGATTGTCTACAACGTGCGTATGCGCATGGGAGATTACCTGGCCGAGAAGATCCGCAAAGAGACTAATGTCGATGAAATCGATGTGGTGATGCCGATTCCGGATTCCAGCCGTCCAGCAGCTATGCAGGTAGCAAAGAAATTGGGCGTGGATTACCGTGAAGGCTTCTTTAAGAACCGTTACATCGGCCGTACATTTATCATGCCTGGCCAAGCTGTTCGTAAGAAGTCTGTTCGTCAAAAACTCAATGCCATGCGTATTGAATTTAAAGACAAGACGGTATTGATTGTGGATGACTCCATCGTTCGTGGCACAACCTCATTTGAGATTGTGCAGATGGCACGTGAATCTGGTGCGAAGAAGGTGATTTTTGCATCTGCTGCACCACCAGTGCGTTTCCCGAACGTTTACGGTATTGATATGCCAACTCGCAGCGAATTGGTTGCCTATGGCCGGACTGATGAAGAGATCAATAAGATGATTGGTGCAGATCAGTTGATCTATCAAAGCATTGAAGATATGAAGCAGGCAGTGAGGGACGTTAATCCAGATATCAAGAACTTTGAAGCATCTTGCTTTGATGGCTTCTATATTACGGGTGACATTACCGAGTCCTATCTTGATGCCTTAGAAGCCGCTAGAAATACCTCTGATGCGAAGGCTGATCGTCAGAAGGATTCGAGTGACTTCGCCCGTTCACAGCTCCACCTGCATTTGGCTACCGAAGACTAAAAAGCGACAGGAATTTGCCTTACTCGAGGCAAATTCGTAATTCGGTGTCAAAATAGCGGCATGAAGAGCAAAACTATACGCAAAAAACCTGATTTTTCTAAGCTAGCACTCGAGACCTTGGCGGTTCGCGCTGGTACTCGTCGCACTGCTGAATACCAAGAGCATTCAGAGGCGATGTTTCTGACATCCAGCTTCTGTTTTGATAGTGCAGAGTTAGCAGCTGATGGTTTTGCGCATGCTGACCAAGGCTTTATCTATTCTCGTTTTACTAATCCAACTGTAAGCATGTTCCAGGATCGCTTGGCTGCTTTAGAGGGTGGCGAGGCATGTATCGCCACCGCTTCCGGAATGTCTGCCATTCTGACAATGGCAATGGCGCATTTACAATCAGGTGATCACGTGGTTTGCTCACGCTCGGTATTTGGTGCAACGATTCAGTTGTTCACTAATATCTTGGGTCGCTTTGGTATTACAACCACTTATGCTGATTTGGCTGATACCAAATCATGGCAGGCTGCCGTTCAGCCAAATACTAAGCTGTTCTACCTGGAGACTCCTTCCAATCCTTTAACTGAGATTGCAGACATTAAAGCAATCTCAAAAGTAGCGAAAAAGGCGGGCGCCTTATTCGCGGTGGATAACTGCTTCTGCACGCCTGCTTTGCAAAAACCATTGGCGCTTGGTGCTGATGTTGTGATTCATTCGGCCACTAAGTACTTAGATGGACAAGGCCGAGTAGTGGGTGGAGCAATTGTAGGCAGCAAAGATTTCATCATGGGTAAAGTATTCCCATATGTTCGTACCGCAGGGCCAACGCTATCCGCATTCAATGCCTGGGTGTTCCTCAAAGGCCTGGAGACTTTAGAGCTTCGCATGAAGCAGCAGAGTCAGAATGCACTCGCCTTGGCTCAATGGCTTGAGAAGCAATCTGGAGTAGAGCGCGTTTACCATCCCGGCCTGAAATCGCATCCTCAACATGCGTTGGCAATGCGCCAGCAAAAAGAGGGTGGGGCGATTGTTTCTTTCACATTGAAGGGTGGCAAGAAGGCAGCGTTCAAGCTTATCAACCAAACGAAGCTTTGCTCGATTACTGCAAACTTGGGTGATACCCGCACAACTATTACTCACCCAGCTACAACAACGCATTGCCGTGTGACGCCTGAGGCTCGTAAAGCCGCTGGTATTTCGGATGGCTTGGTGCGTATTGCAGTTGGCCTTGAAAATATTAATGATCTGAAGGGTGACCTCGTTGGCGGACTCAAAAAATAATCAAGTGCATCAAGATAAACCCATGGGCTTCTCCGATGCCACGCAATTTTGGAATGAGCGCTTCGATAAAGAAGAGTTCATATTTGGCAAAGAGCCTAACGAGTACCTTGCTGAGAAAACAAAGCAATATCTAAAGCCCAAAGATAAGGTTCTTTGTATTGCTGACGGCGAGGGTCGCAATGGCGTTTGGCTTGCTAAGCAAGGCATGCAGGTTATTGGATTTGATGCATCCGATATTGCGCTAGCTAAAGCAAAACAGTTTGCCAAAGATAATCAAGTGCAAGTTGAGTATTCTTTCTCTGATACTGATAGCTATGCGTGGCAAGAAAATACTTATGACGCAGTGATTGGGATCTTCATTCAATTTGCCGATCCAGCAATGCGCGCTAGAATCTTTGAGCAAGCTTACAAGGCGACAAAACCTGGTGGACTCTTTATCTTGCAGGGCTATACTCCTAAGCAACTAGATTACAAAACCGGCGGCCCATCATTAATAGAGCATCTCTACACAGAAGAGTTAATTAGAGATCTTGCCAAAGACTTTGAAATACTTGAGCTTGTAAGTTACGAGAAAGAACTTTCTGAGGGCCCGCGCCACACTGGCATGTCTGCAATATTGGGATTGGTTGCTAAGAAGTGACTGCTTTCCTATGAAGACTATTGAAATTAAAAGCGCATGGCAGGGTAATAGTGACTGTAATGCCTGCTCCATCCGTAGCTCTGCACTCTTTGCCGAATTAAATGAAGAAGATTTTTCCAAAATTCATTCGCCAATTGATGATCTACGATATGAAGCAAATACAGGGATTTATACACAGGGAGATTCTGCTGAGCATTTATTTACCTTGCGTGAAGGTTATATAAAGCTATTGCATATCAATTCCGATGGCTCAACTAGAATAGTCCGATTAGTAATGCCGGGTGATTTATTCGGGATGGAGGCTTTGTTGGGCAAGATTTATGCTCATTCAGCCACTGCTTTATCAAATATCCATTTATGCCGCATACCAAAAGCCATTATTTCCAGTTTGGGAGAAGAGTCACCACGCTTGCATAGGCAGATTGTGAAGAAATGGGGTGAGGCCTTGGCTCAATCAGAGTCTTGGTTTTCTGAAATTAATACCGGGAGAATTGAGGTGCGCTTAGCGAGATTTTTCTTGCGTGTTGCTAAGATCTCTGGTGATATGGCGGTCTCGCCACTTTTCAAACGAGAGGACATGGGCTTAATGATGGATGTGAAATTTGAGACTATCAGCAGGGCACTTGCTTCAATGGCAGAGCAGGGCTTAATCTCAAATATTAGCAGATTGAGTATTCAGATACCTAGCATGGAGAATCTACGAAAGTTTTCGCAGGTAGGTTCATAAAGACTAATTGCAAAAAAATGCCGCCTATTCATAAAATAAGCGGCATTTTTATTTGCTCAGCTAAGAATTATTTCAGAATCGGAATTAAGCTTTCTTAGCGTAAGCAGAGCACCAGCCCTTACCGGCAACTTGCTTTCCTGCAAACAATGAACAACCACCAGCAGCAGCGCCAACCTTACCTTGAAACAATGCACAGTTATCGCACTCTTGGCCAGCAGCGTATTTTGCATACTTGGCTTTATCAACTGTAGCTGCGTTTGCTTTGTAACCTAATGCAGCAGCCTGTGGATCAGTTTCAGCAACCATAGCTTGAGCTTGAACTTTATTGTTCAAAACTAATGTACAAGCACCAGCAGCTGACAAAATCATAAATTGACGACGACTATTTTTCATATGAACTCCAGTTTTAGATAAATAAGAGGGTAAAAAAACTAACTATATGGCATGTTAAAGAGGATGACACTACTATCAATAGGGGTTTCTCAGTATTAAGTTTAGTCATGATTGGGCACACAATATGCATAAAAGCATTTAAAACGGCATTCCAATTAAAAAATAATACAAAGAGGGTTTTATGAAAAAGTTTCTTTCTCTTGGTCTGATATTGTTTTCAGGCATTTCAGCAGCGCAATCTGGCGTATCAGCCAGCCCTGAATTGCTGCAAATTATTGATAAATCCACTAATTTTGTGGTCAAAACATCCAAAGGGTCAATTGAAATTACCCGTGTGATGACGCCTTGCGCCAAAAATAAAGGGTGGTTGCAACCATTAATTCCTATTAAAGGCGTGGTTCCCGTTGATGAAATCGATGTATTAAATGCATTAAACGATAAAGATTCAGTGGTAGTCGATATGCGCGTAGTTGATGATCGCGTTAAAGGAACAATCCCCGGCTCTATTGGCATTCCATATACTGAAGTGGCAATGCGCATGGATGAGTTGGGTTGCAAAAAGCCTGCTGCCGGATCAACTAAATGGGATTGCTCAAAGGCGAAGAAAGTCTATGCTTTTTGCAATGGTCCTGTTTGTCCGCAAAGTCCAATGGCGATGGCTGCCATGACTCGTGATGGTTTCCCTGCTACGAAAATCTATTACTATCGTGGTGGCATGCTTGACTGGGATGCGCTTGGATTGACTACTATAAAGGGTGAGCTTTAAAACTTTTGCTCACCTTATTATTTAATAAAAGGGAGCCTAGGCTCCCTTTTCCATATTGCACTTAATAAAGTTGCAATTATTTTTATTGCATTGTTGAATTCACCCCGGTGTAAGTCTTTATTTTGTAAGCATGATCCATATCAAATCATTGGGATTTGATATGGATCAATCAATTGATGTGTATTCACTCCGAAATCTTGACTTACCATAAGCGCGGTCAATAAAATACAATTAAATATATTATTAAAAAATGACAAAATAATAATTGTCATTAGGATGGCTTATTTGGTGGACTATAGATCAAATAGGCTGTAAATTGCATCGTTATTAAGGTCCTCTATTGGTTCGTGTTGCACTAATTTTGAAATGTGGTTAACGGTACTGCTAATCTCAACATAAACTTAAAAAGAGTGCAGGCGTCTACAGATGATGTCTGCCAAATAATGAAGGCTCTCTCTAGCCGAGGTCGAATGATGTTGTCGTGTCAAATTGGACGGGGAGAGAAATGTGTGGGTGAATTGGAAGGATACTCTTAGCTATTCATTAGCCTACCTGATCGCAGCAATTAGCCGTGTTACGCAATGAGGATTTAGTAAAGACTAGGAGAGAGAGGTAATTTTATTACTCGCTATCCAGTTATGCTGTCCTCCCTGTTATGAGGATGTTAAATCAGAATTACTGTAGTGAATAACCAAAGGGGGTTTTATATGAAATGTAATGTTGGCGGTATTGATCGTATGCTACGCATGGTTGTAGGTTTGGTTCTAATCGGACTTGCCCTTACTGGAACGTTGGGCATATGGGGATGGATTGGAATTGTTCCTTTGGCTACCGGATTGTTTAGATTTTGTCCAGCGTATCCGTTGCTGGGAATTAATACTCGTGGCACCGGTTCTTGTGATGGCGGCGGTGGCTGTAAGTAGTTTAAAAGATGGTAATTAGCGGCCCATAAAAGGGCCGCTTTTTAATTTTTTGTGAAGTTTTTTTCTCGCCTGCTATGCAGGGTATTGGCACGCATAATTTATTCTCATCGTGTATTTAGGATCAGCCCCAACAATGAGAAGGTTATGTAAAAGTAGATTGCCCTAGAAGAATTGCAGTATCTGGAATTTAATGCTCTATAAATCTTCGTGGATCATTAATGGGACGTAAAGGCATGATGTGAATTTGTTTTCCATCTAATTCAACATGCATCCTACTGCCAACCGCCATATTTAATCTCTTAATTTCAGCTGTAGAGGCTTCCCATTCAATCCGGTGCTCACTGTTTTCTACTCGCAACTGTATAACTGCGATCTGTCCAAGGCTGCTCATTTTTTCAATGGATGCAGGCACACTTATTGATGAGGATATGTCATGTACGCTCAAGCCACTCTGAGGAATAACCCATGCCACTTGGGCATCCGGCGGAATTTTTCCTTTATCAGCAACATCAAAGCTTCGTTCACATCCATCCCAAGTAAGCTTGCCTGCATTAAATCTTCCTTGAAACATATTACTAATTCCAACTAGCTCTGCTACACGAGAGTTTCTTGGTCTTTGGAAAAGTGTCTGGGGGACGGCTGTTTGGAGGCTAACCCCTTCATCGATCACTGTGATCCTGTCAGCCAGTAAATCTGCTTCACGTAAATCGTGCGTGACCAATACGATGGGGATATTCAAATCTTTGCGTAAGTCGGCAAGGGTTTTGTACAGACTTTTACGTGTTGGAGCATCGATTGCGGAAAAGGGTTCATCGAGTAATAAAATTTTGGGCTGTCTCGCTAAGGCACGAGCTAATGCAACGCGTTGCTGTTGACCGCCGGAAAGTTGATCTGGCATTCGATCTGCAAGATCGGCAATACCCATCTTAACCAACCATTCCTTAGCTATCCATATTCTTTTTCTTGAATTGGGCTCAGAATTTTGTAATGGAATGCTGACATTCTCGGCTGCCGTAAGATGCGGAAATAGGGCGTATTGTTGAAATAAAAAACCACAAGAGCGCCGTGCAGGGGTTAGATTCTTGCTTATGCCATTTAGTTCATTGGCTTCAAACCAAACCTCATTGCCACATATAATTCGGCCAGTCTTGGCTTGGCTTAGGCCTGCAATAGCTCGAAGTGTGCTTGTTTTGCCGCTCCCAGATGGGCCAACCAGCGCGTGTAGTTCTCCTGCCGCACATTCAAGACTAATTTGCAGAGGGTTGGGGAGGGTTTGAGCAATCTTTAGCTTAAGCATTAAGTTCTCAATCTGCGCGGGTAACGCGAGCTTTTACCAAAGACCCCATAGGAGAGGGTAATTGAAATCAGTGATACTCCCAAAAGAAGTAGGGCCAAAACGCCTGCCCCAGAAGAATCAAAATTTTGCACCTTGTCATAAATGGCGATTGAAACCGTCTTGGTTTCTCCGGGAATGGCTCCACCAACCATCAGCACCACTCCAAATTCACCTAGGGTATGTGCAAAGGTCAGCACAGTGGCGCTTATGATGCCCCGCCAGGCAAGTGGTAGCTCGATTAAGCGAAAGATTTGCCAATTTGAAAGTCCGCTAACCTGTGCTGCTTCTCGTATATCGGGGTTAATGGATTCAAATGCCCTCTGGATTGGTTGAATGGCAAATGGTAGGTTTGCGATGAGTGATGCAATCAGAATGCCCGCAAAGGAAAAGACCAAAGGAATCCCAAATAAGGTCTTGCCGCTTAATCCAGTTAAGAGGTAAAAACCCAAAACTGTAGGGGGGAGAACTAAGGGTAGTGCCAGTACAGCTTCGATCCACGGTTTGCATTTGTGGAGCTTGAAAAGTGAGTAGGACACCCAAATCCCAAAAGGAATGATGAGAACCACGGTCCAAAGGGCGAGCTTAATTGAGAGAAAAATTGCATCTGCATCCATCGTTTAATTGTATTGCTTATTTAAGCATGGATTCCTGTAAGATTGAATTCAATTTAACGGGAATGTATGGCTAAGCTAAGGACATATATTTGAAACCATTACTACTATTAAGCTTCCTATGGCCAAAAAAACAAATTTAAGTGCCCTTAAGGCGGTGCAGAAGTCCGCTCTACAGGCTACTAAATTAATGAAAGTTCTAGCAAACCAGAAGCGTCTTTTATTGTTATGCGAAATTGCTCAGGGTGAAAAATGTGTGAGTGACTTAGAGTTGAGCACCGGAATAAAGCAGCCAACTCTTTCGCAGCAGCTAACCGTCTTGCGTGAAAATAAGATCGTTCAAACACGCCGCGAAGGAAAGCAAATTCACTATACCGTTAAAAGCCAAGCAGCATTAGCAATAATGGAGGTGTTATATGCACAGTTTTGTAAAAAAGCGACTTAGAACTTAGATGATGAATATTTTCTCCGCCCTCAAGAGGGTATTAACCCCGAGCCCACCTGAGTCGATTCCTGAGGGGGCGGTATTCATTGACGTGAGATCACCGATGGAGTTTTCCGGGGGAAGCATTCCTGGTGCTATCAATATTCCGGTGAATCAAATTCAACTCATTGCGGCTCACAAACCTGCTATTCATAAGCAAAAACCTATTGTTGTATTTTGCGCTTCCGGAATGCGCTCGGGTGTTGCAAGGCGTCAATTAATCTCGATGGGTTATGAGATCGTAATCAACGGTGGCGGTGTATCTCAACTTGCGATGCGTTTGGCGCAACCGCGCTCCTAAATACTGCACCGTACTATAGTCAACTAGTTACTAAAAAGTAAATCTGACTCGCGACATTCGTTTTTTGGCTCTTGATTGGCGCTAATTCAATAGAACCTAGCGTTTCTCCTAACTAGCATTGTACCTATTGTGCGTTCATTATCACTTTATACATAATATTTATATTGATAAAATCAGATACGATTGGAGCGGGGATGAACTTAGCACTCAAGATGGTTTTAGCATTCATTTTTATAGCGCTATCTACATTTGCGCGTGCGGATGCAGAGATTTTGCGACCTTTTATTCTGGCCTCAAAAGTAGTTGGCGGTTTAGACGGCGTAACGGAAACCACTAGGACAGCTTTAGTGAGCAATGGATTTGAGGTTGTTGGGACTTACAGACCCTATAGCAATGCCGTGATCTTGATTGTTACTAATGAAGAATTGAAGAAAAATGCAGCTAGTTCAGAGTATGGTGGCTTTGGAGCTGCGCAGAGAGTTGCTTTAACAAAGGTTGGTAATGAAGTTCAGGTCAGCTTTACCAATCCCGTATACATGGCAAACGCCTATCGCATGAAAGATCAGCAAGAGGGGGTTAAGGCTAAATTAGTTGCGGCGCTTGGCAATGTGGAAAGTTTTGGAGCAAAGGGTATGACAGCTGAGGATGCTCGCTCTTACCACTACATGATTGGCATGGAGTACTTCACAGACCCCAGCATATTAGCAACCTATAAAACACATGAAGAGGCGGTAGCAGCAGTAGAGTCAGGTTTATCGCAAGGTAAGTTTGGAGTAAAGCAGGTTTTTCGTGTTGACGTTCCTGGATCAAATGAAACATTGTTTGGTGTTGCATTAAAGGGTGGCAGCGACTCAAAAGCGCAAGACGATAAGTTCATTATGAGTGAGATTGATTTTAGAGATTTGAAATCTACCGCTCATCTTCCGTATGAAATATTGGTCTCAAAAAGTACTGTTTTAGCCCTTTATGCTCGTTTTCGTATTGCAATTAATTTTCCAGATTTAGCAATGATGGGATCGCATAGCTTTGTCAATATCATGAGTACCCCCGAAGCGATTCGAAAAGCTTTAAAGGCCACTGTAACTGGCGCACCAGAGTAATGGCGGCTGTTGCAATGCATCATTGTGCTTAAAATTTTTGCTGAGAAGTTAATCTAAACTCCTGGGCGACTAGGGAAACTCAGTAGAAAACATTATTGTTTTTTATAGAATGTTATGTTGGAATAAGGTATTCGTAATTTAATCAAAATGAAGAGCAAAAACGTGAGTAAAAATTCTCAAGAGAATCAAGTAAAGCCTTACTGGAATCCTCTGGTAGCGGGTTTATTGTTAGGCGTTGTTCTTTTATTGACTTTTGTCATTACCGGTCATGGATTGGGTGCGACCGGCTTCACTACTCGATTAACCGCTTGGTTGGGGGTACATGTCGCCCCGCAAGCCACTCTAGCTAACGACTATCTAGGCCCCTTGGCCGAGGAATCTAGTCCACTCAGCTCCTGGATTAGCTGGCAATTCTTGGGGGTTGCTCTAGGTGCTTTGCTTTCAGCATTTTTGGCCCATCGCCTTAAAATTCAATTGGATGGTAAGCGCTTTTTAGGTGGCGCTAGTCGCCCATTTACCGCTTTAGGTGGCGGCATCTTAGCTGGCTTTGGCGCACGAGTTTCAGCCGGCTGCACTAGTGGATTGGGTTTATCGGGAGCCGCTACTCTGAGTTTAGCTGGCTTTGTATTTTTAGTGACCTTCTTTGCCGTTGGTCTAATTGCAAATCGCTTTATGAAGGAGTCGCACTAATGAGTGAAATTATTTCAGGCCTATTATTAGGCGGTGCTTTTGGTTTTGTCTTGGAGCGCGCCGGTTTTGGCAGTCCATGCAAATTGACTGCTCAATTTCGATTGACAGATTGGTCGGTATTTAAGGTGATGTTTACTGCAATCGTATTTACCGCAGTTGGCCTCATGATTTTGGAAAAAATGGGTATCGTTGCGTCACAAGAGCTTTTTGTGCCGCCGGCATTTTTAGGTGCGGCGGCTCTTGGCGGCGCGTTGGTTGGTGCTGGGTTTGCTATCGGCGGCTACTGTCCAGGCACTTCTTTGGTCGGATTTGTATCGGGTCGTTTAGATGCGGCAATCTTTCTAATTGGTTTAGTAATTGGTACCGTGGCTTTTTCCATGCTATTTGGAAGTATTGAGTTTCTGACCTCGGCTGGTGAGTATGTGCAGGCGAGCACTTTACCTGAGGCCCTTAATTCTTCTGATGTTTTGATTAATGCTTGCATGATTGGCGCAGCGATTGGCGTATTTGTATTGGGCTCCTGGATGGAAAAGAAGGCGGGCGGCCCAATTCAAGCGGTTGATGCAATGAATGGCTGCGAGATTCGCAAGTAATTTTATAAATATTTTTAAATATTTATTATGCAAAGGCAGAAAATGAATAAGATTCAAATCATAGTGGCATCCGCTTTATATGCCCTGTCAGGCTTAATACAGGCCGCCGGTCTGCCGGGTCCGATTGTCAGTACTGACTGGTTGGCAAGTAATTTAGCTAATGTTCAAGTTCTTGAGGTTACCGGACAGGTTAAGAGTTTCATTAAGGCGCCGGAGTTTGAGATAGACAAGAAGACTGGTAAAAAAATGCTAGTGGATGCTGGCGGCCATATTGAGGGATCTCATTTGCTGAACTCAAAAGATGTCCGTGTTGAGCGTCTTTTAGATGGCGATAAAACTAAATTTCTCATTCCGGAGCAAGCAGACTTCCAAAAGTTGATTCAGTCCGTTGGTATTAATTCTAATAAGCCGATTGTGATTGTTCCCATTGGCATGGATATGTCTGACGTTGACGAGGGCCTACGTGCTTTTTGGCAATTCAAGGTGTATGGCGAAAGTAATATTGCTGTATTGGATGGTGGTTTAGCGGGATGGCTAGCTGAAGGCCGAGCATTCTCTATGGCACCCGCACCTACAGCTGTCGGTAATTGGGTGGCTCAAGCAGCCAACAAGGATTTAATTGCCACTACTGCTGAAGTTGTTCAGGCATCCAAATCTGGCAATATTCAATTGATCGATTCACGTCAGCCTATGCAGTACTTGGGCATTAACAAGAAACCTGATGTAGCTGGTTTTGGTCATATTCCAGGCGCAAAAAATTTCGCACCAGAGCTGATGTCTCGATCTGTAGATGGCGCTTTATATTTCTTAAAGCCAGTAACTTATGCTGCTGTTATGGAGGCAAATGGTATCAAGCCAAAGGAACCTTCAATTAGCTACTGCAATACTGGTCACTTAGCCGCTGGCTCTTGGTTCATCATGACTGAAATCTTGGGTAATAAGTCTGCGCAACTTTATGATGGTTCAGCGTACTTGTGGACTAAGCAGGGCAATAAACTTGAGGGCGTACCTCTGAATTAGTAAGGAATAAAAACCCGTTACCAGTTGGCAACGGGTTTTTTTATCAACTATGCATGAGTTAAAAAATAGATCTAAAAAAGAAAAGGGGATTGAATGAAAGCTGGAAAAATTGTTAGTGCGATGATGTTAGGTGGACTTATTTCTACTGGTGCATACGCAACAAATGGATATTTTGCTTCTGGCTACGGTATTCAGTCTCAAGGTATGGGTGGCGTGAGCATTGCATTCCCACAAGATTCTTTAGCAGCAGCAAGTAACCCAGCCAGTATTGGCTTCTTAGGGGATCGCCTGGATGTCGGTGTAACTTACTTCCAGCCAAATCGTTCTGCCACTTTGTCCAACTCAGGATATGGGGGGCAATCAATGCCAAGCATGAATGGTTCTTATGATGGAAATGGTACCAAGAGCTTCTGGATTCCTGAATTTGGTATTACCAAAGCGATTAACAAGGAATTTTCTGTTGGTTTGAACGTATTTGGTAATGGCGGTATGAATACAAACTATACAGCTCGTATTCCGCAGTTTAACGGCGGAACGGCTCAAGGAACAGCCAATAACAATACTCCCGGCGTAAATCTCGAGCAGATGTTCATCTCGCCGACTGTGTCATGGAAGCCCATTGAGAATCAATCCCTTGGCGTTTCTTTGATATATGTGAATCAAACATTCTCTGCAACTGGCTTGGGTAATTTTGCTAGCCCTCAAGCATCTAGCTCATACAAAAATGTTACTGATAACGGTAACTCAAATTCATCTGGTTTTGGTTATCAATTGGGTTGGCTTGGAAAGTTCACGGATTATTTGAGTGTTGGCGTACGTTATCAGCCGAAGATTACTATGTCGAGCTTTGGTAGCTACAGTGGCTTATTTGCTGGTGGTGGATCATTCGATATACCTGAGACGTATGGTGCTGGCTTGGCATTTAACCCAACTAAAGATATCACTCTTGCCGCGGACTATCAAAATATTAAGTACGGGAACATACCTTCTATTGCGAACCCGATTTCTAACTTTAATACCGCTCAATTAGGCTCTACCAATGGACCTGGCTTTGGATGGCAAAATATTAATGTTTACAAGCTCGGAGCAAACTGGCGCATTAATCCTAGTTGGGCGGTACGGGTCGGATATAACTTTAATGATCAGCCAATTCCTAGTTCGCAAACCCTATTTAACGTGCTTGCTCCGGGCGTAATCACCCAACAAGCTTCTATTGGCGCTACATACTATATTGGTAAAGAGTATGAGATCTCAGGTTTTTATGCCAGAGGTTTTAGCCAGACTGTTACCGGAAACTATTCTGCCGCTGGTTTGACAGGCACCTCGAGTCTGAATATGCACCAAGACTCCCTAGGCTTGGCATTTGGTTGGAAGTATTAATGCCTTTCTATTTGTTTGATTTTAGCTTCGACTAATTTCAGCCCCTCGCCTAGGTGAGGGGCTTTTATTCATAGTAGGTTACATGTATTTATGATCTAGATCATGAATATAGCTTGACTCTAGAAAGCAATTTTTTTAATATATAAATTTATATATTATTGCTCTAGGAAAAGTAAGGCTATTTAAAGGCGTATATTTGGGTTCATATCTGCGTTAGCCTCTAGATCATTTGTAGTGAGGGTAGTTAATAACTGCAGTAATCATTGATGAAGAAAGAAAAGCTATGTCCAAAAAATCAACTGTAGCAGCATTGGCGATTGCATTAGCAGGATTGGCTTCGGCGCCAATCGCTCACTCCGCTGATACGTCTACAGCTCCTGCTAGCGCAGAGCAAAAAAAGCCTTGTGCCCCTAAGAAAGAAGCCTCAAACCCTTGTGGCCCAGCAAAGAAAAAGGCCGCAAACCCTTGTGGTCCATCTAATCCGTGCGGCCCAAAGAAACGTAAATCGGCAGAATAAGTTTTTGTTCTCCATGTCGATTGAGTCGACCCTTTGTTTGGCGGCGCAACAGCTTGCCGCTATTCAAATGGACTATGCCCAAAAAGGGTTGACTTTAAGTCAGATTGCATTATGTGGCGCTAAAGAATTTATAGAGTGGCAGCACTATCCGCGTAATGATTTGGTGGATGAGGAAAGTGGTTATGAGTTTTACTATCACGCCCATTCGGCTGATGAAACGCCTTTAGATGAACATGGCCATTTCCACTTATTTAGTCGAGATGCCCGAAATCCAGAGGAGTTTTGTCATCTAATTGCCATTGCCTTGAACCAAAAGGGCTTACCCATCAGGATATTTACAACGAATCAATGGGTTACTGGTGAGCTATATGCATCTGCCGAGGAGGTTTTACAAAGACTCAGGCTGTTTGATATGGCAATCAAGGGCCGCATGAGTCGAGTGGCCGCTTGGATTACTGCTTTTACCAGCTTGTTCTATAAAGATATGGAAGCTTTGATTCTGGAGCGTGATTTGGTTGTTGAAAGTTTATCAGCGGAACTTGGGGGCATGGAGACTGCATTGGAATCAAGGAGGGACGCGGTTTTAACGCAGTGCAATATTGATTTGATGGCAAGGCTTTCTGAAAACCTCTTAATTGAATGTTGAATAGTGCACCCACCTTTTTTGTATATGTTCTTTAGGGTTTATCGCTATTCAATAGATCGGTAAAAATGATTCAAATATGCGTTCACATGCATATATTTACGAAATGAGAAAAGCGTTGAGAAAAAGAGCGGTTGATGTGACAAAGAGTTTGAGCCCCGCGTTAATGGAACAAGTATTTTCCGTCATGGCCGGTTACTTTAGCGTCCTCTCTGAATCCTCACGTTTGAGAATTATGTATGCCATTTGTGGTGGAGAAAAGTCTGTCTCAGAAGTGCTTGCATTGTGCGGCTCGAGTCAGGCAAATATTTCTCGTCAACTTACTGCGCTGCATAAGGCTGGAATTGTATCTAGACGTAAAGAGGGAGTGACCGTTTATTACGCTATTGCTGATGAAGCAACGGTAGAAATGTGCCAGTTGATCTGCGCAAAAATAGCTCAAGAGTTACATTAATTTTTTTCGGTATTTATCAAATTTAATTAGAGGTTAAATGTCTAAAGATCAAATTGAATTGGGTGCAAAAGATATTTCTGCAGTCGAGAAACCTCTCGATCGTGCACGCATAATTAAGGCGCCAGAAAATTTTCTATCAAAAGAATTAATTTCTGACATTAATAAAAATGGCTTAGATGAGAATCGACGTGGCTTTCTGCGCAAGAGCTTTATGGCGGCTGCGGCTGCTGGTGTTTCTACTGGACAAGCATTTGCAGGTTCTATGCCGGTTGAGGGCGATCCAGCAATTTTAGAAAAGCAGCCTTGGCAAACCACTCTTGGCAAGAATGTGGCCACTATGCCTTATGGCTTGCCTTCTATTTTTGAAGCCAATATTGTTCGTCGTGAATTGCCAGGATTGACGCGAGTGTCTGCCGCCTCCGTTGCATTTACTCCTTTGCAAAGCTTATTCGGCATTATTACTCCGAATGGTTTGCATTACGAGCGTCACCACCAAGGTTGGTACAACATTGATCCCAATATGCACCGCTTAATGATTAATGGTTTGGTTAAACATAATCGTGTGTTTACGATGTCTGACTTGATGCGTCTGCCTTCAGTATCACGCATTCATTTTATTGAGTGCGGTGCAAATACTGCGGTTGAGTGGGGTAATTCTGCAGTGCCAACCGTTCAATATACCCACGGAATGCTTTCTTGCTGTGAGTTTACTGGTGTGCCACTTTCTGTTCTTTTGGAAGAGTGCGGTGCCGATCTGAAAAAAGGTAGATACCTCATGGCTGAGGGTAGCGATGGCTCAGGTGAGAATCGCACTATTAACATGGAGCAAATCGATGAGATTATGGTTGCATGGGCAATGAATGGTGAGATGCTGCGCCCCGAAAATGGCTTCCCATTGCGCTTAGTTGTTCCAGGCGTCCAAGGTGTTAGCTGGGTGAAGTGGTTACGTCGTCTAGAGTTGGGTGATATGCCGTATGGCACCAAAGACGAATCTGCTCAATATGCTGATCTAATGCCGAATGGCACTCAACGTCAATACACCTCTATTCAGGAATGTAAATCTGTTATCACCACTCCATCAGGCGGTCAGCAATTGCTTGATAAAGGCTTCTATAACGTTTCCGGAATGGCCTGGTCCGGACGCGGAAAGATTCGCAAAGTGGATGTTTCATTCGATGGTGGCAATAACTGGCGTACTGCTAGATTGGAAACCCCCGTACTTTCTAAAGCAATTACCCGCTTCAATATTGGTTGGAACTGGGATGGTGCACCTGCCATCATTCAGTCGCGCGCTACCGACGAAACTGGTTATGTTCAGCCAGCAATTAAAGCACTGCGAGATGTGCGTGGTTCGAGAGGTATCTATCACAATAATTCGATTCAATCGTGGAAAATCGAGAGCAACGGGGAGGTTGGCAATGTCCAAGTTGGTTAAACCTAGCATTGCGGTAGCGCTACTTTGCTTATTCATCTGGCAGAGTGCGTTCGCCCAAACCAGTAAATATCCCGGTATTGGTAGAGAGGCCACTCCGGCTGAAGTCAAGGCTTGGGATATTGACGTTCGTCCTGATTTCAAAGGATTGCCGCAAGGATCCGGTTCAGTTGCTGATGGTCAAGTAGTGTGGGACGGTAAGTGCGCCGCATGTCATGGTTCTTTTGGGGAATCAAATGATATCTTTACGCCACTAGTTGGCGGCACTACTAAAGAAGATATCAAGACCGGCAGAGTGGCTGCCCTGGCTGATAACAAGCAGCCTCACAGAACGACAATGATGCGCCTTTCCACTGTGTCGACTTTATGGGACTTCATTTATAGGGCAATGCCATGGAACGCACCGCGTTCTTTATCGGTTGATGAAACATTCGCAGTGGTTGCCTATATTTTGAACCTGTCAGAAGTTGTTCCAGACGATTTTGTTCTCTCGGATAAAAATATTGCCGAAGTGCAAAAGCGTATGCCCAACCGTAATGGCATGGTCATGGCGCCTGGTTTATGGCACGTTAAGGGCAAGTCTGACGTTACTGGTAGTTCTTGTATGACCAATTGCGTTAAATTTGTGCAAATTGGCTCCAGTTTGCCTCCTGAAGTCCGTAATGCTCAAGGTAACCTGGCTGAGCAAAACCGGACATTTGGTCCATTTGTCGGTGTTGATACCGCCAAACCTCCATTGAAAGCTTTGCCTGGTGCAGATGGTGTGGCGCACTCATCTATTACTAAAGTGGCAAAAACGCCTGCTGACCTGTTTAAAGACAATAATTGCTCAGCTTGCCATGCTCAAGCAGCTAAGCTTGTTGGGCCCTCTACGAATGATGTGGCAGCCAAGTATAAGGATCAGTCTGGTGCAGAGGATATGTTGGTCAAGAAGGTAAAAAATGGAGGATCTGGTGTTTGGGGTGCTATCCCAATGCCACCGCAGTCTGACATTTCGGATGAAACCCTTCATAAGTTAGTGCATTACGTTTTAACAGGGCAGTAAGATAATTTAGTAAAAGCTTTGGAAGTAATATTACTTATTAATTGGACATACAGCATTGGCTGAATTGATGTTGTTTGTTGAAGATTTGAATTACCGTTAAAAGATTGAAAAGGAGTTTTTATGAATGAGCAACGCCGTGTTTTGCTGAAATACTCAGCAGTTTTTGGCTTGATGGCCTCAGTGGGCTTGATTACTGAAGCTCAAGCTGCCGAGTGGAACAAAGCCGCTTTTGACGGCAAAAATCTTGACGAAGTATTCAAGGCCCTTAATGCTGGTACTCCAGAGAAATCTGCAGAGGTAGTAATGACTGCGCCTGATATTGCAGAAAATGGTGCAGTTGTGCCCGTTAACGTCTCATCTACCGGCAATGCTGACCAACTCGCAATTCTGGTTGAAAAGAATCCCGGAACACTCGCGGCTCAATTTTTCATTCCTGCTGGCACAGTGCCTAATGTAACAACACGCATCAAAATGGGTCAGACCTCCAATGTTTATGCTCTAGCAAAAATTGGTAATAAATGGGTGATGGCAGTTAAGGAAATTAAAGTGACCTTAGGTGGTTGCGGCGGTTAATTGATTAAATTTGAGAATTACATTGATATATATTTAGATAAAGGAATAAAAAATGCCTGATCCAATGCGCGTAAGAGCTGCTGAGAGCGGTGGTGTAGTTGATGTCAAAATTTTGATGAAACATGATATGGAGTCTGGTTTACGAAAAGATGCTGCCGGCAAGACTGTTCCCGCCTGGTTTATTAAGAACCTCAATGTAAAGGCTCAAGGCAAAGATGTATTGAATGCGGAATTCGGGACAGCGGTTTCTAAAGACCCTTTCTTGAATTTCAAGTACAAAGGCGCCAAAGGCGACAAGATTGTCGTTAGCTGGACTGATAGCAAAGGCGAAACAAGAACTGACGAAGCAACTGCTTCTTAATTCTGAGTTGGCTAAATATAATTAAAAAGGTTGCCATGAAGACGCGTATTTTATACGGCACAATTATTGGAGTTTTTGTCATGTTGCAAGGATTTTCTAATCTTGCTTCATCACAGACCTCCGGTTCATCAGCGGCTCCAACTGATGGGATAGAAAAATATCGAGCAATGATTGCTGATGGCAACCCTGCTGATTTATATGAGGCTGCAGGTGAAGATCTTTGGAAAAAATCCATGGGTCCGAAAAATACTTCATTGGAGAAGTGTGATTTGGGTATGGGCCCTGGCGTTGTAAAAGGTGCCTATACGCAGTTACCAAAGTACTTCAAGGATACAAACAAAGTGCAAGATCTTGAGTCTCGTTTGGTCACTTGCATGGAAACACTCCAGGGATATAGTCGTCAAGAAATTATTAAAGAACGCTTTGGAAATGGCGTACGTAAAGATCTTGAGGCTGTTGTAGCTTACGTGGTTTCTGAGTCTAAGGGGATGAAGATAGAGACTGCTGCAAAGCATCCCAAGGAAAAAGAACTTTATGAGATGGGTAAGAAGTCTTTCTACTACCAGGGTGGTCCAATGGACTTTTCTTGCGCTTCTTGTCATGGGTCTGATGGCAAGCGCATACGTTTGCAGGAATTGCCAAATATCACAACCCAAAAAGGCGCTGAAGCTGGTTGGGGTTACTGGCCCGCATATCGCGTTTCCACTGGTGATTTTTGGACAATGCAACGTCGTTTAAATGATTGCTACCGTCAACAGCGCTTCCCTGAGCCAATTTTCATCTCTGAAGACACAATTGCTGTTTCGCTTTATATGGCTATAAATGCTAAAGGTGGAACCATGAACGCACCGGGGCTAAAGCGTTAAACGCTTGAGATCATGATATGAAAACTAAATTACTCTTTTTAATGCTCGCCCTTGAGATTTCTATTGGGGTTGCACATGGTGCCTCGGCCTTTGACCAAATGCTGTCCTCTAGTTTTAAGGCGAATGGTATTGCGGGGCTTGATCGATTGAATCAAGATGCTGCGCAGAAGTTTTGCTCTAACCCAGTAAATTTGTCTGGCGGTGGAGATCCCAAGATGCGCGAAAAAATTCAAAATGCAAATATGGCTAGTATCAAACAGCCATCAGATGGAAAGTATATCGGTAACTGGGTGGATGGCGAAAAAATTGCTCAAAGTGGTAGGGGGGCAACATGGTCAGATAGCGCTGATTCAATTAATGGCGGGTCTTGCTATAACTGTCACCAGATTGATATCAAAGAGCTATCCTACGGAAACATTGGTCCGTCGCTTTGGAATTACGGCAAGATGAGAGGCTACTCAAAAGAGGTGATTGATTACACCTGGAATCGTATTAACAACGCAAAAGCTTATAACGTATGTAGCAACATGCCACGTTTTGGCCACTTTAAATTGTTAACTGAAAAGCAAATGCAAGATGTTATGGCTTTGCTCCTCGATCCTGAGTCACCCGTAAATAAATAACAAAATAAAACGGGCCGTAAGGCCTGTTTTTACTAATAGGGATTTACTATGTCACTAAGTCGTCGTGAGTTCTTGCAAGCGCTAGCTGTTGCCTCCGCTGGCGGTATGAGTTTGCATTCTGGTTTTGTAAATGCTCAAGGCTCTGCACAAAAATTTTATGACTTACCAAAGTTTGGTAATGTCCATTTCTTGCATTTTACAGACTGCCATGCGCAGTTGCTACCAATTTACTTCCGGGAGCCAAATGTCAATCTAGGCATTGGTGCGCAAGAAGGTAAAACGCCTCACTTAGTTGGCGAATATTTCTTGAGGGCCAATGGCATTAAGCCTGGTACTCATGATGCGCATGCGTTCACTTATTTAGATTACGTGGCTGCCGCTCAGAACTACGGCAAGATGGGCGGATTTGCTCATATGGCGACTTTAATTAAGCAATTAAAAGCAAATCGTCCTGGCGCATTACTTCTAGATGGTGGCGATACTTGGCAGGGATCCGGTACAGCTCTTTGGACCAATGGTCAAGATATGGTAGATGCAGCACTTGCTTTGGGGGTTGATGTGATGACTCCTCACTGGGAAATGACTCTTGGCGAGAAGCGCGTTATGGAAATTGTCAATGGCGATTTTAAGGGCAAGGTTTCTTTCGTAGCCCAAAATATTAAGACCGCAGATTTTGGTGATAACGTATTTAATCCCTATGTTATGAGAGTGCAAAACGGAATACAGATTGCCATTATTGGTCAAGCGTTCCCATACACACCGATTGCGAATCCGCGATATTTCACTCCCGACTGGACTTTTGGCATTCAGGAAGAGAATCTCCAAAAGACCATTGATGAAGTGAGGGCAAAGGGGGCAAAAGTCGTTGTATTGCTATCTCACAATGGCATGGACGTTGACTTAAAGATGGCTTCACGAGTAAGTGGTTTAGATGCCATTATGGGTGGGCATACGCATGATGGTGTGCCTATTCCCGTAAAGGTTAAAAATTCTGGAGGTGTCACTTTAGTTACTAATGCTGGCTCTAATACAAAGTTTTTGGCCGCATTAGATTTTGATGTCAAAGGGGGTAAAGCAATTGATTTCCGCTATAAATTATTCCCAATCTTTTCAAATATGATCCCAGCTGATCCGGCGATGAGCAGGTTGATTGCAAAGATCCGGGCTCCATATGAAGCCAAGCTGAATGAGAAATTGGCTACTACTGAGGGTCTCTTGTATCGACGTGGTAACTTCAATGGCAGCTTTGATCAACTTATTCTAGATGGCTTGATGTCTCAGAAAAATACGGAAATTGCTTTCTCACCTGGCTTCCGTTGGGGTACCAGCCTATTGCCGGGTCAAGCTATTACTCGCGAGAATTTGCTTGATCAAACGGCGATTACTTATCCCTACACCACTGTGACCAATATGACTGGTGAAACAATTAAGACTATTCTTGAGGACGTAGCCGATAACCTCTTCAATCCAGACCCGTATTATCAGCAAGGTGGCGATATGGTTCGCGTTGGTGGATTGCAATACACCATCGACCCAGCGGAAGCTGCTGGCAAGCGGATCACCGATATGCGTTTGAATGGCAAGTCTATAGAGGCTAATAAAGTTTACAAAGTGGCTGGTTGGGCTCCGGTTAGTGAGGCGGCAAGGGATGCTGGCACAGAACCAATTTGGGATGTGATTGAGCGTCACCTGCGTGATGTCAAGTTGGTTAAAGCCGTTAAATTAAATGAGCCAATCATTAAGGGTGTGAGTAATAATCCTGGTATGGTTTCTATTGCCTAATATCCTGTAAATCTTCATGAATAAAATATTACGATTACTGGCGGCGACCTTATTTGCTTTTGCTGCTTTGACTGCTCAGCGGTCATATGCTGTGGGCTCAGAGGTCACATACCAAATAGATGATGCTCAAGTCCAGGGGATCAAGGGTCTTAGGAGTATCCGTAATCATTTAGATGTTGCGCCTGACACTAAGATTATTGTGGTGACTTATGCTGAAGGCGTTGATCTTTTGTTAGAAAATGCAAAAGATATTAAAAATAATATTGAATACGCTCCATTAATTTCTGCATTGAAATCTCGTGGCGTACGTTTTGAGGTTTGTGAAATTACTTTGAAGAATCGCAACCTTAAGAAAGACCAATTTATTCTTGATGCCGACTTCACTCCATCTGGCGTAGTTCGCATTGGCGATTTGCAATACAAAGATCATTTCGCCTACATTAAGCCTTAATATTTCCTAGTCTATTCGCCAGATGTTGATCAGGTTCATTAAGATAGCGCTCATTGGCGGCGCTATTTTTCTTGCTGCGAGCATTTCTCATGCAGCTGAGCCAAAAAATGATCCTGCTGGAATCCTATTAAAGCCCATCAAGGTGGCTCCAAATACCTATTTTGTGCAAGGATTGGCAGAAATGGGTGCTAGTCAAAATCAAAACTTTATCTCTAATGCTGGCTTTGTGATTACACCTAAAGGGGTGGTAGTCGTTGATGCCCTTGGATCTCCAGTGCTGGCTCAAAAGCTAATTCAAGAAATAAAGAAGATAAGCGCACAAAAGATTGTTGCGGTTATTGTTACTCACTATCACGCTGATCATGTTTATGGTCTACAGGAGTTTAAAAAGATTGGTGCAAAAATATACGGACAAAGCGAAGGAAGAGGTTATATTTCTTCTGAAACTGCCAAGCAAAGACTGATCACCTCTCGTGTTGATTTTGCTCCTTGGGTTAATAAAGATACCCACTTAGTGCCAGCGGACATTTGGTTCGATAAGCATTATCAACTCAATATTGGTGGCCTTGATTTCATTATTAGTAGAGTGGGTCCAGCGCATTCGCCCGAAGATGTTTTGGTATACGTTCCTTCAGAGGGCGTGCTATTTGTAGGGGACTTAGTTTTTCAAGGCAGAATTCCTTATGTAGGCAATGCTGATAGCAAGGGTTGGCTGTTAGCCCTTGATGAGTTTGAAAAATTCAACTCTAAGGTCATCATCCCTGGTCATGGGCCCCAGTCAATTAATCCGATTGAAGACATTCGTTTTACTCGTGATTACTTACGTTTTTTACGAGAAAGCATGGCTCCGGCAGCTCTTAATATGGATGCGTTCGATGGGGCCTATAGCGCAGTAGACTGGTCTGAATATGATGGAATTCCTCTATTTAAGGCTGCCAACCGTATGAATGCCTATAACGTCTACCTCTCGATTCAAGGCGAATAGGGCAAATTTAGTTCCTAAGCCTTAAAATAGGCAATTCTTGGGCTGAATGATGGATTTGTCATGAAATTAAATCGATTGCATCTTACCTTTACTTTTTTGGCGATTTCCAGTTTTGCCCTTAGCTTCTCTGTTTCCGCATCTAGTGATTTTGCTCATGGCAAGAGAATTGATGAGGAGAAGTGTTACACCTGTCATGCGAAAAAAACAGGTTTTGGCAATGGCGATATGATTTACACGCGTAAGGATTCGAAGGTGCAAAGTTTTAGCAGGTTAAAGACCATGGTCGGAATGTGTAATGCGGAGTTACGGCTGGATCTTTTTCCAGAGGATGAGGTTGATGTGGTGACCTACTTAAACGGGCAGTTTTACAAATTTAATAAATAGTCAAAGCATTCTAATTATGGAAGCAGTAAATATTGATGTGTTAGGCAAGTCTGTTTTATGGTGTACCTTTGCGATCACATTCATGTTCGGTGCTGTGCTGCAAAAGACAGGCTTTTGCAGCATGGGCGCAGTTTCTGATGCATTTATTATGTCGAGCTGGGATCGCATGAGGCAATGGTTCTTGGCAATTGGTGTGGCAATTATTGGGTTTACGCTAATGTCCTATGTTGGACTGATTGATCCATCAAAAAGTTTCTACACAGGAAATAAGTTTTTGTGGCTATCTACGCTAGTAGGTAGCTTGCTTTTTGGTTTTGGTATGGTGCTTGCATCAGGTTGTGGGAGCAAGACTCTGGTGCGTATTGGCGGCGGTAATTTAAAGTCTGTGATTGTTTTCTTGGTGCTTGGTTTGACGGCTTATATGACAATGCGCGGATTCCTGGGGGTGATTCGCATCAATACATTGGATACTGTATTTTTGTCTTTTTCTACCCCTCAAGATTTACCTAGTCTTTTAAGTGGCCCACTTGGCATTGCACGATCCCATCTTCATCTGGGTTTGGGTCTATTAATCAGCTTTATCTTTATTGCCTATGCTTTAAGTAAGAGGTCATTCTGGACCTTTGAGAATCTATTTGCTGGCACGGTGGTGGGTTTGGCAATTTGCGCAATATGGTGGGTTAGCGGTAATCTAGGTCATGTCGCCGAAGATCCTACTACATTGGAAGAGGTTTTTTTGATGACGAATTCTGGTCGCATGGAAAGTCTATCGTTTGTTGCGCCATACGCATATTCTTTGGATTGGCTAATGATGTATAGCGACACTTCTAAAGTTCTCACGCTGGGAATTGTGGCTGTGATAGGTATGATTTCTGGCTCAGCCCTGATCGCGCTCATCACTAGATCGTTTCGTTGGGAATCTTTTCGAAATACTGAGGATACAGCCAATCATTTGGTGGGTGCGACACTCATGGGATTTGGCGGCGTTACAGCGCTAGGTTGTACCGTTGGACAGGGCCTCAGTGGGGTCTCCACATTATCTCTGGCATCATTCTTGGCTTTACCGGGATTTATTCTAGGTGCCTACTTGGCCTTACTGTATTTGCAATTTAGACTTGCGCCCAAACCTTGTAATTAATTTTTAGTGACTGATTGGAATAGCATGCAGATTGATTGGATTTCATTCACCCCAATACCCTCCTTAATTGGTGGAATGATATTAGGCGTAGCGGCGGCTCTTTATATGTTGTTGCATGGCCGAATTTTGGGAATTAGTGGCATTGTTTCTGGCTTATTGAATCCGCAGAAGGGCGATGTAGATTGGCGTGTTTCGATTGTGCTGGGAATACTATCCGCACCAGTCTTGGCGGCTGTAATGCTTGATCTGCATGCAATTCAAGTTATTGATACAGACTGGTTCAGTATTATGGCTGCAGGCCTCCTCGTTGGTTTTGGCGCCCAATACGGGTCTGGGTGTACGAGCGGCCACGGAATTTGTGGTTTGTCGCGTCTATCACCTCGTTCGATGGCGGCAACAATGCTTTTTATGTCTTCAGGATTTATGGCGACGTTCATCATTCGTCACATAATAGGGGCTTAATCGTGAGAAGACATTTCAACCTATTTAGTCAGTATTTAATTGGCTTGTTATTTGGTTTTGGTTTAATTCTTTCGGGAATGAGTAATCCACAAAAAGTATTGAATTTTCTGGACATCACAGGCTCATGGGACCCATCCTTATTGTTTGTAATGGGGGGTGCTGTAATTGTTGGTTTAGCTGGATTCTATTTAGTCACTAAACGCAGCGAGGCCTTTTTTAGCGGGGCCTTTCATCTGCCGCATCGTAAAGACATTACAAGACCCTTAGTTTTAGGGAGCTTAATTTTTGGTGTAGGTTGGGGTATTGCTGGTTTCTGTCCAGGCCCTGCCTTAGTCTCCCTAGGTGCCGGTCATCTAAAGGCGTTTGTATTTGTGATCTTCATGTTGATAGGCATGTCTTTTTGCAATCGATTTTGTACTGGCCATAAGCATTAAGGCGGTTTTCTTGAGTCGTCTCGATGGTTAATTTTCTACAGTCTTAAAAAAGGAGTTTTTTGTGAGTCTTCCTATTTCTTGTCATAACGCTCAGTTTGGTACTCTTGGTCAAATCGATCCAAGTCATTTGGCTGAAATTGCGGCACAAGGCTATAAGAGCGTGATTAATAATCGTCCTGACGGTGAGGGCGGCCCAGAGCAACCAACTAATGCATCCATTCAAGCTGAAGCAGAAAAGCTTGGATTGAATTATGTTTACTTGCCAGTCATTTCTGGCGCATTTACTCCAGACCAAGTGCAAGAAATGGCTCGTCTCTTAAAAACTTTGCCAGGTCCTATTTTGGCTTTTTGCCGCTCAGGCGCACGCTCAACAAACTTGTACCAACTTGCTTTGCAGCTCCGTTAAGTAAAAGAGCACTCTCTAAAACATGCGCATCGCCATCCCCGAAGAAAGAAAGCTGGTTCATGAAATGATCATGCCCATTCGTTGGGGCGATATGGATGCGTATGGGCATGTAAACAATACCGTGTACTTCCGGTATATGGAGCAAGCGCGCTGTGAGTGGATTACTTCTTTGGGCTATGATGTCGCTCCTGGTCGTGAGTCTATGTTGATGATTAATGGCTTTTGTAATTTTTATCAGCAGCTGACCTTTCCGGGTGAGTTGAGGCTGAAAACCTCGATTGGTGCTATTGGTAGAACAAGCCTGGATCTTTACACCAGCATGGCTTTAACTACGTCTCCTGATATAGAAGCCGCTATTGGTGGTGCAACCATGGTTTGGGTCGATCTCACTACCAATAAATCAGCGCCTTGGCCTGAGCATGTTTTACAACAGTTGCGCTAGTTCGCCGTGCAGCCTATTAATTCCCATATCCTAAGATCTGAGCAATTTTTATCTGAACTGGATGAGTTTGACCTGATCATTGACGTTAGGTCTCCAGCTGAGTTTGCTCTTGATCATATTCCCGGTGCAGTTAATTACCCGGTGCTTAATAATGAGGAGCGCGCCACAATTGGTACGCTCTATAAACAAGAATCTCCCTTTGCCGCTAAAAAACTGGGCGCAGCTTTAGTTTCTAAAAACATTGCCGCACATTTGGAAAGCCATTTTCTTGATTACCCTCGTGAGTGGCGGCCATTAATTTATTGCTGGCGTGGTGGCGAGCGTAGTGGAGCATTTACACATATCCTCAATCGCATTGGCTGGAAGGCCAAGCAGCTTGAAGGTGGTTACCAGGGCTTCAGAAGAACTGTAATAGATGGTCTTGACTCTGCTGCAAAACAGTACTCGTTTCAGGTCATCTGCGGTATGACGGGTAGTGGTAAGACTAGGGTGCTGCAAGAGATTGGCGCCTTAGGTGCTCAGATTCTAGATTTAGAGGGCCTGGCGGTGCATCGTGGTTCAGTGCTTGGTAATGAACCGAATGAGGATCAGCCTTCCCAAAAAGGTTTTGAGACCGCCTTATGGAATACATTGCGTTTGCTCGACCCTGCTAAACCCGTGTTTGTGGAATCGGAGAGTAAGAAGGTTGGTGGCCTGCATGTACCTGATGCTCTAATGGAAACTATTCGCAATGGTAGCTGTATTGAATTGCGATCAAGTGCCCAGACACGAGTCTCATGGTTAATTCGTGAATACCATCATTTCTTAACCAACACCGATAACTTCAAGCAAAAGCTAGCATTACTCACCGCCCATTATGGAAAAGTACAAATCTCTAAATGGAATGAAGCCATTGATGCGGGAAATTTTCCGGAGCTAGTTGAAGAGCTATTAGTCAAACACTACGACCCATCCTATCAATCATCAATCGTGAGAAATTTTCCTCAGTATCAAGAGGAGAATTTTGTGCAATTAGAGAGTGATACTGATGAAGCCTTTAAGAATGCAGCTAAAGCACTCTTTTTAAATTCAATGAAAACTGTAGAGGCCTAACTTTCTCGCTAGAGAAGACTGCCCAGGAATTGCTCCAGCTGTGCGGGCGGCAAAGCCCCGCTAATGCGCTTTACCTCAGCCCCATTCTTGAAGCCCGCTAATGTTGGTATTGAGCGTATAGCAAACTCTTGTCCAATGCTGGGATTGGCCTCAGTATCCAATTTTATGTGTAGAACTTGTTCACCGTGTTTAGCAGCGCTAGCCGCAAAAGTTGGTGCAAACATTTTGCAGGGGCCACACCAGGGGGCCCAGAAATCTACTATGACAGGGAGCTTGCTTTGATTGAGGATCTCTTTAAAACTTGCCTGGTCTGCCTCGACAGGACCTAGCAACAGGCTGGCTTTGCATACACCACAAATAGGCTTTTGATTAACCCTATCTAAAGGTATGCGGTTGAATTTATGGCAACTTGGACATTTAATCAGCATATCGGTTTAACTCCCTTGAAAGCAAATGTATTTAGCCTCTGATTTGATATTCATGCGTACGGATTTCTTTTAAGATTCAACTGTATTTTGAATATTTCTTCCATTAAATGCAAGACTAAACGTTTATCCAGTTGATTGTTTTTGATGTGCATCAAATCCTTTAAAACAATATATAATAAAATATAATGATAAATTAAATTTCAAAAGGAAAAGAATGAAAACAGCTCATGACTTAGTTGCGTTAGCTAAATCCTCTATCAATGAAGTTGCCCTGGCAAATGCACTACAAGCCATTCAAGAAGCTGACGTGTTATTGGATGTTCGAGAAGCCGATGAATACGCAATTGGTCACATTCCTGGCGCAGTACATATTTCTCGGGGAATGTTGGAGTTTAAATTAAGTAATGACCCCAATTTAAGTGCCCGGGATCTCAAAATAGTTCTATATTGCAAAAATAGCGGTAGAGCAGCATTGGCCTCAAAATCACTACATGACATGGGCTATATGCATATCCAATCTATTGCAGGTGGATTTGATGCATGGGCAGAAGCGGGCAATCCGATTGCTAAGCCTGAGTCAATCGTATTTGAGTAATCAATTTTGCAGCAAATTATCACCCCACTTAGGAGCTCCATATGAGCGGTAACCCATCCGTAAGACTCAAGCAACAGGCCGACTACCAGTTCGCCATCTATTACAACGAGGAAAAGGCCCCCATCATGGGAGACGAGCCGCCGCCTTTGGGTAAATCAGACGGTGCAACCCCATCACAATTCTTAATTGCTGCGGTGGCCAACTGCTTATCCGACTCCCTATTATTTGCCTTAAGAAAATTTAAACAAAACCCTGAGCCTATTGAGACTTTAGCAACGTGTGAGATTGGTCGAAACGAGCAGAATCGTCTGCGCATTCTGTCGATTCGTGTGGAGATACATGTTGGCGTGCCTGGTGAGACCCTGCAAAATCTTGATCGGGTCTTGGAGCAATTTCAGGAATTTTGCACTGTTTCATCAAGTGTTAGTGCAGGCATTCCGGTAAATGTGTTTGTAATGGATAGCTTGAAAAAACAACTTTATCCAGCAATTTAAGCAGTATTTCTTTGATGTTAATCAAACAATCATTTTTTAAAGACCCTATAGTGAACTTACTGGAGGGAAGAAAAATGAAAATGTTAGTTGAGCTATTTGGATCGTTTGCCGGTCAATTGAGTTTGGCCGTTATTCTATTTATGATCGGCATGGTAATTTTCTTTGCCCGTTTATTTATTAAGAAGAGCGCTGAGGGCGGTGATCAGTAATTCCCCAAAAAAAGCCCTTGAGTATTCATTCAAGGGCTTTTGTATTACGGGGATATTTTATATTTAGCTAAAAGCTTGGATCCCCGTTTGCGCACGACCTAGAATTAAGGCGTGAATATCGTGAGTTCCTTCGTAGGTGTTCACAACTTCTAAGTTCAGCATGTGACGTACTACGCCGTACTCATCAGAAATTCCGTTACCGCCGTGCATATCGCGCGCCATACGGGCGACATCTAAAGATTTGCCACAAGAGTTGCGTTTCATGATGGAGGTGATTTCTGGTGCTGCGATTCCTTCATCTTTCATACGGCCTAAACGTAGGCAGCCTTGAAGTGCAAGCGTGATTTCAGTTTGCATATCAGCAAGTTTTTTCTGGATTAGCTGATTAGCGGCGAGAGGGCGATCAAATTGCTTGCGATCCATCGTGTATTGACGTGCGGCATACCAACACCACTCAGCAGCACCAAGCGTACCCCAGGCGATGCCATAACGTGCTGAGTTCAGGCAAGTGAATGGGCCTTTGAGGCCGGTAATTTCTGGGAATTCATTTTCTGCCGGAACAAACACTTCATCCATCACGATTTCGCCGGTAATAGAGGCGCGTAGACCCATCTTGCCGCTGATCTTGGGTGCAGATAGACCCTTCATACCTTTTTCCAGGATGAAGCCTCTAATCAAGCCCTCATCATTTTTTGCCCACACAACAAATACATCTGCAATTGGAGAGTTGGAGATCCACATCTTAGAGCCGGTAAGTGAGAATCCACCGGGAACCTTTTTCGCTCTTGTGATCATTCCACCTGCATCAGAACCATAGTTAGGCTCTGTCAATCCAAAGCAACCAATCCATTCGCCGCTCGCTAATTTAGGGAGGTACTTTTGTTTTTGCGCTTCGCTACCAAATTCATTTATGGGAACCATGACTAAAGAAGACTGCACGCTCATCATGGAGCGATAGCCAGAATCCACGCGTTCAATTTCACGCGCAATTAAGCCGTAAGAGACATAGTTCAAGTTAGCTCCACCGTACTGCTCAGGAATCGTGATGCCTAAGAGGCCAAGCTCGCCCATTTCTCGGAAGATGGCTGGGTCGGTTGTTTCGTTGCGATAAGCATCGTGAATGCGGGGCATCAGGCGCCCTTGAGCGTATTCAGCAGCTGCGTCACGAATCATGCGCTCCTCTTCGGTTAGCTGGGTATCCAGAAGAAGGGGGTCCGCCCAGTTAAAGCTGGCCTTACTTTTACTCATTGCTTTGTCATCCTATATTTCATTTTGTCTTGATTTTTAACTGCTTCCTGCGAATTTTCAGGAATACAGATATTCTTGTTTCTATTATCCATTTTTCTGGACTTATGGACTCGCCTAGACCTCGCCATCGCTATTACGACCTGATTTTGGCTGCCTTTGTGGTGGTCTTACTCTGCTCTAACTTTATTGGTGCCGGTAAAGCAGCCGTGGTTGAATTGCCTTACTTCGGGTCGGTACCATTTGGCGCGGGTATTTTGTTCTTCCCTATTTCCTATTTCTTCGGCGATATTCTGACTGAGGTCTATGGCTATGCCTATGACCGTAGAGCGGTTTGGACTGGGTTTGCTGCGCTTGCATTTGCGGCAATCATGGCGCAGATAGTGATTGCTTTGCCGGTGGCGCCAGGCGCTTATATGTCTAATTATCAGCAGGGGCTAGAGACTGTCTTTGGAAACTCATGGCGTATCGCCTTAGCTTCCATGTTCTCCTTTTGGTGCGGCAGTCTGACGAATAGCTATGTGCTGGCGAAGATGAAAATCATGACCCAAGGGCGCTTTCTCTGGATGCGTACTATTGGCTCGACAGCGGTAGGGGAGTTGGTCGACTCCTCTTTCTTCTATATGTTAGCGTTCTATGGCATCTGGACTACCCATGAAGTCATTCAGGTAGCGCTGGCTCAATATGTCCTCAAGACTACTTGGGAGGTTCTGGCAACCCCCATGACCTATTGGGTTGTGAACTTCCTCAAGCGCAAGGAAAACGAGGATTTTTACGATATTCATACGAATTTCACCCCATTTAGGGTCAAAGTCTAAGCAAGACTACGGGCTTCCTGCCAACAAAGACCTCTAAGCCGTTAAAATAACGGTCTTTGCCCCCAAATTCGGGGGTAACTATCCAATTGAATTTCAGAAAGCTAGAAAACATCCGTGCTGTCAGCATCTAATATCACCATGCAGTTTGGGGCAAAGCCTCTGTTTGAAAACATTTCCGTGAAGTTTGGTGGCGGTAATCGTTATGGCCTGATTGGCGCAAACGGTTGCGGTAAATCCACCTTCATGAAAATTTTAGGTGGCGAGCTAGAGCCAACTAGCGGCAATGTGAGTTTGGACCCCGGCATTCGTTTGGGTAAGTTGCGTCAAGATCAATTTGCTTACGAGGATGTGCGCGTACTCGACGTCGTGATGATGGGTCACGAAGAGATGTGGAAGGCTGCAGCTGAGCGCGATGCTATCTACGCCAATCCAGATGCTACTGATGAAGATTACATGAAGGCTGCTGAGCTTGAGGGTAAGTACGCCGAATACGGTGGCTACACCGCAGAAGCAAAAGCGGGTGAGTTGTTGTTAGGTATTGGCATTCCTATTGACCAACACAATGGTCCGATGAGCAACGTTGCACCAGGATGGAAGCTGCGTGTATTGCTAGCGCAAGCATTGTTCTCCGATCCAGATGTATTACTGCTCGATGAGCCAACGAATAACTTGGATATTCACTCCATCCATTGGCTTGAAGATATCCTCAACCAAATTAAGAGCACTATCGTCATCATTTCCCATGACCGTCACTTCCTCAATGAAGTCTGTACGCATATGGCTGACATGGACTATGGCACATTAAAGGTCTACCCAGGCAACTACGACTCCTACATGCTGGCTTCTGTGCAGGCGAGAACGCAACAGCTCAGCAATAACGTAAAAGCCAAAGAGAAAATTGCTGAATTAGCAGCTTTCGTGGCCCGCTTCTCTGCAAATGCTTCTAAAGCTCGTCAAGCGACTTCACGTCAGAGGCAGCTGGAGAAGATTGAGATTGTTGAGGTAAAGCCCTCTTCACGTCAGAACCCATTTATTCGTTTTGATACTGAGAAAAAATTACACAATATGGCGGTAGAGTGCAACGCACTTACTAAAGCTTATGACCGCGTCATCTTTAAGAATTTCAAATTAGGCGTTCGCGCTGGTGAAAAGATTGCGATCATCGGTCAAAATGGTGCTGGTAAGACAACTCTTCTCAAAACAATCTTGAGTAAGCGCTTTGATGGTATTGCCGCTGATAGCGGTGATGTGAAGTGGGCTGAGAATGCTAACGTCGGCGTAATGCCTCAAGACAACACCGAGATGTTCGCTAAAGACGAATTGCTCATGGACTGGATGAATTGGTGGCGCAATACCGGCGATGATGACCAAGTGATCCGTGGCACTTTGGGCCGCCTCCTGTTCTCTGGTGACGATATTGGCAAGTCTGTCAAAGTTCTATCTGGTGGTGAAAAGGGCCGCATGATTTGGGGCAAACTCATGCTCCAAAAATACAACGTCCTGGCAATGGATGAGCCAACCAACCACATGGATATGGAATCGATTGAGAGTTTACAAATCGCTCTTGAGAAATTCGACGGTACTTTGATATTTGTTTCTCATGACCGCGAGTTTGTTTCTGCATTAGCCAACCGCATCTTAGAAGTGAAGATGGATGGTACGGTGGTGGATTACTCTGGCACTTACGAAGAGTACCTACGTAGCCAAGAGTTGGCTGGTTAATTAAGGCCCAGTTGTAAAGCTGGCAATAAAAAATAAGCCCCTAAGCGGGCTTATTTTCTTTGGCTTGTCTCTGGAAGCGGGTTGCAGTACCTTCTGCACGAATGCGTTTCCATACGGAATCTTTTTCTTCTTGAGAAAAGAATACCCAATTACTCACTTCACCTAAAGTGCGACCACAACCTTGGCAGATCTCATCGTATAGCGTGGTGCAAACACCAATGCAAGGCGAGTCAGAGTCTGCATCCCCAGTGGATAGGGAATGGGAGCCATCTTGCACAATAGATTTGGTGTCTTCAGAATTCATGGCTGTACTTTAGACGATTTCAAAGGACTGTGCTCGGCGAGCTCATCTACATAAGCCCCTATGCCTTGATGTTCACGATCTAGGAAGTGTTGCACAGCTTTGGCAAACTGAGGATCCGCAATGAAATGGGCAGATTGAATGGTAGTGGGCAAGAAGCCGCGCGCCATCTTGTGTTCACCTTGTGCACCACCTTCAAAGGCTTGAATCTGATTAGAGATGCAATATTCAATTGCTTGATAGTAGGCGGTTTCAAAGTGCAAGCAGGGCACATGTTCAATGGCGCCCCAATATCTCCCATAAGCCTTAGAGCTTGTGGGGTCAACAACTAGTAGCGACGCAGCGATTGGGTTGCCATTGCGCTCAGCAATGATGAGGTGTAAGTTTTCAGGCAGGCGATGCGCCCATAATTTCAAGAATGTCTCATTAAGATAGGGGCTGGATCCATGCTCTAAGTAAGTGTTTTCGTAACAGCGATAAAAGAATTCCCAATCAGCATTGGTTGAAGATATTCCTGGGACATGTCTAAAAGTAATTAGCTCTCTAGATACCTGCTCTCGTTCACGTCGAATATTCTTACGGCGCTTCATAGTGAGGACTTCTAAAAATTGTTCGAAATTTTCAAAGCCTTGGTTATGCCAATGAAATTGAACTGAGTCTCGCAACATAAAGCCTTGACCCTTAAGACTCTTTACTTCTGAAGCATGGGGAAATAAAACATGTGCTGAAGATAGATTATTTTGCAGAACCAAAGTCTTAAAGCCTGCAATTAATTGTCGTTCTACTAAATCAGCATCTACATTTCTGGCGCTCAAAATCCTTGAGCCTTGAACGGGTGTAAACGGAATGGCGCAAAGCGCTTTCGGAAAATACTGCATACCTTGTTGCTCATAGGCCTGAGCCCAAGACCAATCGAAGACAAATTCTCCGTAGGAGTGTTGCTTCAAATACAGGGGCATTGCACCAATCAGTTTTTGATCATCCCTTAAAACGAGATGAGCCACTTGCCACCCAGTATTGCCTCCAACACAGCCAGTTTCCTCTAGCGCACTAAGAAACTCATGGCGAAGAAAGGGTCCTGCATCTGAGGTAAGAAGAGTATTCCACTCCTCTGAGGTGATATCGCTAAGGCGATCAACTATTTCTAATTGAAATGAATCGGGCTCTGCCACGATTAACGCTGAATGAGCTCTATTTTGTAACCATCAGGATCGGTAACAAATGCAATGATGGTGTCACCGCCAGCTACTGGACCAGCCTCACGAGTGACATTGCCGCCAGCCGCCTTGATGGCAGCACAAGCAGCATAGGCATCCGGAACCTCAATTGCAATATGCCCATAGGCCGTGCCTAGGTCGTAGGATTGAACGCCATGGTTGTAGGTAAGCTCAATCTCCGATTGGCCATCACCATTACCTTTGCCGTATCCGACAAAAGCAAGGGAGTATTTTTGCTCAGGACGCTCAGTTGTGCGCAGTAAATTCATGCCCAATACTTTGGTGTAGAAATCAATAGAGCGATTTAAGTCGCTGATGCGAAGCATAGTGTGTAGGATCATCATGGGTTAAATATAACGCTATTTATTTAATCGTGTTGAGATGAAAAACCCCGGTATGGAGCCGGGGTTTGCTGTATTGCATTTCTTTACATGGATGCGTAGTTTGGACCGCCGCCACCTTCTGGGGTAACCCAGACGATATTTTGTGTTGGATCTTTAATATCACAGGTTTTGCAGTGTACGCAGTTTTGCGAATTGATTTGCAAGCGCGCTTTACCATCGGTTTCTACAAACTCATATACGCCAGCAGGGCAGTAGCGTTGCTCGGGTCCTGCATAGGTTTCCAGGTTCACGCCCACAGGAATAGATTCATTCTTCAGTGTTAAATGAACCGGTTGATTTTCAGCATGATTGGTATTGGAGATAAATACTGAAGAGAGGCGGTCAAACGTAATCTTGCCATCTGGCTTAGGGTAGTCAATCGGCTTGTGTTGCGCTGCAGGCTCCAAACATTCATGGTCTGCATGTTTTAAATGCACTGTCCATGGCATGTTGCCACCCAAAAGCTTTTGCTCTAATCCCACCATCAGCGTGCCAGCATAAAGTCCTTTTGACATCCAGGGCTTGAAGTTGCGCGCTTGATTGAGTTCTGTATGTAGCCAACTGTTTTGAAATGCAGTTGGGTACGCAGACAAAACATCCTCAGAGCGATTCTCATTGATAGCAGCAACTGCTGCTTCAGCAGCAAGCATGCCAGTCTTAATTGCCGCATGACTTCCTTTGATGCGAGATGCATTGAGGAAGCCAGCATCACAACCAATGAGTGCGCCGCCAGGAAATACAGTCTTAGGAAGGCTATTTAAACCACCGGCAGTCAGTGCGCGTGCGCCATAGGAAATGCGTTTACCACCCTCAAAGGTCTCACGAATCTTTGGGTGCAACTTATATCGTTGGAATTCTTCAAAAGGAGAGAGGTAGGGATTCTTATAAGACAAGCCAACCACTAATCCAACAGCAACCTTGTTGTCACCTAAGTGATAGAGGAATGAGCCACCATAGGTATCACTCTCTAAAGGCCAGCCAGCGGTGTGCACTACTAGCCCAGGCTTACTCTCGGAGGGTTCAACCTCCCAAAGCTCTTTAATGCCAATGCCATAGCTCTGGGGGTCTGCATCTTTATCCAATGCAAACTTAGCAATCAGTTGTTTGCCAAGATGACCACGCGCGCCTTCAGCAAAGAGGGTGTACTTGCCGCGCAATTCCATGCCAAGCTGAAACTGATCCGTTGGATTGCCTTCTTTGTCTAAACCCATTGAGCCTGTAATCACGCCGCTGACTGCGCCTTGCTCGTTATAAAGAATTTCTGCAGCCGGAAAGCCAGGGAAAATTTCTACGCCAAGGTTCTCGGCTTGTTGTCCTAGCCAACGCGTGACGTTAGCAAGGCTGACAATATAGTTACCTTCATTTTTAAAGCAGTGCGGCAACATCCAGTTTGGAACTTGAAATGAGTTATCGCTGGTTAAGAATAGAAATTGATCTTGCGTGACGGGTGTATCGAGCGGTGCTCCGAGCTCTTTCCAGTCAGGGAATAATTCAGTGAGTGCCTTGGGGTCCATGACGGCGCCAGAAAGGATGTGGGCTCCGATTTCAGAACCCTTTTCTAGAACACAAACACTGATTTCTTTTCCTGAGGAGCTGGCTAATTGCTTGGCTTTAATAGCAGCCGACAATCCTGCGGGACCGCCTCCAACAATGACTAGGTCATAGTCCATAGAGTCCCTGGGACCATATTGCTCTACCAACTCTGCAGAATTCATTCAATTTCTCCGAAATTTCTTAAAAATGGGGCATTTAAGCCCTAATAGTTTAGTTCTAAGTGACAAAAACCGAATTAGTGCCAAGACCGCCTAGCTCAAGGCGTCTTAAGCGTTATGATTGCTTTTTTACCCATTTTGGCAATATTAGGACAAAAGTTATGAATAAAACTTACCCATCGGCAGTAGATGCCTTGCGGGATATCTTAAAAGACGGACAAAAATTGGCCGTTGGCGGTTTTGGTCTTTGTGGCATTCCAGAGGCTTTAATTCAGGCGGTTAAGGACCTAGGCGCTCAAAACCTCACCGCAATTGCAAACAACGCTGGCGTCGACGGGTTTGGTTTGGGTTTATTGCTCAATTCACGCCAGGTAAAGAAAATGGTTGCTTCATACGTGGGCGAAAACAAAGAATTCGAACGTCAGTATTTGGCTGGTGAATTGGAGTTGGAATTTACACCGCAAGGAACTTTGGCTGAAAAATTACGTGCCGGTGGTTGTGGTATTCCTGCTTTCTATACCAAAACTGGTGTTGGTACTTTGGTTGCTGAAGGTAAAGAAGAAAAAGAATTCGATGGCGAGAAATACATCATGGAGCGTTCAATCGTTTCGGACATCTCCTTAGTAAAGGCTTGGAAGGCAGATAAGTCCGGTAACTTAGTCTATCGCTATACAGCACGGAACTTCAATCCAGTAGTTGCTATGGCTGGCAAGATCACCGTTGCAGAAGTAGAAGAGATTGTTGAGAACGGCAAACTCCATCCTGATGAGATTCATACGCCCGGTATTTATGTCCACCGTTTGGTGCTGCATAAAACACCAGAAAAGCGCATTGAACAGCGCACTATGACTGCAACAGCGTAATTCCCAGAACAGCAATAGAACAGAATACTTAGGAAGATCGAAATGCCTTGGACTAGAGATGAGATGGCAGCACGAGCTGCTAAAGAATTAAAAGACGGTTACTACGTAAACTTGGGCATTGGTATGCCCACTTTGGTAGCGAATCATGTGCCGAAAGATATGGAAGTATGGCTTCAGTCTGAAAATGGTTTATTGGGTATCGGACCGTTTCCAACAGAAGAAACAATTGATGCAGACTTAATCAATGCCGGTAAGCAAACGATTACAACTTTGCCTGGTTCATCCATTTTTTCTTCTGCCGATTCATTTGGAATGATTCGTGGTGGAAAAATTAATATCGCGATCCTGGGTGCAATGCAAGTGAGCGAACATGGTGATTTAGCCAACTGGATGATTCCAGGAAAAATGGTCAAGGGCATGGGTGGCGCAATGGATTTGGTTGCCGGCGTTAAGCATGTAGTGGTATTGATGGAGCACGTTGCCAAGAAAAAAGATGGCACAGAAGAGCTTAAAATTTTGCCGAAGTGCACATTGCCATTGACAGGTGTGGGCGTCATTAGCCAGATCATTACTGATCTTTGTGTGCTTGACATCACTCCTAAGGGTTTGAAGTTAACTGAATTGGCTCCAGGCGTGACCAAAGAAGAGGTTATTGCTAAAACAGGAGCCCCTGTTGACACAACAGGTTTCTAATCAGCGTCATCAATTAATGGAATAATGGGTTCACCATGTCGGGCTCCCATCATTTCCATTCGAAGCCATCTAAACCCCAGAATCAATCTGGGGCAGATCCTTCCCTACATGCCCATAAGAAGGGTGATGCACGGCACACCCATAGCAAGCAAGCCTCCAATCAAAACCTACTGTTAATTGCCTTAGTACTGACTTTAGGCTTTTCAGGGGTTGAGGGCGCTGCCGCTTATTTCGCTAATTCATTGGCGCTGATTTCTGATGCTGGCCACATGGTCACTGATGCAGCGGCTTTGGGTTTAGCGCTACTTGCGCAGATTATTTCTCGTCGCCCACCATCCCCGAAGCATTCATTTGGTTTTGGGCGTGCCGAAGCGCTAGCAGCGTTTGTCAATAGTATTGCGATGCTGGCTTTGGTTTTATGGATTGTCATTGAGGCGGTCAGTCGTTTTGCTAATCCCCATAAAGTAGATGGCTTGACTGTTACGGTTGTTGCTGCAATCGGTCTTCTGATGAACATCGTCGTGGCATGGGTTTTGTCTCGCGATAAGCAAAGCGTGAATACCCGTGCGGCACTAGTTCATGTCATGGGTGATCTATTGGGTTCAGTTGCGGCATTGATTGCTGGTGTTGTTATTCAACTTACCGGTTGGATGCCAATCGATGCGATTCTCTCTATTTTGGTATCGCTGCTTATTCTGAAGTCCACCATCTCGATTCTGCATGAGTCTTATCACTTCCTGATGGAAGGCGTACCTCTACATATTGACTACTTACAAGTAGGTACTGATTTAAGAAATATTCCAGGCGTACTCGCGGTGCATGATCTGCACGTATGGGAAATGACCCCTAGCTTCCCAGCCTTAATTGGCCATATTGAGATCGCTGAGATGCAGAAGTGGCCAGAAATAATGGCCAGAATCAATACGATGCTCTTGAATAAGCATGGTATTGATCATGTGACCTTGCAGCCTGAAGAGGTTGGTGATGACCATGAGCACGATCATCTCCATCATGAAGTTCATAATGAAGCTCAAGCAGCAAATGTATTTCATGACGGAGTTACTTTCTTTGTGGAGTGCTCAAGCGGTGATGAAAAACACCGCATGGCTTATCACGCTTGGGGCAATCCTGGAAATAAAGTATTGGTGTGTGTTCACGGCCTAACAAGACGGGGCAGCGACTTTAAGACACTTGCTCAGGCAATGTGCAAAGACTATTACGTAGTATGTCCAGACGTAGTTGGCAGGGGTGAATCGGATCGCTTAAGTAATCCAATGCTTTATGCCGTGCCACAGTACGTTGCCGATATTGCTGCGTTAGTTAAGAAGCTAGGCGTTGCACAAGTAGATTGGCTGGGAACTTCCATGGGCGGCTTGATTGGTATGGTGTATGCCGCAATGCCAAACTCACCCATACGGAGAATGATCATCAATGATGTGGGTCCCAAGATTGAGCCAGAGGCAATTAAACGCCTAGGCTCATACGTTGGTCAACCATTTACTTTTTCAGATCGCTCCGAAGCGCTTCAACGCTTAAATGAAATTTGCGCCACTTTTGGCGAGCACACTCCTGAAGAGTGGGAAATTTATAACGGCCCTATGCTGATTCAGAAAGATGGTAAATGGATCATGCATTACGACCCAGATATCTCAGTGCCGTTTGCATCAGTAAACCCCATCATGGCTAAAGCAGGTGAGATGGCGATGTGGCATGCCTTTAAGCAAATTCATATTCCGATGTTGATTGTCCGAGGCGGTAACTCTGACTTGCTTTCCGCTGCCACAGTCGCAGAGATGTGCAAAGTCAATCCTCATGCACGCAGTATTGAAATTCCCAATGTAGGTCATGCACCTGCGTTTGTGAAGCCGGAGCAGATTGCTTTAGCAAAAGAATTTTTCAGTTAATTAGTTCTTAATCACCCCTTATTGCCAATGGCAAATGTCCCCAGCAATTCGACAAAAGAGTCAGTATTCGTAGATGCCTGGTATGGTGAGCCGGCAGAATTGCACGCAGCCGGGGTATTGCAAGTATTGCAGTCTCTCAATCTGGATGAGGCGACATTAACTGCCGCCAGCAATATTGCCCGCACCCATGGCAAAGAAGCCCTCATAAAACTTATTGGCGAAGAGTCCGCGAAACTACTCATTGGTTATCGCGGCTTACGTCAAGCACAGGCAAAGCTAGTTCGTGGTGATGGTGGCTTAAGTGTTACTGGCCAAGAAGAAATGTTGCGCAAAATGCTTTTGGCATTTGGTGATGATTTGCGGGTAGTTCTGATTTATCTTGCCTCCCGTCTGCAGACATTGCGCTGGATTACACAAGAGAAGATCGAGATGCCTGCAGCTTGGGCTCAAGAAATCTTGAGTATCGATGCCTCACTAGCCAATCGATTGGGTATTTGGCAAATGAAGTGGGAGATGGAGGACTTAGCATTTCGAGCGCTCTCACCACAGACTTATCGTGATATTGCCAAGATGCTGGATGCTAAACGCATTGAGCGCCAATCATTCATCGACCAAATCGTCTTGCAACTACAGCAAGAATTAAAGTCTGCGCAGATTGAGGGCGAAGTACTTGGAAGACCAAAACATATTTACAGCATCTGGAAAAAGATGGAAGGCAAATCTTTGGACTTTGCCAATCTGTATGACGTCAGAGCGTTCCGGGTTTTGGTAGAGGACGTGAAGTCTTGTTATGCCGTCTTGGGTATCGTGCACAATGTCTGGCAGCCGGTACCAAGAGAGTTTGATGATTACATCGCGCGACCTAAGCCTAACGGTTATCAATCGCTGCATACGGTAGTCATGAATGATGATGGCACCGCATTTGAGATTCAGGTACGCACACAAGAAATGCATCAGCAGGCGGAGTATGGTTTAGCTGCGCATTGGCGCTACAAAGAGGGTGCTTATGCGGGTATGGCCACACCCCCCAATCCCGCCAAAACAAACAAGCCAAGTGTTACTCACCAGCAAGGCACGCATAGCGCAGAGGTTGCTTATGAAAGGCAAATCGCTTGGGCTCGCCAGCTTATCTCTTGGAAAGAGGATGCTTGGGAGCAGCTTAAGCACCATGAGATTGATGACCATATTTATGTTCTTACGCCTTTAGGGAAAGTAATTTCTTTAGAGAAGGGCTCAACGCCAATTGACTTTGCTTATGCGGTTCACACTAATCTTGGTCATCGTTGCCGGGGTGCACGTGTAGATGGCGCAATGGTTCCGCTCGAGACAGCATTGAAAAACGGTCAAACCATTGAAATCATTGCTGTCAAACACGGTGGCCCATCACGCGATTGGATTAGCCCTGATAAGCACTATGTACGCTCACAAAGAGCACGCCAACGAGTACGCGCTTGGTTTAATGCACTTGATGATGAAGAGGCCGGACAATCTGGAAAATCTGTAGAGGGTAAAGCTGAAGGAATCCCTGAATTAAAGACTCCATCCACAACACCTGAAATCGTTTTGCGCAGCGGCACTCATAAAGCAGGGCGAGGCGGCGATGTTTTGGTCGTTGGCGTGGATTCATTATTGACCCAGTTAGCGCGCTGCTGCCGACCTGTTCCACCGGATGCAATTGCGGGATTTGTGACCCAAGGTAGAGGTGTTTCAATTCACCGTCGCTCATGCAAAACCTTTAGAGGTTTGCTGGAGAGAGCGCCTGAGCGGGTCATTCAAACGGCTTGGACTGCTTCTGCTGCTGATCCTGTAGTCAATCAAGAGCAAAAACGCGTCTTTCCAGCTGATTTAGTGGTAACTGGCTTAGATCGCCCAGAGTTAATGCGGGAGCTCTTTGAAATTCTGACCAGGCAGGGCGTGCATGTGATCGATTTGCGTAAATCAGCCAAAAAAGGTCTGGCCCAGATCCTTTTAACGATTGAGGTGAAGGATTCTGAAGTGCTGCGAGTCGTGCAAAACAGCCTAGAAGAGGTCAACGGGGTCACCCAAGTGCGCCGCCGGTGATAAACTCTATGGCTGTATAGGCTCGTAGCTCAGCTGGTTAGAGCACCACCTTGACATGGTGGGGGTCGTTGGTTCGAGTCCAATCGAGCCTACCAACGAATAAGACCCAAAAGAAGCGCTAATCATGGCTTCAAAGAGGCGCGGATGCCCAAAAGCTACCGCGCTTTCTTTTTGGGAAAGATGTCAGTAATGAAGTTCCGTAAATAAGATGGGGTCATCATGCTTGTAGTTACTCTACCCGATGGATCAAAACGTGAGTTTGAGGCACCAGTTCGCGTAGCGGATGTTGCTCAAAGCATCGGTAGTGGTCTTGCAAAAGCTGCCTTAGGCGGCATCGTAGATGGCAAGATGGTGGATACCAGTTTTGTGATTGATAAAGACAGTCAATTAGCTATCATCACCGACAAAAGTCCTGAGGCTCTTGAGATTGTGCGTCACTCCACAGCTCACTTGTTGGCTTACGCTGTAAAAGAATTATTTCCAGAGGTACAAGTAACCATTGGTCCAGTAATCGAGAATGGCTTTTACTACGACTTCTCTTATCACCGCCCATTTACTCCAGACGACTTAGTTGCTCTCGAAAAGAAAATGACTGAGCTCGCTAAAAAAGATGAGCCAGTTACTCGCACCGTAATGCCGCGCGATGACGCTGTCGAGTTTTTTAAGAAGCAGGGTGAAAACTACAAAGCAGAATTGATTGCCAGCATTCCGCAGGGCGAAGATGTTTCTTTGTATGCCGAAGGTAAGTTCACTGACCTTTGTCGCGGCCCGCACGTGCCTTCTACCGGCAAGCTCAAGGTATTTAAGCTTATGAAGCTGGCTGGCGCTTACTGGCGTGGCGATAGCAAGAATGAGATGCTGCAGCGTATTTACGGCACTGCATGGTTGCGTAAAGAAGATCAAGATGCTTACTTACATATGCTTGAAGAATCTGAGAAGCGTGATCACCGCCGCCTCGGTAAGCAACTTGATTTATTTCATTTTCAAGAAGAAGCGCCTGGTTTAATTTTCTGGCATCCAAAAGGTTGGTCCATTTGGCAAGAAGTTGAGCAATACATGCGTCGCGTGTATCAGCAAGAAGGCTATCAAGAAGTAAAAGCTCCGCAGATTTTGGATCGCGGTCTTTGGGAAAAATCAGGCCACTGGGAAAACTATAAAGAAAATATGTTCACGACGGAGTCGGAGAATCGTGCTTATGCATTAAAGCCGATGAACTGTCCTGGTCACGTGCAAATTTATAACTCTGGCTTGCATAGTTATCGTGAGTTGCCATTACGTTTTGGTGAGTTTGGTCAGTGCCACCGTAACGAACCATCAGGTGCATTGCATGGTTTGATGCGTGTGCGCGGCTTTACTCAAGACGATGGTCATATTTTCTGTACTGAAGATCAAATTCAATCTGAAGTAGCGGCATTTGATAAAGCAGTTCGTGCCGTGTATCAGGATTTTGGCTTTACCGAAGTGGCAGTAAAGCTGGCCTTACGTCCTGCTAAGCGTGTAGGCGATGATGCTATTTGGGATAAAGCAGAAGAGGCTCTCCGTGGTGCCCTCAAGGCCTCAGGCCAGGAATGGGAAGAATTGCCAGGCGAGGGTGCTTTTTATGGCCCTAAGATCGAATATCACCTTAAAGACTCGATTGGCCGTACTTGGCAGTGCGGCACGATTCAGGTTGATTTCTCGATGCCAGCCCGTTTGGGTGCTGAATATGTGGCTGAAGACAATACTCGCAAGACCCCAGTCATGCTCCATAGGGCAATTGTGGGCTCTTTAGAGCGTTTTATCGGTATTTTGATCGAAAACCACGCTGGAAACATGCCTGTTTGGCTGGCTCCAACCCAGGCTGTAGTCCTTAATATCTCCGGAAATTCTGCTGCATATGCACAACAAGTGCAGCAATTACTGAAAAAACAAGGGTTTAGAGTCGAATCCGATTTGCGGAACGAGAAAATTACGTATAAAATACGCGAGCACGCATTACAGAAGACTCCATTTTTGCTAGTTGTAGGTGATAAAGAGTCTGAAAGCAATACGGTGGCCGTTCGTGCCCGTGGCGGAGTAGATTTAGGTGTAATGCCTCTTGATGCCTTCGTTGCCCGACTCCAGCAGGATATATCCCATAAAGTCGGACCCGAGCCTAGCTAGGGTTAGAACGGTTTTTATTGTTTTTTTAAAGGAATTAAGAAGATCGCTACTGAAAAATTGCAGCGCATTAACCGGGAAATTACTGCTCCTGAAGTGCGTTTGATTGGAATTGATGGAGAGCCCATCGGTGTAGTTAAGTTGAGTGAAGCCTTGGCTTTAGCAGAAGAGAAAGAGACCGATTTGGTTGAAATTGCTCCGACGGCTGTGCCACCTGTAGTCCGCATCATGGACTTCGGCAAATTCAAATACCAAGAAGCCAAGCGGATGCATGAAGCTAAGCTGAAGCAAAAAGTAATTCAGGTGAAGGAAGTGAAATTCCGCCCTGGTACTGATGATGGTGACTATGGTGTGAAGCTACGCAATCTAATCCGCTTTTTGGAAGATGGCGATAAGACAAAGATTACGCTGCGGTTTCGGGGTCGTGAAATGGCCCACCAAGAAATCGGTGTCAGAATGTTGGAGCGTTTGAAGTTGGACCTCGTTGAGTACGGTCAAGTTGAACAGTTTCCAAAAATGGAAGGCCGCCAGATGGTGATGGTATTGGCCCCCATTCGTAAGGCTAAGTAACTGGGTTCTACCTGGTTCTTGTGTAGTGAGGTGTCGTAAGACGCTGGTAGTTTGAAGTGCTTCTGGGTACAGGAAGAGTAACCGTCGGTTACCACCTATGTTGCACAAGTAATTGAAGGGGTGCTTTATGCCCAAGATGAAGAGCAAGAGTAGCGCTAAAAAGCGCTTCACGGTTCGCGCAGGCGGAACGATTAAACGAGGACAGGCTTTCAAACGCCACATCCTTACCAAGAAGACCACAAAGAATAAGCGTCACTTACGTGGTACTACCGAAGTTGCGAAAGCTGACGTTAAGTCAATTCGCTCCATGCTTCCTTACGCTTAACCTCAGACTAGATTAGGAGAAATAAATGCCAAGAGTCAAACGTGGGGTTACAGCAAGAGCCCGTCATAAGAAAATCACCGATGCCGCTACAGGTTACCGTGGCCGTCGTAAGAACGTATTCCGTATTGCTAAGCAAGCGGTTATGCGTGCTGGTCAATATGCATATCGTGACCGTCGCAATAAGAAACGTGTATTCCGCGCATTGTGGATTGCCCGTATCAACGCGGCAGTTCGTCAGCATGACATGACCTATAGCGTATTCATGAATGGTATGAAGAAAGCTGCGATCGAACTCGACCGCAAGGTACTTTCTGATATGGCCATTGCTGACAAAGCGGCTTTTGCTGCTTTGGTTACTCGGATCAAATCCGTAGTAAACGCTGCAGCTTAATCTTAGTTTTCTAAACTAAGCTGCAATGGTTTCTCTCGACCACATTGTCGAGGATGCTAAACGTGATTTCCTCGGAGCTGCCGATGCGGCAGCTCTTGAGGACGCGAAAGCCAAGTATCTCGGTAAGTCAGGTGTTCTCACTGAGCGTTTAAAAGCGCTTGGTGGAATGTCGCCTGATGAACGCAAGAGTGCTGGCGCCCAAATTAATCAAATCAAAACCCAAGTAGAAGCTGCATTACAAGAGCGCCGCCAAGCTTTGGCTGATGCCATCTTGTTGCAACGTCTTGCAGCCGAGTCTATCGATGTGTCCTTGCCTGGCCGTGGCCAAGCAGTAGGTAGCTTGCATCCTGTGATGCGCACCTGGGAGCGTGTTGAAGAGATCTTCCGCTCAATAGGTTTTGACGTAGCAGATGGCCCTGAGATTGAAACCGATTGGTTTAATTTCACAGCCTTAAATAGTCCTGAGAATCATCCTGCACGTTCAATGCAGGATACTTTTTATATCGATGGTAAAGATTCTAACGAGAAGCCTTTGCTATTACGTACGCATACCAGCCCTATTCAGGTTCGTTATGCGAGCGAGCATGTTAAGAAATACGCTAGTGCAGATGTAATGCCGCCAATCAAGGTGATTGCGCCAGGCAGAACATATCGTGTTGATAGCGATGCAACCCATTCACCAATGTTCCATCAAGTTGAAGGCTTGTGGATTGCTGAGAGCGTTTCTTTTGCAGACCTCAAAGGCGTCTATACAGATTTCTTAAGAACCTTCTTTGAAACGAATGCATTGCAAGTTCGTTTCCGACCTTCATATTTCCCTTTTACAGAGCCTTCTGCTGAAATTGATATGGCCTTTGGTAGTGGCAAGCTTGCCGGCCGTTGGTTAGAAATCTCCGGAGCAGGGCAGGTTCATCCAAACGTCTTACGTAATATGGGTATCGACCCAGAGCGCTATACCGGCTTCGCATTTGGATCTGGTCTAGAACGCTTAACGATGCTGCGTTACGGCGTAGATGATTTGCGTCTCTTCTTTGAAAACGATCTGCGTTTCTTGGCGCAGTTCCCTGCATAACCAAATCATTAACTAGATACCGCTATGCAATTTTCTGAATCTTGGCTTCGTCAGTATGTAAACCCATCACTCGATAGTGATGCGCTTGGTCATGCAATGACAATGGCCGGTTTAGAAGTTGAAGAGCAACATTCAGTAGCACCTGCATTTACTAAGATCGTGATTGCGCAGATATTGTCTGCAGAGCAACATCCTGATGCAGACCGTTTACGTGTTTGTAAAGTAGACGCTGGTACTGGTCAAGAGTTACAGATTGTTTGTGGTGCGCCTAATGCGCGTGCTGGCATCAAGATTCCGTGCGCTATGGTTGGCGCTGAATTGCCTCCTGCTGAAGCCGGCGGCAAGCCATTCATGATCAAAGTAGGTAAGCTACGCGGCGTTGAAAGCCAAGGCATGTTGTGCTCTGGCCGTGAGCTTGGCCTGGGTGATGATCACGAAGGCATCTTAGAGTTACCTGTTGATGCGCCAGTTGGTAAAGATATTCGTGAATATCTGAATCTTGATGATCAAATCTTTGTTATTAAATTAACCCCGAATAAAGCCGATTGCCTCTCATTGATGGGGATGGCAAGAGAAGTTTCCGCCATTACTGGTGCTGCGCTCTGCGCGCCGAAGTGGACACCACCAGCAGTATCGATTAACGACAAGTGCAAAGTTACTGTAGAAGATAAAGAACTCTGTGGACGTTTTGCTGGTCGCGTGATTCGTGGTGTCAATCCGCAGGCTAAAACGCCCGAGTGGATTGTGCAGCGTTTATCCCGCGCAGGTCAAAGAAGTATTTCTGCATTAGTGGATCTCTCCAACTACGTCATGCTAGAGATGGGGCAACCTACCCACGTATTTGATATTGATAAATTGAATGGCGATATCACTGTTCGTTGGGCTAAAGCAGGCGAAACTCTTGAATTATTAAATGGTCAGACTGTGACTTTGCAGCGCCCCGACTCTGCGGGCAAGTTACAGGACGCTGGTGTGGTTGCTGATCAGAATGGCCCGGTAGCGCTTGCCGGAATTATGGGCGGGAATCATTGCGCCGTATCTGATGACACCAAGAATATCTATGTTGAGGCTGCATATTGGTTGCCTTCAGCTATTCAGGGCCGTGCCCGCCGCTTTAACTTCAGTACCGATGCGTCGCATCGATTTGAGCGTGGTGTGGATCCACAAAATACGGTTAATTGTCTAGAGTATCTCAGCGCCTTAATTATTGAGGTCTGCGGTGGCCAAGCTGGTCCAGTAGATGATCAAGTATTGAATGTGCCAGAACGTAAGCCAGTCAAAATGCGTTTGGCTAGAGCAGAAAAAGTAATTGGTATTCCACTGACAAATGAAGTGGTTGCTGATGTATTTCAGCGTCTTGGTTTTGAGTTTAAGCAAGAGGGTGATGCGTTTATCGTTGCGCCTCCAAGCTATCGTTTCGATATTGAAATCGAAGAAGATTTGATTGAAGAAGTCGCTCGCATGTACGGCTTTGAAAATATCCCCGATCAACCGCCAGTAGCCTCATTGAAGATGAGTGCTAAACCAGAAGCAAAACGCGGTGTTCATTTATTGCGCCAGCGTTTGGCTCTCCAAGGTTATCAAGAGGCAGTAAATTTTGGTTTCACAGATCTTGAAAGTGAAAAGCGTTTAACTGGCGCCACTGAAAAGGACATCATTGCAGTGCTAAATCCTATTGCCAGTCAATACGGTGTGATGCGCAGCACGCTATGGGGCGGTTTGTTAAATAACCTCAAGGCGAATTTGAACCGTGGAGCAGGGCGTGTGCGCCTGTTTGAGACTGGCCGTGTATTTAAGCGTGACGTGAATGCTCAAGAAGAAGCTGGCAAAGTGGCCGGTTTTCATCAGCCCCAGAAAATTGGTGGCCTAGCTTATGGATCTTTTGTTCCAGAGCAATGGGCCAATGCAACCCGTGCAGTTGATTTCTTTGATGTGAAGGGTGATCTGGAGTGTGTCTTAGATCCCCTGCATTTTGTCACTGAAGCTGCACAGCACCCAGCATTACATCCGGGTCGCAGTGCGAAGATATTCTTGACTACAGCCAAGAATCGCATTGAAGTAGGATTCATTGGTGAGCTTCATCCTGGTTTGCAACAAGCGTATGAGTTGCCACAAGCGCCGGTGTTATTTGAATTAGACTTAGATCCTATTCGTGAGCTTGGCTTACCGGTGCCTGAAGAGTTGAGTAAATTCCCTGCAGTGCAACGTGATTTGGCCTTGGTTGTTAAGCAAAGCGTTTCTGCGCAGTCCCTGTTAGATGTTATGGCTGCTAGCAAGCAAAATTTTGTGCGCAATATTGAACTCTTTGATGAATTCAAGCCTAAGGCTGGATCAAGCAGCATGGCAGATGATGAGAAGAGCTTGGCTTTCCGAGTAACCCTCTTAAACCCTAATGAGACATTGCAGGATCCCCAAATTGATGCAGTAATGGCTGCTTTATTGGGCGCAGTTGAGAAAAAGTGCGCGGCCCGTTTGCGCTAGGTTTAATATTAGGCATAAATCAAATAATTAATTAGTTACCAAAGAGACAAGCAATGACTGAATTGATTTCTAACGACACCGTTACCAAGAATGAGCTATCCGAAGCTCTTTTTGATCAAGTTGGACTAAATAAGCGCGAAGCAAAAGATATGATCGATGCCTTTTTTGATCGTGTTGGTCAATCTCTTGAAGCAGGCGTAGAAGTAAAGATCTCCGGTTTTGGTAATTTCCAGTTGCGCAATAAATCGGCTCGTCCTGGCCGAAATCCAAAGACAGGTCAAATGATTCCGATTGCAGCTAGACGCGTAGTTACATTTCACGCAAGTCAAAAGCTTAAAGATGTAGTGGAGTCACATGCTCGAGAAAACCGAGTTTGATGCTAGCTCAGCGCTGCTGAGCTCTCAACTTCCCCCGATACCAGCAAAGCGCTATTTCACCATTGGTGAGGTAGCTGATCTTTGTGGTGTGCGCTCTCACGTACTGCGTTATTGGGAGCAGGAGTTTGCTCAACTCAGCCCACAGAAACGCCGTGGTAACCGTCGTTACTACCAGCACCATGAAGTGGTCTTGATCAGAAAGATTCGCTCTCTCCTCTATGAAGAGGGCTTTACGATTAGCGGTGCTCGCAATCGCCTTGAAGAGGCTCGTGGCGATCTCCGTCTGCGTGAAGAATTGCAAGCGGTTCTGCAGATTCTCTCTAAATAGTTACTGCTACAATTTTAATTTCGTCGGGGCGTAGCGCAGCCTGGTAGCGTACATGCATGGGGTGCATGTGGTCGGAGGTTCAAATCCTCTCGCCCCGACCATTCAAACTAATCCCACTATCTCAAAGCACCATCTCTATGACAAGCGATACAAAACCCGTTGAATACTTTGGTCTCAAAATTCCTTTTTTGGCGCATTTGGGCGTAGTTCCTGAGTATGCGAAAGAGGGCAAGTCCCGTATTAGTCTTGACCTTAAGCCTGAGTATGAGAACAGCTTTGGTATTGCCCATGGCGGCGTCATCATGACACTCCTGGATTTTGCAATGGGGGCAGCAGCTAGGAGCATTTCCGAGGTTCCCTTGGGTGCTATGACAATTGATATGTCAGTCAGTTTCCTGCGTCCCAGCACCGGCAAAATCGTGGTGGAGGGCACCATCCTCAAGCCAGGAAAGACGATTAACTACTGCGAAGCTGTGGTTTTGAATGAAGCGGGGGAGATAACCGCTAAATCCAGCGGTACATTTATGCTCAGAGAATCAAAAACAGTTTAATTAAATATAATATTTATAAAGATTATGTCTTTTATTAACCTGAGCTGATATAGCCCTAATAAATATAGTTAATTATTCCGAATAATATATATTGCCTGATTGATTAATGTATATATAATCATCATCTAATATGGCTTATATCAGCCCTATAAAACAACCCATTATTCGGAGAGTGAAAAGAATATGTCTTCTTATAAAGAGCTTTTAGCCCAACGCGAGCAGTTGGATAAACAGATTAAAGAAGCAATTGCCCATGAAAAGGCTGATGGCATTGCCAAGGCCAAAGTGATTATTGAGCAATATGGCTTAACTGCATCCGATCTATTTAGCCGCAAAGCCGGCGTAAAGAGCGCTGGCGGTAAAGTGGCTCCTAAATACCGCAATCCTTCAACAGGCGAAACCTGGACTGGTAGAGGTAAGGCGCCAAAGTGGATTGAAGGCAGAGATCGTAGTAGCTACTTGATCTAAGTGCTTGTTTTTATTAAGTTTTAGTACCAAAGGCCGCTGATAGCGGCCTTTTCTTTTACTCCTTTCTCAATCTGAATTGCCCTCTAAGCGCACTTCCTAGCCAAAGCTTCTACAAATAGGGGCTCAAGTAACTCATGCCGACTACCATGAGGCCAGTTTCCCTCAGCCTCTGGATTAGTTGCGGGGTAGCCAATAATGAGAGGATTGAGGTCAATTAAGCCGTTTTCAAGCTCCTGTTTAATGCTTTCACTCAAGGGATGCTTACCGCCAGAGTTCTCGTCTGCCAGTGCAACCACACCAGGGTGCAGTTTGATAAAACCTTCATCTACTAGAATAGGTATGCGCTGTGTGTCCTTGTTTTTGCTAAAATAATGGATTAAATGGACTTGCTCTACAGGTGGAATAAGAGCATCCAAAAAGATCAAATCGGGGGCAATGGAAACAGCCTTCATTAAGCCCTCCAGGCTATCTACTGCCATTTCCATATCTACTTTGAGCTGCCAATCAGCAATAGACTCTAATAATTCTTGGCCATTCTCAGACCTTCTAAATATCCCCATGGCTACACAGTTTTGAGTGGTCTTTTGACGCATAGCCCTTTTTCTGCGCTGTAATTGCTGTTCTAAGGAGCTGGCCAATATACGTCTGTGGCCGCCACGGGTTTTCCAGGCAATGAGTTCGCCCAATTCCACCATTTTTTGAACGGTGCCTAGGGAAACCTGTAAAACCTTGGCGCTTTGGCGAGTACTGAGATATTCCGTTTCTGGGGTAATTGATTTCATATTTCCCTTAATTTCATTTAATTGTTTGAAGATTTAGAGAATAAAAATCAAATTCATTTGAATCTGTCGGTAAAACTTTAAAGCGGGGTAGGAAAGTTCTTATTAATTCTCATTTATAGGGAGATACCCCAAAATTCCTTGAAATCAGGGAAAGCCCTTTATGTATCAATGGTCATTCGTGTTAAATTACACCTGTAGTACCAGTATTCGCACAGATCAATTCGCTAAACGGTAGAGCCGTGCAACGAATGGTTTTAACCACAGTTTTTATTCGGGAAACCCGATGAAAGGTGAGCATCATGATGCAGGATCAAAGAGATAACTCCTATCTCTTCGGCGGAAACGCACCCTACGTAGAGGAACTCTACGAATCCTACTTGCACGATCCAGCTTCCGTAGCTGATCATTGGCGAGATTATTTCGATAACGTGAAACAGGTTCCTGCGGTTGACGGTTCATCTCGAACTGACATTGCCCATGCACCTATTGTTGCTTCATTTGCTGAGCGCGCTAAGCAAGGTCCAATCAGAACGATTTCTGATTCGGCTGACTCAGAGATGGGCCGCAAACGCGTTGCTGTTCAGCAGTTAATTGCCGCATACCGTAACGTGGGCAATCGCTGGGCAAACTTAGATCCATTAAAGCGGACAGAGCGCCAGGATATTCCTGAGTTAGATCCCGCTTTCTATGGCTTTACTGATGGCGATATGGATATCGTTTTCAATACAAGTAATACATTCTTCGGTAGAAACGAAATGTCCCTGCGCGATTTGCTCCAAGCATTGCGCGAGACATACTGCGGCACGATCGGTGTCGAGTTTATGTTTATTGCCGACCAAAAGATTAAGAAGTGGTGGCAGGAAAAATTAGAGTCTATTCGCTCAACCCCACAATTTAACGTGGATGAGAAGCGTCAAATCTTGGATCGCGTAACTGCTGCTGAAGGCTTAGAGCGTTACCTCCAAGCTAAATATGTTGGTCAAAAGCGCTTCTCCCTAGAGGGCGGCGAAAGCTTTATTGCCTGCATGGATGAGTTGGTTCGTGATTCAGGTAATAAAGGCATTCAGGAAATCGTGATTGGTATGGCTCACCGTGGTCGTCTCAATGTATTGGTCAACACCTTGGGCAAAATGCCTAAGGACTTGTTTGCTGAGTTTGAGCACAAGGGACCAGAAACATTGCCTGCGGGTGACGTTAAATACCACCAAGGTTTCTCAAGCGATATTTCTACTCCCGGCGGTCCGGTTCACTTGTCATTGGCATTTAACCCATCCCATTTAGAGATCGTTAACCCAGTAGTTGAGGGTTCTGCACGTGCTCGTATGGAGCGTCGTGGCGATATGTTGGGTATGCAAGTGATGCCAGTATTGGTTCACGGTGATGCTGCGATTGCAGGTCAGGGCGTGATGCAAGAAACATTGGCGATGTCAGAAGTTCGTGGTTATTCCACGGGCGGCACAATGCATATCGTGATTAACAACCAGATTGGTTTCACGACCTCAGATCCACGTGACTTGCGTTCGAGCTTGTATTGCACGGACATCATGAAGATTGTGGATGCCCCGGTATTGCACGTGAACGGCGACGATCCTGAAGCGGTAGTGTTGGCGACTAAGTTGGCTGTTGAGTTCCGCATGAAGTTTCATAAGGACGTTGCAGTTGACATCATCTGCTTCCGTAAATTGGGTCACAACGAGCAAGATACGCCTGCAATGACTCAGCCTTTGATGTACAAAATCATTGCCGCACATCCTGGCACACGTAAGCTCTATGCCGACAAACTAGAGGCTCAAGGCGTATTGCCTGCCGGTACTGGTGACCTCATGGTTAAAGAGTACCGCGCTGCAATGGATGAGGGTAAGCAAACCTCCGATCCAGTGTTGAGCAACTTCAAAGGTAAGTTTGCGGTAGATTGGTCTCCGTTCTTAAATAAGAAGTGGACCGATGAAGCCGATACAGCGATTCCATTAACAGAGTGGAAGCGTTTGGCTGAGAAGATTTCTACTATTCCCGAAGGTTTCAAGGCTCATCCATTGGTTGCTAAGGTCTATAACGATCGTGCCGCTATGGGTCGCGGTGAGGTGAACGTGGATTGGGGTATGGGCGAGCATATGGCTTTCGCATCCCTGGTGGCTAGCGGCTACCCAGTGCGTTTATCTGGCGAAGATAGCGGACGTGGAACCTTTACCCACCGTCATGCGGTATTACATGAGCAAAACCGTGAGAAGTGGGATACCGGTACTTATGTCGCTCTTCAGCATGTCACTAAAGATCAAGCGCCGTTTGTGGTGATTGACTCGATTCTTTCTGAAGAGGCTGTCCTGGGTTTTGAATACGGCTATGCCGCTGCAGAACCAAACACCTTAACAATTTGGGAAGCGCAATTCGGTGACTTCGCTAACGGCGCTCAAGTAGTGATTGACCAGTTCATCGCCTCAGGTGAAGTGAAGTGGGGTCGTGCGAATGGTTTGGTCATGATGTTGCCGCATGGTTACGAAGGTCAAGGCCCAGAGCATTCCTCTGCACGTCTTGAGCGCTTTATGCAGTTATGTGCCGACACGAATATGCAGGTGATTCAGCCGACTACTGCGGCGCAGATCTTCCACGTATTGCGTCGTCAAATGATTCGTCAGTTCCGTAAGCCGCTGATCTTGATGACTCCTAAATCATTGTTGCGTAACAAAGAGGCTGCATCACCTTTATCTGAATTTACTAAAGGCGGTTTCCAAACCATCATTGGTGAGCGTGATGATTCTATCGATGCGAAGCAAGTTACTCGTTTAGTCATGTGTTCTGGCAAGGTCTATTACGACTTAGTTAAGCAGCGCGCTGAGAAGAAGATTGCTGATGTAGCGATCATTCGCTTAGAGCAGTTGTATCCATTCCCGCACAAAGCATTGACTGCTGAGTTGAAGAAATATCCGAAATTGGAAGACGTGGTGTGGTGTCAAGATGAGCCGCAAAACCAAGGTGCTTGGTTCTTTGTCCAGCACAACATCTTGGAAAACATGTCTGATGGCATGAAGTTGGGCTACGCAGGCCGTCCTGCATCAGCATCTCCAGCTTGTGGTTATGCCCATCTCCACCAAGAACAGCAGAAGTCTCTACTGAATGCGGCATTTGCCAAACTCAAAGGTTACGTGATCACGAAATAATCGTCTTCATAACTCAACATACACACATACATATAAACAGGATTAATCATGGCTATTTTCGAAGTTAAAGTTCCACAACTCTCCGAGTCAGTTGCTGAAGCAACTTTGTTGCAATGGAAAAAGAAGGTTGGTGACGCTGTTGGTCAAGACGAGATCTTGATCGAAATCGAAACAGACAAAGTTGTTCTCGAAGTTCCAGCGCCTTCCGCTGGTGTTTTGACACAAATCGTTGTTGCTGACGGTGGTACTGTTGTTGCTGAGCAATTGATTGCAAAGATTGATAGCACTGCTGTTGCCGCTGCCGCACCTGCACCTGCCGCTGCTCCTGCAGCAGCACCAGCAAAGGCAGCTGCTCCTGCCGCTAAAGCTGGCGCAGCTGCCGCTCCTTCCGCTGCAAAAATTCTTGCAGAGAAGGGTGTCGACGCTGGTCAAGTTGCTGGTTCAGGACGTGATGGTCGTATCACTAAGGGTGATGCATTGAATGCTTCTGCAGGCGGTACTAAATCTGCTGCATTGCCAAGCGCGCCAGTTCCAATGGGTGATCGCCCAGAAGAGCGTGTACCAATGAGCCGTTTGCGTGCTCGTATTGCTGAGCGTTTGCTTGAGTCCCAAGCTAACAACGCTATTTTGACTACATTTAATGAAGTCAACATGGCGCCAGTAATCGCTATGCGTAATAAGTACAAAGATCAGTTTGAAAAAGTCCATGGCGTGAAGTTGGGCTTCATGTCTTTCTTTGTGAAAGCAGCTACGCATGCTTTGAAGAAATTCCCACTCTTGAATGCTTCAGTTGATGGCAATGACATCGTTTACCACGGTTACTTTGATATCGGTATTGCAGTAAGCTCACCACGTGGCTTGGTAGTTCCGATTTTGCGTGACGTTGACCAAATGAATTTGGCTGACATTGAGAAGAAAATTGCTGAATTCGGTGCCAAGGCTCGCGATGGCAAATTGTCGATTGAAGAGTTGACTGGCGGTACATTCTCCATCTCTAACGGCGGCGTATTCGGATCGATGTTGTCTACCCCGATCATCAACCCACCGCAATCCGCTATTTTGGGTATTCATGCAACTAAAGATCGTGCTGTAGTTGAAAACGGCCAAGTCGTTGTTCGCCCAATTAACTACCTTGCTTTGTCATACGATCACCGCATTATTGACGGTCGTGAGGCTGTGCTTGGTTTAGTTGCTATGAAGGATGCTTTAGAAGATCCTTCACGTCTTCTCCTTGATTTGTAAGAAGGGAAGATCATGAGCCAAGCTTTTGACGTAGTAGTAATTGGTGCGGGCCCTGGTGGCTACATCGCCGCAATTCGTGCAGCGCAACTTGGATTTAAGGTTGCCTGTGCTGAATCTAGTTCCTATGATGATCCTAAAGGTGAAACACGTTTGGGTGGTACCTGCTTAAACGTGGGTTGTATTCCCTCTAAGGCATTGTTGGCATCTTCAGAGGAATTTGAAAAGATCAGCCATCATGCTGCGGATCATGGCATTAAAGTGGGTGCAGTAAGCATCGACTCTAAAAAGATGATCGCTCGTAAAGACGATATTGTTACCAAAATGACGGGTGGCATTCAGTACTTGTTCCGTAAGAACAAAATCACTTTGTTAAAAGGCCATGCTTCATTCGAAGGTAAGAATGCCGATGGTTATCAAGTAAAGATTGATGGCAAAGACAAAGAAACGGTTACCGCAAAGAATGTCATTATTGCTACCGGCTCTAAAGCGCGTCACCTTCCTGGTATCGCTGTAGACAACGTCTTGATCTGCGATAACGAAGGTGCGCTCAAGTTTGATTCTGCTCCTAAGAAATTAGGCGTTATTGGTGCAGGTGTGATCGGATTAGAGTTGGGCTCCGTATGGCGCCGTCTCGGTGCTGAAGTGACTGTACTTGAAGCCATGCCTTCATTCTTGGGTGCTTGCGATATCGGTATTGCAAAAGAAGCTCAAAAGCTCTTTGCTAAGCAAGGCTTAGATATTCATACTGGCGTGAAGATTGGTGATGTTAAAGCCGACAAGAAGGGTGTAGTGGTGAATTACACCGATAGCGCTGGTAAGGCTGCTAAGTTGGAATGTGAACGCTTAATTGTTTCCGTTGGTCGCGTACCTAACACCGACAAATTGGGTTTAGACAAGATCGGCCTTAAAGTGGATGAGCGTGGCTTCATTCCAATTGATGATCACACCTGTGCTACTGCTGCACCTGGCGTTTATGCTGTTGGTGACGTAGTACGCGGCCCTATGTTGGCACACAAAGCAGAAGACGAAGGCGTCTTGGTTGCCGAAGTGATTGCCGGTCAAAAGCCGCATATCGATTACAACTGCATTCCTTGGGTGATCTATACCGATCCTGAAATTGCCTGGGTTGGTAAAACTGAACAAGCACTCAAAGAGGCGGGCATTGCTTATAAAGCAGGTCAGTTCCCCTTTGCTGCTAACGGCCGTGCATTAGGCATGGGTCGTGCTGATGGTTTCATTAAGGTATTGGCTGATGCCAAGACTGATGAGATTCTTGGCGTACATATTATTGGTGCCAATGCTTCTGACTTAATTGCTGAAGCAGCGGTTGCAATGGAATTTAAAGCAGCAGCAGAAGATATTGCTCGTATCTGTCATGCACATCCAAGTTTGTCTGAAGTGATGCGCGAAGCAGCGTTGGCGACAGACTCACGTGCATTAAATATGTAATTGAAAACCATTGAGTTTTACCAACAAGAGTTAAAAGCGCGCGGGTATCAAAGTGATCCCGCGCAGCTTTGTGCTGTAGAGCGTCTTCAGGAATGTGAAGATCAATGGATTGCTTATAAAGAAATCCGCAGCAATACCTTAAAGAAAAAGATATTCAAACCAACGCTCCCACGCGGTATTTACTTATGGGGTGGGGTAGGTCGCGGCAAGTCCTTCTTGATGGACTGCTTTTATGCGGCCTCACCATTAGAAAAGAAAATCCGCATTCATTTTCATGAGTTCATGCGTGAAGTACATCGTGAATTGCATGAGCTGTCAGGAATGGCAGACCCACTCGATGAGCTTGCTAAGCGTATTTCAAATCGCTATCGCCTTATCTGCTTTGATGAGTTTCACATCAACGACATTGCCGATGCGATGATTCTCTATCGCTTGCTCAGCGCACTCTTTGCCGATCGCGTGCAGTTTGTGATGACATCAAACTATCGTCCCGATCAGCTCTATCCGAATGGTTTACATCGTGATCGATTGATTCCTGCAATTAAGCTGTTGGAAGAAAAGTTAGATGTCTTGAATGTAGATGCGGGCAATGATTACCGCCGGGTTCAAATGGCGCAAGTCGAGGCCTATCTCACCCCGGCCAATGCCGAGACGCAAGCAACGCTCGGTCAAATGTTTCAAACCTTGATTGGTAATCAAAAAGAAGCGCGTAATCCAGTGCTCAACATTGAGTCCCGTGAGTTGCGACCGCTTCACATGGCGGACGGTGTTGTTTGGTTCGACTTTAAAACTTTGTGTTGCGGCCCACGCTCACAAAATGATTACTTAGAGATTGCCAACCAGTTTCATACGGTGATTTTGTCTGGGGTGCCCTATATGCCCCCAAGAATGACAAATGAAGCTCGCCGCTTTATTTGGCTAATCGACGTCTTGTATGACCACAAGATTAAGTTAATCATGTCTGCTGAGGTCCCAGCTCCAGATTTGTACACTGAGGGCCAAATTACGGCTGAATTCTCTCGAACCGTGTCCCGTTTGATTGAGATGCAGTCCCGTGACTACCTAGATGCGCCGCGCCGGGTAATTGACACCAGCTTGACCTAAAATAGGGTTATGAGCAGCTTTTCACCCCTAAATGCCGACTTGCATTGCCATTCAGTGATTTCTGATGGCACTTTGACGCCCGAACAATTAGCGGAGCGTGCCAAAGCCAATGGAGTGCATTTGTGGGCGCTAACCGATCATGATGAGTTGGGTGGTCAGAAACGTGCGCGAGAAGCAGCTAGTGCACTAAAGATCGAATACCTTGCTGGTGTAGAAATTTCTGTCACTTGGATGGGTGAGACGATTCATATTGTTGGTCTTGGAATTGATGCTGAGCATGCTGGCATCATCGAAGGACTTCGTCGCACTCGTGATGGCCGAGGTAATCGCGCCAAACTGATGGCAGAGCAGTTACTCAAAGCAGGTATACCCGGTGCTTATGAAGGCGCACTTCATTTTGCAGGCAATCATGATTTGATTTCAAGAACACACTTTGCGCGCTTCTTAGTAGAGCAGGGTGTTTGTCGTAATACCGAGCATGTATTTAAAAATTATTTAATTGAAGGCAAACCAGGATATGTACCTCATCAGTGGGCTACTCTAGATGACGCTGTTAGCTGGATTAAATCAGCAGGTGGTGTAGCGGTGATTGCCCATCCTGGACGCTACAGTAGACTCAATGCCATGCAAATGGATGAGCTCTATAAACACTTTAAGGATATCGGCGGCCTAGCGATAGAGGTCATTACTGGCAGCCATAGCCCTGATCAATATAAAACCTTTGCAAAGATTGCGCAGCAATATGGCTTTTTGGCCTCTCGTGGCTCAGACTTTCATGACCCAAGCGAGAGTCATATAGATTTAGGCAATTTGCCGCACTTACCGGATCACCTCACGCCAGTATGGTCTGCATTTCATTAAACGATTAATTCATTAACTCCATCATTACTTAACCACTTAGAAAAAGAATACAGATGTTTGCTGAACGCGTTCTCTCTGGCATGCGACCAACCGGTAGCTTGCACTTGGGTCACTACCATGGTGTATTAAAGAACTGGGTGCGCTTGCAGTCAGAGTATCCATGCTTCTTTTTTGTGGCTGATTGGCATGCATTAACTACTCATTACGAGACTCCGGATGTCATTGAGCAGTCTGTATGGGATATGGTGATTGATTGGTTGGCAACGGGCGTTGATCCAAATCAGGCTACTTTGTTCATTCAAAGTAAAGTGCCTGAGCACGCTGAACTGTTTTTATTGCTCTCCATGGGAACCCCGCTGGGCTGGCTTGAGCGGGTACCTACCTATAAAGATCAAATTGAGAAACTCAAGGAAAAAGATCTCCAAACTTATGGTTTCTTGGGTTATCCATTGCTGCAGGCGGCTGACATATTGATGTATCGCGCACAGTTGGTGCCAGTTGGTGAAGATCAGGTGCCACACGTAGAGATGACTCGTGAAGTGGCGCGCCGCTTTAATTATTTATACGGACGCGAACCCGGTTTTGAAGAAAAAGCTTTAGAGGCAGTTAAAAAATTAGGCAGCAAGCGCGCCAAAATGTATGCAGAATTACGAGTGGCCTTCCAAGAGCGCGGTGATGAAGAGGCGTTGGAGCAGGCTAAAGCATTGCTGCAAGAAGCGCAGAGTTTATCGATGGCTGATCGCGAAAGACTCTTTGGCTTTTTAGAAGGCGCTCGCAAAATTATTCTGCCTGAGCCACAAGCATTACTCACAACAGCATCACGTATGCCTGGTATTGATGGGCAAAAGATGTCGAAGTCCTACGGCAACACCATTAGCATTCGCGAAAATCCCGATGATGTCATTAAGAAGATTCGTACGATGCCAACTGATCCGGCGCGCGTCAGAAGAACTGATGCCGGAGACCCGGCACGGTGCCCCGTATGGCAACTGCATACTGTTTACTCCAATGAAGAAACGAAACAGTGGGTTGATAAGGGTTGTAAATCTGCTGGTATTGGATGCCTCGAGTGTAAGCAACCGGTAATCGATTCAATTTTGGCTGAGCAGCAGCCGATGTTTGAGCGTGCTCAGAAGTATTTGGATGACCCTAGTTTGCTGCGTTCCATCATTGCTGATGGTTGCGACAAGGCACGCAAGGTTGCCCAAGAAACTATGCGTGAGGTTCGCGAAGCAATGGGCCTTGCTTACGATTGAGTCTTAATCTTGCCTAGCCCGCACGATGCCATTTTGAATGCCTCTCCTTGGGTAAGGAGATTTGTACCCCTCATTCCAAAGGGTGGGGTGGTACTGGATTTAGCTTGCGGATCAGGGCGACACTCTGAGTTATTGGCAAGCATGGGTCATGATGTCTTGGCGGTTGATCAAGATGTCGCAGCAGTAGGTTCTGTTGGTAACCCTTTAATCACTCCAAAGCATCTCAATCTTGAACAGGCTGATTGGCCTCTGATAGGTTCGGAGTTCAGTGCGATCGTAGTGACAAACTACCTCTATCGTCCGCACTTAGACCAATTGCCCAAAATGCTTCAGCAGGACGGTGTTTTAATCTATGAAACCTTCGCCCTGGGGAATGAAGAATTTGGTAAGCCATCTAACCCCAATTTCCTGCTAAATCCAGGGGAATTGCTCACTTTTGCCTCCCGTCATGGTCTTAAGGTAGTGGCTTATGAGGATATTTACGTAGATCAACCCAAACCAGCTATGGTTCAGCGCCTGTGCGCGGTAAAAGGTGAGCTAAAACAGCGCATTCCGTTACAATTTCAGGGTTAAGACAGCTAAAAATCGGTGCATATTCGGTGACAAATACAGCTCATTCCAAAGGTAGCAAAAAGCCCATCGCTGGCAGTATGCCGGCTATCGTGACTCCCATGTTCGAAGATGGCAGCTTGGATTACGCTAGCTTGCGTTCCTTGTTGGATTGGCATGTGTCTGAAGGTACTGACGGCATTGTGATTGTTGGTACTAGCGGTGAGTCTCCAACAGTTTCTGTTGAAGAGCATTGCGAGCTCATTCGCGTGACAGTGGAGCAGATTGCTGGACGTATTCCAGTGATTGCTGGCACTGGCGGTAACTCTACGATTGAAGCGATTGAATTAACTCAATTTGCTAAGCAGGTTGGCGCGGATGCCAGCTTGCAGGTAGTACCGTATTACAACAAGCCAACGCAAGATGGCATGTTTGCTCACTTTAAGAAGATTGCTGAGTCGGTTGATTTGCCAGTGATTTTGTATAACGTTCCTGGCAGAACGGTTGCTGATTTGGCTGGCGATACGGTCGTCCGTTTAGCGGGTGTGCCAGGCATTATTGGTATTAAAGAGGCAACAGGTAGCTTAGAGCGTGGCACCTTATTGATTAATGATCTCAAGCGTGCTGGACATCAAGACTTCTCCGTATTTTCAGGCGACGATCTGACTGCAGCCATGTTGATGTTGATGGGTGGCAAGGGAAACATTTCTGTCACGGCCAATATTGCTCCGCGTTTGATGCATGAGCTCTGCGTAGCAGCTATGTCAGATGATGTGAAAAGAACCCGTGAAATTCAATATCAATTGATTGCAGTCCATAAAGCCATGTTCACAGAGGCTAACCCAATCCCAGTGAAGTGGGCATTACACGAAATGGGCAAGATCACTGCAGGCATTCGTTTGCCATTAACACCTTTAAGCAATTCTTTGCGTGAGCCTTTGAAGGCAGCGCTAAAACAGGCCAACCTACTATGATGAATTTGCTCCAACTATCCCGTCGACATTTTTCGATTCTGATTTTAATCGTTATCGGTTCTGCTGTATTGACTGCGTGTAAGACGGTTACCAGTAACGATACCGTTGACTATAAGAGCGCGGGCGCTGTGCGTGGCCCAAATTTATCCTATCCTCCAGACTTGATTACCGCTCAGGCTGATCGCCGTTATATTGTTCAAGATGGAACGGCCACGATGTCTGAATACAATGCTGCTGTCAAGAAATCGGTACAGATCCGTAGTAATGTTATGACTGGTATTCCGGGGATGCGGATTGCTCGTGATGGCGAGCGTCGTTGGCTGGTAGTTGAAAAACCAGCCCCCGAACTCTATCCGCAAGTAAAAGATTTTTGGCAAGAGAATGGCTTCTTATTGGTGATCGACTCACCATCTACTGGAATTATGGAAACCGATTGGGCTGAAAATCGCGCCAAGATCCCGCAAGATTGGATTCGCTCCGTCGTTGGCAGCGCAGTAGACTCAATCTATGACACTGGTGAGCGGGACAAATACAAAACACGCTTAGAGCTATCCAAACCTGGCGAGACTGAGATTTACATTACCCATCGCGGCATGATTGAAAAATGTGTAACCGATACTCCGGGGGGAGCATGCATATCCACTCTTTGGACACCGCGCCCCAATGATCCTGAGTTAGAGGCTGTTTTCTTGGCGCGCTTGATGGAGCGCTTGGGAATGACTCAAGAGCAAGCCAGGGCAATGGTTGCGGCTCCTCTAAGCCCTAAAACCCCCAAAGCGAAGTTTGTGCAAGAGGGCAGCAATCAGGGTTACATCGAGCTAGCCACTGGCTTTGATCGTTCATGGCGCGATATTGGATTGGCATTGGACCGCTCGAACTTCACTGTTGAAGATCGCAATCGTTCCACTGGTGTTTACTATGTTCGTTACGTTAATCCGAAGGACTTGGGCGACACCAAGGGCTTCTTCTCTAATCTCTTTAGCAGTAAAGATGATTCGGGTATGAAGGCTAAAAAATATCAGGTACTTGTGAAGAGTACTGGCGAGAATTCTGCAAATGTTTATGTGCAGAACGCTGATGGTAAGCCAGAAAATACGCCTGCTGGTTATCAATTGCTGACTTTGTTAACGGAGCAACTAACAAGGTAGTAGTTATTGAAGACAAATAAAAAAGCCGCTTTTCAGCGGCTTTTTTTCTTCATGAAGAAGATTACTTCTTAGCGTCAGCAGCAGGAGCAGCTGGAGCTGGAGCAGCAGCAGGAGCTTCAGCAGCAGGAGCAGCTGGAGCAGCAGCAGGAGCTTCAGCAGGTTTTGCTTCTTCTTTTTTACCGCAAGCGGCCAAGGCGATTGCTAACATAGCAGCGAATACGAGTGACTTCTTCATTTGTAAATTCCTTTAAAAAAATTAATAACAATTACCGGTAATTGTTCTTTGGATATACCGAGGGATTGCCCCTAAGTAGTTTCCAGTAAATATTATATCCATCTCCGTATTCAGTGTTCAAAAACCAACCATCCGGCTAAATAAGCCTCATAAAGGCTGGATTGACCAAGCTGTTTGAGTTTGCCCACCCTGAGTTCTTTATGTGCCGAGAGGCTCTGCCAGGCCGAAAGAATATCGGGAGCTTGTCCCTGGGTCATGGATTCTCCATTGCAATACACCTGTTTTCCAAGGCTCAGAATACGGGTTTGTGCATGGGGGAGAAGTCTGTTAGACCCAAGTTTCTTAAGGAATGCATTCGGTTTTAGGGGTCTATCGGGGGCGTCAAAAAGGGCTTGTTGTTTGGGTTCTGATAGATAGGCGGTAATCCCAGGTAAAAATCCATCAATTTGGTCTAGTTTTAGCTCTTTGAGCTTTGAGCCTAGTTGTTTGATGAGCTCTTCGGGCAATTGCTCTGCACTATGAGTTGCGCCTTGTTTAGGATCTGCAAACTTGCTCTCTAGGGCGGGAATATCTTCCAAAGATTCGGCTAGGCGCCACAAACCTTCTTGCAGTAATTCTTTAAAGCTGGGGGAACGAAATCCAACAGACCATGTTTGGCAACCTGCATCTAGTGCAATGCCATCATGAGCAACATGAGGCGGTAAATACAACATATCGCCAGGCTCTAGCGTCCACTCCTGCTCAGGTTTAAAGTTACGCAGAATTTTTAGCGGTAGATTAGGGTTGAGGCTCAGATCTTTTTGTTCTGAAATTTTCCACTGCCTTCTACCAGACATTTGAATCAGGAAGACGTCGTAAGAATCAAAGTGGGGGCCAACACCGCCTCCAATACCAGCAATGCTAATCATTAAGTCATCTAAGCGCGCATCAGGAATAAAGCGGAACCAAGACAGAATGTTTGCAGCTGCTGGATGATGGGCCTCCATTCCTTGAAGCAATAAAGTCCAGTCGGGCTTGTCGATCGATGGAATTGCCCTTTTAGTAAACGGTCCGCTATCAAAACTCCATGGATTGGATTTAACCAAGCGAGCCTCTACCTCATCTTGCAGGGCAAATTTGAGTAACTCTTTGGTGGGAATTGGGCTATCCAGGAGTCCACCGGCGTGAGCCGAAAGGGCAAATGCCGGAATCGCCCCGCGGATGAGAAGAGGCTTTTTATGCCAATATCGTGCCATGAACTGGTCTGGGCTAATACCCCCAAATAAGGCCCAGGGCTCGCCTAAAGGGAGTTTTGAGGGAGCCTGAGGCGGTTCATAGGGTTTGCTCAAGTAAAATGAGGTCATAAAGTAAAAAGCTGTTTAGAAACTGATTAAAAACGAATGTTCGACAAATTCCGCATGAAGATTGAAAAAAATACTATCGTATCCCTTCGCTATAAGTTAACCGATGCGCAAAACAATGTCATCGAGGAACCTGATTCTCCGATGGTATACCTGCACGGTGGTTATGAAGGCACTTTTCCTAAAATTGAGACTCTGCTTGATGGCCAAGATATCGGTTATGAGGCAACGATTCAGCTAGAGCCAAGTGAAGCCTTTGGTGAATATGATCCTGAGTTGTTAAAGATCGAGCCACGCACCCGTTTCCCTGAGCCCTTAGAAGTGGGGATGCAGTTTGAAGGGGTTCCTGATGCCGATGAAGATACGACAGTAGATGACCCTGAAGATGATGAACCTTTAATTTATACAGTTACTGATGTTGCAGATAGTCAGGTCGTGTTAGATGGCAATCATCCCTTAGCAGGCATGGCATTACGTTTTTGGGTTCAAGTTGAAGATGTTCGCGCAGCTACTGATGATGAAATTGAAAATCGTCATCCAGAAGGCGGCGAAAGCTTTTCATTTGGGATGCCTAATGATGAGGGCGATGATGAGGATGAAGAATTTCCAGGTGGTGCATTAGGTGGTGATAGCACTGGCCCACGTACGCTGCATTAATCAATACCAGACCTGCATAAAAAAAGGAATAGCATGCTATTCCTTTTTTTTATACATTATTTCTTCTGCATGACCCCAAGGGGTAACTAAGAATCACTATTCTCTCAACCACTGTTTAATCGCATCAAGGTCGCGTTTGGTATCACTAGAGCCTTCAGCATCAATGCCAGCAGGGGTGTTGCTTAACTTGGCTAATGCCTTCTCTAGCGCTGCAATCTTGGCTTCCTGTTCGATCGTGGCATCAATTAAACCTTTGAGTGCCATTGATACAGGATCATCTACATTCGGTGTCACTCCATAAGCAGAAAAATATTCTTTTGTTTTGCTATCAGGACTTTGCGGTAAATCTGGATGCAGGATGCGCGCAGGAATACCAACAGCAGTCGCACCCGCAGGAATTTCTTTTAGTACTACGGCATTGGATCCAACGCGTGCGCCATCGCCTACAGTAAATCCACCGAGAACTTTTGCACCAGCACTGACCACAACACCTTTACCAAGAGTAGGGTGGCGTTTAACGCCTTTATAAAGCGAAGTACCGCCCAAGGTAACGCCTTGATAAATCGTGCAGTCATCACCAATTTCTGTGGTCTCGCCAATCACAATGCCAAGTCCATGATCCAGAAATACTCGGCGACCAATCTTTGCGCCAGGATGAATTTCTATCCCCGTGAAAAAACGCGCAAACATGGACAGCACACGGGCAAGCCATTTCAGACCAAGATTCCACAGAAAATGGGAGATGCGATGCAGCCAAACTGCATGCAAGCCTTGGTAGCAAGTGATGACCTCGAGACGATTCCGGGCTGCTGGGTCTCTGGCAATAATGGAGTCGACTTGGTCGAATAAGGGATTTGACATAGCTTGATTTTAACGGGATGCGCTTATTTTCTCAGGAGCATCTGTTTTGCAATACCGCGCAGCAGATCAATCTCTTCTTTATGAAGGCGGCTACGAGCAAACAGCGCTTGAATACGGGGCATCAGTTTCTTGGGGTTGGCTGGATCTAAATACCCAATTGCTTCCAAACCTTCGCGCCAATGTTCCACCATCGCTGCAACGGCCGCAGGGTCGGCAAAATCAGCCATTTCTTCCCGGCTAGATAAGGCATTTCGCCCGCCCAAATGCCGGGAGAGTGTTTCCCTAAGGGTGTAGGCGCAGACCATAATTGCCTGTGCCAGGTTAAGAGACGGGTAGTCCGGATTGGCATCTAACCAGACTCTATGGGTGCATAAGGCCAAATGATCGTTATCCAAGCCAGTTCTTTCTGGACCAAAGAGCAGGGCAACCTGTCCTCCTACTGATGTCGTATCGGCTATTAAGGTCCGAGCGGTCTCCCAGTCTAAGGCTGGCGGGCCAAATTCTCGATCACGGCTGGTTAAGCCTAAAACTAGTGAGCAACCCTCTACGGCGGAAGATAGGGAGCTGGTTTCTGAGGAGCACTCAAGGATATCTGCCGCACCGCTGGCTAGAGCGATTGCATCGGGATTTGTTGCTACACCCTTGATCTTAGGATTAATAAGGCGCAGGTCGCTAAAGCCCATCGTTTTAAGGGCGCGAGCAGCAGAACCCACATTTCCTGGGTGACTGGTTTCGACTAAAACCCAGCGCAGTAGTTCAGATTTGTCGATATTCATCAATGCCAATGGGGGTGTTTATAGGGGGTAATAGATGCTAATCGTTTAGAATCAGTCTGTTAGCTTCGTATTGTCACGCAATTTTCCTTTTTGCAGGCATTACAAGGAGCTTGTTCTTATTTAATTTGTCCATCAATACTATGCATCCCATGTTAAATGTGGCCGTCAAGGCCGCCCGTCGCGCTGGAACAGTCATTAATCGTGCTTCTTTGAATTTGGAGCGCTTGCAAGTTGACCGTAAGCAACACAACGATTTCGTCACCGAGGTGGACAAAGCCGCAGAAGCGGCCATCATTGAAACGCTTAGCGAAGCCTATCCAACTCATGGATTTTTAGCTGAAGAAACAGGCGGGCACAATGCCGATGCAGAAAACGTATGGATCATTGATCCACTCGATGGCACAACTAATTTCATTCACGGCTTTCCGCAGTATGCGGTTTCGATTGCGCTCGCAGTCAATGGCGTGACTCAACAAGCCGTAGTTTATGACCCAACACGTGATGAGTTATTCACCGCTACCCGTGGTGCGGGCGCATATTTGGATCGTCGGCGTTTACGTGTAGCCACTCAAGATCGCTTGGCAAATTCTTTACTCGGTACTGGCTTTCCATATCGTGAAGACCAGGACTTAGAAAAGTATTTAAAGATCTTTGCCGAAATGTCACGTCAATGCGCGGGCTTGCGTCGCCCAGGTGCTGCATCATTGGATTTGGCTTATGTAGCAGCTGGTCGTTACGATGGATTTTTTGAGAGCGATCTCAAACCATGGGACATGGCTGCTGGTGCTTTGCTGATCACTGAAGCGGGCGGACTGATTGGTAACTATCGCGGCGAAGAAGGCTTTCTGAAAAGCGGTGAAGTCATGGCTGCTAATCCACGCATCTTTGCGCAGATGGTGCAGTCGCTCTCTAAGTACTCAGTTTCTTAATAGACATTTCTCGACTCGAGAAGTCAGTAGTGCTTAGTGCTTAATGAGGTCGAGATAGCGCGCTCCAGCACTATCGATCAGTAGGGCGCTTGCCCGAGGGTGAAGGCTCTCAGGGTGATCGAGATCCCAGTCAGATAAAACCCAGCGCTGCCAAGCCTGGGTATCCAAAGATTCTTCATGATGGGCTGGCAAGTGAGTATGCCCATGAATCAATCTGTCTCCAGATTGATCTTTCATCACAGTTGCACAAGCTTCTCGCGTGACATCCATTTTGAGTTGACTTGCAGCCGAGCGTTGCTGTGTTTGATATTGGCTATGGCTATTGCTACGTAAATGTTGGGCAACACCTCTGCGCCAATTGACGGGCAAGGTTAAAAAGAGTTTTTGCACCCAAGGTTTTCTAACCCAACTACGAAATACCTGATAGCCAAAGTCTGCGGTACATAAAGCATCACCATGGGCTAAGACCCATTTGTGTGAAGCTAATTCGACTACGCTAGGGTCTGGCAAGAGCGTCATGCCAGTCTTTTTAATAAAACTTTTGCCGATTAAAAAATCTCGATTGCCATGGATGTAATACGTTTTTACTTTGGCAGAAAGATTGGCGATGGCACGCTGAACTTCTTGTTGAAAAGGTGAGGATGCGGATGCATCGTCACCAACCCAATACTCAAATAAGTCACCTAGAATAAATACAGCCTCAACTTTAGGGGCGTCTTTTTCACAGAAGTCAAAAAAGCGTTGCGCCGTCAAGGGCATTGACGGCGTGAGGTGTAAGTCTGATATGAGCAGCGCGCTCGCGTGTTGCGGAATCATTCCTCGAGAACAGTAGCCTTCTCAATCACAACATCTTCAGCAGGAACATCTTGGTGAAAGCCGGAGCTACCAGTTTTGACTTTGCGAATGGTGTCAACAACATCCATGCCGCCAGTAACTTTTCCGAATACCGCATAACCCCAGCCTTGGGCATTCGGAGCAGTGTGGTTTAAGAAATCGTTGTCATTCACATTGATGAAGAATTGAGCGGTTGCAGAATGAGGGTCGCTGGTACGCGCCATGGCTACAGTGTAGCGATCATTCTTAAGGCCATTATTGGCTTCGTTTTCAATTTCTGCACCTGTTGGCTTTTGCTTCATGCCGGCAGTCATGCCGCCGCCTTGCACCATAAAGTTATCAATGACGCGGTGGAAAATCGTGCCATCGTAATGACCGCTTTTTACATACTGCAAAAAGTTAGCAACACTTTTCGGTGCCTTAGCTGCGTCAAGAGTGAGGGTGATCTCACCCTTATTGGTTTTTAAGAGTACTTTCGCCATTATTAGGTCTACTTTCTAGAGGGTTAGTGGATGGAGTATTGCTAGGCAGAGAATCTGCAGAATTGAGGGCGCGATTAACGGGGCGCTTTGCAGGGGGCTTGAGCACATCTAAGAGTGCTTTAGCGCGGTTGGAGTATTGACGCTGATTCAGCGTTGCATTTTTCGCAGCGTCTTCATACGCTTGAGCGCCAAGGCGAATATAGATCTCACCCAAATTAGCTGAGGCAATGGCATAGCTAGGACGCAGCTTTAATGCAAGCTCTAAATAATCTCGCGCTTCAATCCATTGACCTTGGTTGGCAGCTATCGCGGCAAGATTGTTATAGGGTTCTGGTAATTCAGGGAACTGCTGGGTAATTTCAATCAAGGTTTTTTTCGCTTGATCGAATTGGCGCATCTCAATTTGTAAGCGGGCTTTTACAAAACGCAATTGCACATTGCGTGGTGTCTTCTTGAGATCCATATTGATTTGGGTAACCGCATCTTGGTATTTTCGTGCCTTGATCAGTTTTTCTACATCGGATGGCACCGCATTTTTGGTGATGGGATCCGGCTCAATAATCAAGAAGGATAAAAATGGGACGCCAACGGTCTCCGATAACTCTGGGTTTAATGGGTCATAGCCCATATCCGCCGATAACCTAGGGGGATCAGTTGGGCTGTAACCGCCTAAATAGGGTTGTGGAGCCATTTGGCCTGACTTCATTTCCTGGGCATTTAATGCCTGAATTTCAGCATCGGCACGTTGCTGGGCAGGCGTGCTGCAGCCTGTCATAAGTACCAGTGATACCAAAGTGGCAAAAGCTGGGACTAAGACCTTATTCAGGGCAAGGTGTGGCGCTGGGGCGTTGTGGGGCATAGAGGAAGGGGTGTGAAACGGGCTCATTCGATATACTCAGCGCTCAGTCTAACAAATTGGCGCTACTTGCCCCACCTTTATAGCCCTATGCTGCAAATCTATAACACCCTTAGCCGTTCTAAACAGGTCTTTAAGCCCATAGTGCCGGGCAAGGTCAAGATGTACGTCTGCGGCATGACGGTTTATGACTTTTGTCATATTGGCCATGCCAGGGTCATGATCGTCTTTGATATGGTGGTTCGTTGGCTTAGGGCTAGCGGTTATGAAGTGCTTTATGTGCGCAATATCACCGATATTGATGACAAAATCATCAATCGTGCCATTGAGAATGGCGAACCTATTTCTGTATTAACCAATCGCTTTATCGATGCGATGCATGCCGACTCGGATGAGTTGGGTTTAATGCATCCCGATCAAGAGCCGCGCGCTACCGATTACATCGCCCAAATGCAGGGCATGATTGGCAGGCTTATTGAAAACGAATTGGCTTATCAAGCTAATGATGGTGATGTCAATTTTGCGGTGCGTTTATTGCCACGTTATGGTCAGCTATCTGGTAAGTCGCTTGATGAATTACATGCTGGTGAGCGGGTGGCAGTGGGTGATGGCAAACGTGACCCACTGGATTTTGTTTTATGGAAAAGTGCTAAAGCAGAAGAGCCGGCTGATACTCGCTGGAAATCGCCCTGGGGCGAAGGCCGTCCAGGCTGGCATATTGAGTGCTCAGCAATGTCTTGTGACTTACTGGGCGAGCATTTTGATATTCATGGTGGCGGTGCCGATTTGCAATTCCCGCACCACGAAAATGAAATTGCGCAAAGCGAAGGCGCTTTGTATGGCAAAGACCGTAAAGAAGATGATGCCCCCTTCGTTAACTACTGGATGCATAACGGCCACATTCGGGTGAATGAAGAGAAAATGTCCAAGTCATTGGGCAACTTCTTTTTAATACGAGATGTCTTAAAAAGCTTTGATCCAGAAGTATTGCGTTTCTTCATGCTGAAGGCACATTACCGTAGCCCGATTAATTACAGCGATGCACAACTAGAAGAGGCGCGCTCAGGCCTTGGTCGTCTATATACCGCATTGGCTCAAGCCCCAAAAGCCCAATCAATTAATCTAGATCCACATAATCCATGGGCTAAGCGTTTTGCGGATGCCATGAATGATGATTTCAATACACCTGAAGCGATTGCAGTCTTGTTTGACCTGGCCAGCGAAGTCAACCGCGCGCAAGGTGATGAAAAGCAATTACTCGCCAATACAATGAAGGCTCTCGGCGCTTCCCTGAATTTCTTGCAGCGTGATCCAACCGCATTTTTGCAAGCAGGCTCCAAAGATCAGGATGGCTTAAGTCCTGCACAAATTGAAGAGCGTATCGCTGCACGTGTAGCCGCTAAACAGGCAAAAGATTTTGCCCAAGCGGACTCAATTCGTAAGACATTATTAGAGCAAGGAATTGTTCTGGAAGATAAACCCGGCGGCTTAACAGAATGGCGTAGGGCTTAATGACTGTAGTAAAAGAAATAAAAGTAGAAAAAGCAGAATCAATCTTGCAAGAAATTGCTCCAGACTATTGGGAGCAGGCTTGCAAGGAATTGATGAAGCACGATCGTATTCTGAAAAAACTGATTCCTAAAATTGGATCTGGATTTTTAGTGACACGCGGCGATTCATTTAATACTTTGGCGAGATCGATTGTGGGGCAGCAGATTTCAGTGGCAGCGGCCCAATCTGTTTGGAATAGAGTGGTTGCCGCTAGCAAAAAGAAAGTCACCCCTAAAAATATCCTTGCCCTCTCTGTAGAGGAGTTGCGCGCCGCTGGATTATCTGGACGCAAGGTAGAGTACATCCGCGATTTGGCGGATCACTTTGATTCCGGTCGCCTCCATGCCAATCAGTGGAAGGATATGGATGATGAGAGCGTGATCAAAGAATTAAGCGCTATTCGGGGAATTGGCCGCTGGACTGCTGAAATGTTCCTCATTTTTAATATGGTTCGCCCTAATATCCTCCCTCTAGACGATGTTGGTCTAATTAAGGCTATTTCCCTCAATTACTTCAGTGGCGAGCCTGTTAGCCGCCATGAGGCTAGGGAGGTGGCGGCCAATTGGGCCCCGTGGCGTACGGTTGCCACTTGGTATATGTGGAGAAGTATCGACCCCGTCCCGGTTGAATATTAAAATCAGACTATGAAAACGACTTTCCTGGATTTTGAGCAGCAAATCGCCGAATTAGAGTCAAAGATTGAAGAGCTGCGTTTTGTGCAAGATGAGTCATCGGTAGACATCTCCGATGAGATCAAAACGCTCGCCGAAAAAAGCCAGCAATTAACAAAAGATGTTTATGCCAATCTCACCCCTTGGCAGGTCTCACAAGTAGCGCGTCATCCTCAGCGTCCATACACGCTAGATTATGTTGGTGCCTTATTTACCGACTTTCATGAGCTTCACGGTGATCGTACTTTTGCAGATGACCAATCGATCATCGCTGGATTAGCCCGTTTTGAAAATCAGCCCTGCATGGTGATTGGTCATCAAAAGGGTCGCGATACCAAAGAGCGCGCTCTCCGAAACTTTGGTATGAGTCGTCCAGAAGGTTATCGCAAAGCAATGCGCCTCATGCGCCTTGCAGAAAAGTTTGGCATTCCGGTATTTACTTTTGTTGATACCCCAGGCGCATTCCCTGGTATTGATGCAGAAGAGCGCAATCAGTCTGAAGCGATTGGTCGCAATTTGTTTGTGCAAGCAGAGCTTGAGGTTCCAATCATCGCCACCATTATTGGTGAAGGTGGTTCCGGTGGTGCGTTAGCAATTGCTATGGGCGATGTGGTCTTAATGTTGCAGAACTCCACTTACTCAGTAATCTCGCCTGAAGGCTGCGCCTCTATCCTCTGGAAGACTGCCGATAAGGCTCCTGAGGCCGCTGAGCAGCTGGGCCTCACAGCTCAGCGCTTAAAGGCTTTGGGTCTAATCGATAAGATCGTTGCTGAGCCTATTGGTGGTGCACATCGTGATTACGACAATATGATGAGCAATATGCGCAAAGCACTTACTGAATCTTTAAAGACGTTTGATGGCATGAAAGTAGACGCATTGCTTGAGCGTCGTCATGAGCGTTTGATGAGCTATGGCAAGTTCAAGGAAATCACAGCAAAGTCCTAAGCTAGGAAAACGAATTGCGGTTGCCCTCAGTGGCGGCCTCGATTCGGTTGTGTTGCTTGACATGGTTTGTAAGGCACAAGCTAAAGCAACTACACAAAACAAAAACCAAGCCAAAGACCAAATCTACGCATTCCATATCCATCATGGTTTACAAAAGCCAGCGGATGACTGGTTAATCTTTTGTGAGAACTTGGCAAAAAAATACAAGATCCATTTTGATTTTCGCCTTCTGCATTTAGATAATTCCAATGAACAGGGTAATGTTGAGGCAAGGGCAAGAGCAGGTCGTTACGAGGCGCTCGCCGACCTGTGTGAAGAATATGGAATCGAAGATTTACTCTTGGCTCATCACCAAAACGATCAAGCAGAAACCGTTCTCCTGCAGCTCCTGCGTGGCTCGGGCGTAGCTGGCTTGTCTGGTATGCCAACCAGTAGGGGAGTTTCAAGCAATCAAACTCCCACCCTATGGCGACCACTTTTAAATCAAAGTAGACAAGAGCTTGAGGCTTACGCAAAAGAGCATAAGCTCCAATGGATTGAAGATCCCAGCAATCAAGATACAAAATATCGCCGTAATGCCGTCCGTAAAAGAATTATTCCAGCACTAGAAAAGATTCAACCAGAAGCATTAGCCAATATGGCGCGCAGTGCAGAGCTTCTTGGCGAAGCGCAAACACTGCTTAACCGACTGGCAACACAAGATGGCAAAAGTATTCTCATTAAAGATCAATTGAAAGTAAGCCTATTACTAGCTCTTGCTAAAGATGATTTACCGGCAGCAAACAATGTCTTGCGCTATTGGTTGCAAACGCAACAGTTGGCGATGCCATCTCAAGAGCGTCTTCAAGCTTGGTGGCGCGATCTTGCTAAAGTCAAGGTAGATGCCAAATTAGAGTGGTTGCATGATGAGAGAAAAATCTACCTATGGCGTGGGGCACTGCAAGTACCCAATTCAGAAGAAGGGCGTTGGGTTCTCAAATCATTGCCAGCGAATTCCAGGCAATTGGGCCTTCCTGCAGATTGGGTAAAAGCTGCCCAAAAGAATAATCAAATCACCCTTAGAGAGCGCTTAGGCTCGGAGAAAATCCAGATTAAGCCTAAGACGCCCCGTAAAACCCTTAAAAACCTCTACCAGGAGGCTGATATACCACCCTGGGAGCGTCAGGCACCCTTGCTCTATATCAATGATGAATTGATCGCGGTGGCAGGTATTGGGCTTAGTTACCCACATCTGACTTCGGCTGGCAAGCGTGTCCTGCCAATTTGGACTAAGGCGTAATCCCAGATTCTTTTTGATGACGTATGGTGCAAATGAGCACGGCATTTTTAGTTTCATCAAAGCTGTATAGCGCTACGTAACCAGACTTTCCGCGGGAGATAATTAACTCTCTGATGTGGGCATCGCAGGTGCGACCGATGTAAGGGTGTTCAGACAATATCTGAACTGCGCTCTCAATAATTTCTAAAGTAACTAGAGCAGCATTTTTATCACTTTCAACTAAAAAGTCAGTAAGTCTCTCGAGATCTAATAGGGCTCTTGGGGAGAAAACAATTCTTACCAATTCGCTGCTTTCAAGGTTGACTTCTTACCGGCAATGCGCGCTTTTAAATGTTTGAAGACTTTTTCTGCATCATGCACTTTACCTTCTTGTAAAGCCTCCTTGCGAGCATTGTTAGCGTCTTCAATAAAAGATCTTCGCAATTCCGCATTGATGCTTGCTTGCTTAATTGCTTCCACCATAAAGGCGTGTGTAGTAATGCCAAGATCTTTGGCGGCATTAGCTGCTTGGAGCTTGATTTCATCAGTGAGTTTGAGGGAGGTCGTACTTACAGGGCTCATGGAAGCTCCAAAGGAAACATTAAGGTAACACTAAAGTAACACCATGCTAAACCGGCACTAGAGCAAAGTCAACGAGTTGGTCTTAAGCCCTACAAAACCCTGTAAAATAAGCCCTTTTTAGACCTCCAAGGATTCATTTCCTTGTTACAGATAGTTAAATAGACGGTTTTTATGGCTCTTATCGTTCATAAGTACGGCGGCACCTCAATGGGTTCAACTGAGCGCATTGCCAATGTTGCCAAGCGCGTTGCCAAATGGATGCGTGCAGGCCACCAAGTGGTGGTCGTGCCCTCGGCTATGTCTGGCGAAACCAATCGCTTGCTCGGCCTTGCAAAAGAAATCAACCCGGATGCAAACCCACGCGAGTTAGATCAAATTGCATCTACTGGTGAGCAGGTTAGTTCTGGCTTATTAGCTCTGGCATTAATCCGTGAGGGTATCGATGCAGTGAGTTACGCTGGTTGGCAAGTAACAGTCCACACGGATTCTGCATTTACTAAAGCGCGTATTAAGAGCATTGAGAGCGACAAGATTCTCAAAGACCTGAATGCTGGTCGTGCAGTTGTTGTTACTGGTTTCCAGGGTGTTGATCCTAACGGCAATATCACCACGCTAGGTCGCGGTGGTTCTGATACATCAGCAGTAGCGATGGCAGCAGCCCTGAAAGCCGATGAGTGCTTAATCTACACAGACGTTGATGGTGTGTACACAACTGACCCCCGTGTTTGTGAAGATGCACGTCGCTTAGATAAGATTACTTTTGAAGAGATGCTAGAAATGGCAAGCTTAGGTTCAAAGGTATTGCAGATCCGTTCAGTGGAATTTGCTGGTAAGTACAAAGTTAAAACCCGGGTTCTGTCTTCATTGACAGACCCATTGATGCCTTTAGACATTGAGATGAAGTCGGGCACCTTGATTACATTTGAAGAGGACAGCACTATGGAAGCCGCAGTTATTTCCGGCATCGCCTTTGCGCGTGATGAAGCGAAGATTACCGTTCTTGGAGTTCCTGATCGTCCAGGTATTGCATATCAAATTCTTGGTCCGATTGCGGATGCCAATATTGATGTGGATATGATTATTCAGAACCAATCAGTTGAGGGTAAAACAGACTTTACTTTCACAGTGCCGCGTGCTGATTATCAAAAAGCATTGGACTTGCTCAAGAACACTGTGCAAGCGCATATTGAGGCAAAAGAAATCTCTGGCGATCCAAAAGTCTCTAAGGTTTCAGTTGTTGGTGTTGGTATGCGTTCCCATGTTGGTATCGCCAGCAAGATGTTCCGCACTTTGTCGGAAGAGGGCATCAATATCTTGATGATCTCTACTAGCGAAATCAAGATCTCTGTGGTCATTGATGAGAAATACATGGAATTGGCTGTACGCGCCTTGCACAAGGCATTTGAGCTGGACCAGAAGTAACTAAAAAGCGTAATAAACCCCTCAGAAGCGGTTATCCGTTAAACTGTGGGGCGTTGTAATAGTAAGAAGTACGGAGACGTGGCCGAGCTGGTCGAAGGCACTCCCCTGCTAAGGGAGCATCGGGGCTAAAACTCTGATCGGAGGTTCGAATCCTCTCGTCTCCGCCAGCACTTTTGGCATTTTTTCTGTTTTTCACTATATGCATCAATGACTTAGCCCCATAAACGGGGCTTTTTCTTTATTACTCCCGCTTACCAGTACGCTTACCACTCAAGCAATATTTGATTCCGGATGTGTGGCTAATGCAATTTAAGCTAACGATTACTCAGCACACCTTGATGGCATGGTTAATTAATTGTTGAGAAGCTAAAAAAGTTCAATAGATTCAGCTAGAAAACTGAACTGTAAAAATTTGCATCAGGCCTATGCTTATTGGGCTTATGAACCGAGATAGTGCCGATAGTGATGAAGCACAGAGGCTCCTCTTTATCTTTAAATAAAAATAATTCCCTCATCTTTTGGCTGTAAAGAGCCTTACCGCTTGATAGTCCTGAGCCAAATCCTAAAGCATTAGCCATTAGCAAAATATTTTGAATTGCACACCCTGCGGAGATGAGTTTTTCTTGCTCGGGAATATTGTCAAGTTCATTGTTCAGCTTAGCGGTTGCCAATAAAAGCAAGGGGCCTCGAAAAGCTTTCTGCTTTGCTTCATCAATTTGAGTTAGCGTTGCGCTTGGGTCTCTTGCTATGAGTGCGTCTGCAAATAAGTCACCTAATAAATTACGACTTTCGGGACTGACTTCATAAAAGTGCCAAGGCGTTACCTTTCCATGGTCGGGAGCGGCTCCAGCCGCATTCAAAATTTCTAATTTCTGGGGTAGGTTAGGGCCTGGTGCAATCAGTCTTTTAGGAGAAACATGCTGGCGACTATGGATCAGCGCATGAGCAAAGCCTCCGAGTGAATCTAAATTATCAGAAGCCAAAATCACTTAGTCCTGGATGGTCATCAGGCCTTCTTCCTAGGGGCCAAAAAAACTTTCGGTCAGATTCTTTAATGGGTAAATCATTGATGCTAGCGAAACGTCTCATCATGAAACCATTTTCATTGAACTCCCAATTCTCATTACCAAAGCTTCGCGACCAGTTACCAGAGTCATCATGACATTCGTAGGCAAAACGAACCGCAATGCGGTTATCTGTAAATGCCCATAATTCCTTAATCAGGCGGTAGTCAAGCTCCTTGGCCCATTTGCGGCGAAGAAACTCTTTGACTTGTTCTCTGCCTTTAGGGAATTCAGCCCGATTTCGCCAAATAGTATCTTCCGTATAAACCAGGGAAACCTTCTCGGGATCTCTTGTATTCCAAGCATCTTCAGCCATTCGAATTTTTTGAATTGCTGTTTCTTTAGTAAAAGGGGGTAGGGGTAGTTTTTGTTCCATAGTACTTTGCGGTTAATCTTTCGGAATAATAAGAATAAACAGGGATTTGCATACAATAGCAAAATTAGTACCACTTTTGGTGCATTCAAAATAAGCCTTTAATGAGATCGCTTTTGAGACATTTTTTTAAAAAGTTAATTACCATTTTTCTTCCGGAAACTACCTCAGTTTCTTGGTTAGAGAGGTTTAGATCGGCTTTAGGAGTTGTGCTGGGCTTGCTCGCAATAATGGGTCTTGGTTTATTGCTTGCAAGTTACGGAAACGCATCACCATGGATTGTCGCCTCGATGGGTGCCACTGCATTTTTATTATTTGTCTTGCCCTCAAGCCCAATGGCGCAACCATGGGCGGTTATAGGGGGTAGTTGCGTTTCTGCTTTGATAGGTGTTGCTTGTACGCAGTTTGTTCACGAATTGCCATTATTAATCCCCCTGTCCGTTGGGCTCGCAATTTTGGCAATGTTTACTTTGCGTTGCTTACACGCGCCTGCTGCAGCTTTGGCCCTTTTGATTCCTTTGGGCGGAATGGTAGACTTTCATTTTGTGCTTTTCCCGGTCTTGGGTAATGCTGTTTTATTGGTTTTGTGCGCAGTTATTTATAACTCCCTAACGGGCAGGCCATATCCGCAACGCCCTAAGGCCGTCTTGGATTCATCTCCACTGCAAAAACGAAATCGTAAGATCGAGGACCAAGAAATTAACGCTGTCTTGGAGAGCTATAACCAAGTACTAGATATCAGTAAGGATGATTTAGCCAATCTGATTTCTCAAGTTGAGCATGGGGCATATCAAAAGAAGTTGCAAGGTATGCTGTGTAAAAATATTATGACCACTGAAGTCTTATATGTTGGCATGGATTCACCTTTGGATCAGGCATGGAATCTTTTACGCAATCGTCATGTTAAAGCGTTACCGGTGATAGATGGCGCACGTAGGGTGCTTGGGATCATTACTTTAGAGGACTTTATTAAAAGTGCGGCGGTTGATTTTCATCAAAGCTTTGGGCAACGCATCAGGGGGTTTATGCGAGCCGCTGTTCCTGGCTTAAATAGCTTACCAAATGCAGTTGGACAGGTAATGAGTAAGCCGGTAAGGGTAATTAGTGAAGATCGAAATATGCTTGACTTGGCTGAGATATTTTGTGGTGATGGTCATCACCATATCCCCGTAATTAATGATAATAAGCAGTTGGTAGGAATGATTACTCAGTCTGACTTTGTAAAAGCTATTGACCAATCCATTGATATCAGATGAAAAATATTTTCAGAAAACTGATTAATTTCTTTCATCAAATTGCACCACCTCAGGACCAATACTCTTGGTTTGATAGGTTGCGAGTATCGATTGGTGTTGGCCTAACTATTTTTGCGATAGCCCTATTGAATCTTCTATGGGGTGATATGACTCAAGATGAGAACATGGTGACGGCAGTTTTTGGAGTCAGCGCTTTATGCATTTTCCTATTTCCCAATAGTAAATTCTTTTCGCCCTTAACTTTAATAGAGGCAAATCTATTAGCTTCCTGCGTAGCCTTCATTTGTGTTTATCTGATGCCATCGATTTCTGTGGGCATTCCATTCGCCGTCATTGGCACGATAGTTGGAATGTATTTACTGGGGTGTATGCATCCGCCAGCGGTTTTCTTAAGTATTTTTATAGTAATGGCTGGAACTAATAGCTATAACTTTGCCTTGCATCCTGTTTTGGCCGACTCTCTTGTGTTGACCTTGGCGAGTTTTTTAAACAAGGCTTTAATAAAGCGTTCGTTAGGCTAAGCTGTGCTACCCCCAAACACTCCAATCCTTGGATTGTGGTGAAGGTTCATTCCACTTCACTGGGTAATGCAGGGCTTTCCCGGGAGTGAGGCGACTCCAGATGGCTGCTACAACCGCAAGAATTGTCACCCCTACCAAAACTACTGCTACGAGATGGCCAAAGCCAGCGTGCGCCTGGATCATGATAAGTGGATTTGCACCAGCTGGCGGATGTACAGTTTGTGTAAGCAACAAGACCGCCAAAGTAATTACCTCCGCAAGCAAGTAAACCCATAAAGCATCATCAAAGAGCTGGTAGCAGACAATACCAATAAGTGCGCTGATGAGGTGCCCGCCAAATAAAGCTCTTGGCTGTGCTGCAGGAGCGCCAGTCAAGCCAAACAGAAATATCGTAGAGCCACCCAGTGATGCAAGCAGTAATGGTGATGCCGGTGGTTTTGTAACAATTAAAGCCAATCCAAGTGCAACCATTGCGCCTAGCGAAACCCATGCCAAACGTTTAACTATTTTGAGCATGACTTAGTGTAATCCAGCCATCGTAGATATTTGAATGGCTTGCCTGAGAATTGAGCTCGGACATTTGACTTGCCCAGATAGAATTTGCTCGGTAACGGATGCCGTTGAAATGGCGTCAATCTCTAAAAACGGTCTGAGATCTTCAAAGCGCTCTTCGGGGGTTGTCATTTCATTCGCATTTGGAAGCAAAAAATGCATTTCTGGCAATCGCTGCAGAGAAGCGGTTGGCTCACCCTCGCTTCCCCTCATCAAAATTGCATTTGCTGAACGAAGTTGAAAAAATTCTCGTAGTTTTTCTGGATATTCTGGGTGGGTGTAGTTAGAAACTTGCCAAGAGCTCTGAAGCGTTGGATTAATCAGTTTTGCCAGCACATGACCAGTATTCCGCAGACCAATTCTTTCTCTGATATCTAATAATTTTTGAAGGGCTGGGGAAATCACATTAAGAGGGCAAAAGATCGGTTGATTCAATGCCAGGAGGGCGCCAAATTCATCTTTGGACTTGAGAATTGGCCAGCCAAGAGACTTAAAAATTTCATGGCTCGTTACCCTGGTTAGATCTTTTTCGACCCCCTGAACAAGCACTGTAAAACCATAACTAGACAGCATGCCAGCAAGAAGTGGCGTTAAGTTTGCTTGCTTTCTAGCCCCGTTATAACTTGGTAAGACTATGGTGGGGCGTGTGCCAAGATTCAGTAAATTCAGATGCGGTTGTAGGGCGTCCATAAAGCCCATGAGCTCAGAGACAGACTCACCCTTGATGCGCATAGCAATACAAAATGCACCCAGCTCTAGATCGCTGACATTGCCATCTAGAATTTGTGTGAAGACTTCTTTTGCCTGATTGCGATCAAGGTCGCCGGCGCCTTTGCTGCCTCGGCCAATGACTTTTAAGAATGATTTGATGCTCATTGAAGGATTATGCCGCTACTTCCACTTTCTTGAGAAAGCTGACAATAATTTGCTTGACTTCGGGTTTGCAGGAACCGCAATTGGTTCCACATTGCGTTTCAGATTGAAGAGAGGTCATGGCGTCTTCGGGGGAGGTTCCTGCTGGCATCTTGCTTAAGCATTGCTTCATTGTGTCTGCAGATACATTAAAGCAATTACAAATTGCCTTACCTTTGGGTTTAATTTCTATAGGGGGTTTGCTAACAGGCATCAACAAAGACCGACCAAGGGTTTTTGCATCTAAGCCGCTTTCTAGGTACTCTCTTAACCAGGTAGTACTTGCTAGGCTTTCAATGGAGCCAGTCAGCATTGCAGATAGAACCTTCTCTTGAGCGCGAACAAGTCGTACTACGCCTCTGCGCTTATCGATATAGCGCATCACGGGCTCTCCAGATTCCTCATCCAACTTAAATTTACGTATTATTTGCTTTAAAGCTTGCGCGGCAAGAGAGTCTGATTCTTCTAGCGGGTCATCGTGGTGGGCGGCCTTGAATGAAATCCCAATGAGGTCACCATCCTGCTCTCTACCAAATAGAACGCATTGGGCGGAATCGAAATGAGGCAAGATGCTGCGCAAACTATTTTGAACAAAAAATACTTCTTCTTTGGAAAATAAGCCGAAAGCCACTAAATGCCAGGGAAGGTTTGCTGGCAAAATCTTGACGGCTGAATGTTTCAGTTCGGGCTGACCGGATACAGGGTCGATCATGTTGCAAGTAAGGCCGTTGACTCCGCGGCCCGGTGTTTTACCAGCAGCGCCTGAAATAAATTCAGAACCCCAGTGCATGGCAATAAAGGCTTGCGAGGAGGCGATATCGTCTGAGACTTTGATTGGGAAGATCTCACTACCTCTGCGACTGGTGACATGAACTAAATCACCATTTTCTAAATTCATCCTGCCAGCATCTTTGGGTGACATCTCCACACAAGGCTCTGGTGCATGTCCATAAAGTGTTCCAATGGTTCCCGTTCTACTCATCCCATGCCATTGATCTCTGAGGCGCCCAGTATTTAAGGCAAATGGGTAGCGAGCATCTACAGATTCTGCGGTTGCTTTATAGGGTGCAGCAATAAAGTGAGCTTTTTTATCTTTGGTAGGAAAAACGCCATTTTCATAAAGACGTTTTTTGCCAAAGAAATCTCCTTTGGGCATAGGCCATTGCTGTGGTCCGCGTTCCTCAAGGATTTTGTAGCTTAAACCAGTAATATCGAGATCGCGACCGGCTGTACTCTCACGATGCTCATTCCAAATATCCTCAGGTCCGGCGTAAGGAAATAGAGTGGATGTTCCTTCTTTTCTATTGCCTGGTAATAGCGCTTCAAGAGCTATTCCAATTTCAAGAGCGATCTGCCAATCATGTTTAGCAGACGCATAAGGATCAATTGCGGGATTTACTTTGGAAATTCTTCGCTCTGAATTTGTAACTGTCCCCACTTTTTCTGCCCAGGTAGTGGCGGGCAACAACACATCTGCATATAGGGTGGTGGCTGTGTGCGCATAAGCTTCCTGCACTACAACAAATTCTGCTTTGCTTAATCCCTCGTGAACTGCATTGAGATCGGGCATCGATTGTGCTGGGTTTGTACAGACGATCCATATGGCTTTTAGTTTTTCAGTACGCAATGCCTCAAACATGGGAATGGCACTAAGACCTGGCTTTTCGGGAACTGAATCCACCCCCCACAGGTTTGCAACTTCTGCACGATGTTCTGGGTTGGCAAGATCACGGTGTGCGGATAGTAGATTGGCTAAACCTCCAACCTCCCGACCACCCATGGCATTGGGTTGTCCAGTCAAAGAGAATGGACCAGCACCAGCTTTCCCTATTTGACCGGTGGCTAAATGTAAGTTAACTAAGGCAGCATTCTTGGCTGTACCTGATGCTGATTGATTTAATCCCTGGCAGTACATCGATAGGGTTGCAGGTGAAGTAGCAAACCATTGCGCCGCTTGGAACAAGTCTTTTTCATTAATACCGCAGATCTGACTTACTGCCTTAGGCGTGAAATCTCTAACCAAATCACGTAGCGCATCAAAATCCGCCGTATATGAGTTGATATAAGACTCATCAATCCATTTCTCCCAGAGCATGATGTAAAGCATCCCGTGATAGAGAGCAACATCAGTACCAGGTTGTATCTGTAGGTAGAGATCAGCTTCTTTGGCGGTATCGGTTTTTCTGGGGTCAACAACAATAACTTTGAGATCCGGATTATTTTTACGGGCATCCTCAAGACGTCTATACAAAATCGGATGAGCAAAAGCGGTATTTGATCCCGTAATAAAAATAGTGGATGCAGAATCAATATCTTCATAGCAACAGGGTGGGGCATCCATCCCCAAGGTTTGCTTGTAGCCAGCTACCGCACTAGACATACATAGGCGTGAGTTGGTATCAATATTGTTAGAGCCAATCAAGCCCTTCATTAACTTATTGAAGATGTAATAGTCTTCGGTCAGTAATTGACCGGACACATAAATGCCAACAGATTCTGAACCATGCTCTTGAATGATGTCGGCAAATTTTTGGGCAACAGTTTGAATTGCCTCGGGCCAAGAAATATCTACCGGCTCTTCACCCCTTGTTTTGCGGATGGCTGGTGAACCCAGTCGAGCCTGTATCTGAAGGCTTGGGTTTGCAGTGAGATGAAGGGTGGAGCCTTTACTGCAGAGTCTGCCAAAGTTTGCAGGATGATCGGGGTCGCCGCGAACCCCGGTTACCTCGATCTTTCCGTTACTTTCTGCGGTTTCAATAATGACGCCACAGCCAACACCGCAATAGCAACAGGTGCTCTTAACTTCAGCCATGAGTAGCTTGCAATTCCTCGCGGCTTAGCCAAACCACACCAGACTCTACTTTGACTGCAAAGGATTTAGCACAGCCTTCATCTGGGGCAACGGCACAGCCGGTGGAGAGATCTATATTCCAGGAATGCAGTGGACAGGTTACGGATTTTCCATGGACAATGCCCTGAGACAGGGGGCCACCTTTATGCGGGCACTTATCCAATACGGCAAATACTTCGTCTTCTGAATTTCTGAAAATAGCTATTTGACCAGCTGGCGCTTCAATAACCCGAGATCCCAGAACAGGAATCTCATCAACCGTTGTGATTTTTTGCCACTGATCAAGTTGGGCGGTATTAGACATTTCCAGCCTCGACAATAGGAATGGTTTTAAATTGACGAACATCTACACCAGCACGTTCAAAGTCTTTCCAAGGATCTGGAGCATCTTTTAGATCAAACAGCAGTCTTTCGTAGAGAGCTTTACGACTTTCAGCATCGTCGACCACCTTCTGCTTAATGTATTCCATGCCAACTCTTGCCAAGTAATGGACAGTTCGATCCAAATACCAGGCTTCTTCGCGGTACAGTTGTAAGAAGGCCCCAGAATATTCACGAACTTCCTCATCAGTTTTAACTTTACAGAGAAATTCCGCCACTTCTGTTTTAATGCCGCCGTTACCACCAATATAAAGTTCCCAGCCAGATTCAACACCAATAATGCCAACATCTTTGATGCCAGCTTCTGCGCAGTTTCGTGGGCAGCCAGACACTGCAAGCTTCACTTTGTGAGGTGCGTACATACCGAAGAGCATTCTCTCTAGATCTACGCCCATTTTCATGGAGGACTGGGTGCCAAAACGACAGTGCTCATCACCAACACATGTTTTCACTGTGCGAATTGATTTGCCATAGGCATGACCTGATGGCATATCCAACTCTTTCCAAACCGCTGGAAGATCATCCTTCTTGATGCCAAGTAAGTCAATTCGTTGGCCGCCAGTTACCTTGACTGTGGGCACTTGGTATTTCTCAGCAACGTCAGCAATTCTGCGTAGTTCAGAAGGAGTAGTTAGACCACCAAACATCCGCGGAATAACTGAGTAGGTGCCATCTTTCTGAATATTGGCATGAGCACGTTCATTAATGAAGCGGGATTGTGGATCATCTTTTGCTTCATGTGGCCATGTGGAGATCAAATAATAATTTAAGGCAGGGCGACAAGTCGCACAACCGTTAGGTGTTCTCCAATTAAGCTCGGCGCGAACTTGCTCTTGAGAAATTAAGTGGCCGGAGCGTATGGCTTGACGAATTTCATCATGAGAAAGATCGGAGCATCCGCAAATCGATTTCTTTCTGGGGGTTGCTGAATAATCTGTGCCAAGAACATTCATCAGCACTTGCTCAACTAGGCCTGTACATGAGCCACAGGAGCTGCTGGCTTTAGTGCATTTCTTCACTTCATCTAGTGTGAATAGACCCTGTTCCCGAATAGCCTTGACAATGGTGCCTTTGGTAACCCCATTGCATCCGCAGATTTCATCTGCATCAGTCATTCCGGCAGCTTTATTGTGGCCTTGATGGCCAACATCGCCAATATTGGATTCACCAAACATCAATGTGTCACGAATTTCTGCAATGCTTTGTTCGTCACGCATGAGCTTGAAATACCAAGTGCTATCTGCTGTATCGCCAAACATGCAGGCACCAATTAAACGATCATCTTTAAGAACTAATTTTTTATACACGCCACCAATAGGATCGGCTAGAGTAATTTCTTCAGTACCTTCGCCTCCCATAAAGTTTCCAGCGGAGAAGAGATCAACACCTGTTACTTTCAGTTTTGTTGATGTTACGGAGCCCTCATAGCGACCGATGCCGTGTTCGGCAAGGTGATTTGCACAAACCTTAGCCTGCTCAAATAAAGGCGCAACTAAACCATAGGCAGTTCCTCGATGGCTTGCGCACTCACCAACTGCATAGACTCTTGGATCAAACGTTTGTAGAGTGTCATTAACAACGATACCTCTTTGGCAATGTAAACCTGCAGATTCGGCTAACGCTGTATTGGGCTTAATACCTGCCGCCATAACAACTAAGTCAGCTGGTATTTCTAATCCACCTTTAAAGCGGATATGGCCGACACGATCGCCAGCAGTATTAGGGGTAATTGCCTCAGTAGAAGTTTTCAGTAAAAACTTAAGACCTTTTTCTTCCAAGGATTTTTGTAGTAAATCAGCCGCTGTTTTATCTAGCTGTCTTTCCATCAACCATTCGGCAAGATGGACCACGGTCACACTCATACCCCTGAGGGCTAGACCATTTGCAGCTTCTAGACCAAGCAGACCGCCGCCAATGACAACCGCATTTTTGTAACGCGTCGCCACATCAATCATCTCATTGGTATCTTTAATATCACGATACGCAATCACGCCAGGTAAATCATTTCCTGGAACGGGCAAGATGAATGGCAAAGAGCCGGTAGCCAGCAATAAGCGATCGTAGCTTTCAACAGTGCCATCATCAGCAATAACAGTGCGCTCTTTGCGATCAATCTTAGTTATGGTTTTTCCAAGATGAAGATGGATACCATTGCTCTTGTACCAATCAAGGTCATTTAGAACAATTTGCTCAAGAGTCTGTTCGCCTGCTAATACCGGGGACAGCAAAATACGGTTGTAGTTGGGATGGGGCTCAGCACCAAAGATGGTGATGTCATAAAGCTCTGGGTCGAGCTTTAATAGTTCCTCGATGGTCCGAACGCCGGCCATCCCATTGCCAATCATGACGAGTTTTTGTTTTTTCATGCTTTGATCTTGAAGCTATCTGCATAAGCAGCAGGGTTGGAGCCATTCCACACAACACCATCAAATAATTTGCTGGAGCGCATATCACTTTTTGGTAATGGGGTTTTGGAGGCCGTAGCCGCATCTTTGTAGATGGCGATGTTGTTAACCTTCTTCGCAACTGCCAAGTAATCTGGGTGTTCTTTGAGCAATCCCCAGCGCTTATGTTGGGTCATAAACCACATGCCATCAGACAGGTATGGGAAAGTCGCTAAACCGTCGTTATAAAACTTCATCGCATGCGGGTCATCCCATGTCTTGCCGATACCGTTGTTGTAGCGACCCATCATGCGGTCTTGAATCACGCTGACATCGGTATTGACAAACGAAGGTGCAGACACGACTTCTGCAGTTGCATGTTTGTTAGAGGTTGATGCATCAATATATTTTCCTGCCTCCAAGATTGCAGCTGTCACTGCGCGACAAGTATTGGGATACTTCTTTGCAAAGTCAGAAGTTGTACCCAGCGCCTTCTCTGGATGATCTTGCCAAATAGCTTGTGTAGTAATGGCTGTAAAGCCAATGCCGTCGATGATTGCACGGGCATTCCAGGGTTCACCTACACAATAGCCGTCCATATTTCCGCTACGCATATTTGCCACCATTTGTGGGGGCGGAACAGTGATAATTTTCGCGTCTTTAAATGGATTAATGCCATAGTTCGCTAACCAGTAGTAGAGCCACATAGCGTGTGTACCAGTTGGGAAAGTTTGCGCAAAAGTGTAGTCACGCTTTTCTTTATCCATGACAGCTTTAAGGCTTGCCCCATCAGTAACGCCCTTTTGGTAAAGCGCTTTAGATAAAGTAATTGCTTGGCCGTTATTGTTTAAGGACATCAGGAGTGACATATCTTTTTGTTGTCCACCGATACCCATTTGCAGTCCGTACATCAAGCCATACAGAATGTGCGACATATCATTTTCACCATTGACTAGCTTGTCACGGATTGCAGCCCATGATGCTTCTTTGGTGGGGATGATCTTGACACCGTATTTCTTATCTAGACCAAGATGGTTGGCCATGACAACAGAAGAGCAGTCTGTAAGGGCAATGAAACTGACCTTTACATCCGTTTTCTCAGGGGCATCTGAGCCTGCCGCCCATGCACCCGCTTTAACCATTGGGTCGATTAAGGACAGAATGCTTGCAGAGCCAATACTTTGGATAAGTTTGCGACGCGTAGGATTCGCATCAGCAACAGTGGGGGTAGTAGCTTCTGGTAATAAACCGCTAACGCTTGTTTTTTCTTTCATGCTGAGCTCCTTTAGTCGATAACTAACAATAAAGAAGTTATGAGTCCCGAGATAAGAGTGGTGGCTCAGTATTGGTGCACCAAATCAAAGCATGGGCACTTTTGGTTCACACAGAGAATTTAGGGCTATTGCCGACTGTTACAAATGATGCATGGAACAAATTGCACCAAGAACAGTCAAAGCACCCAAAATAAATGGAGTGATGTCTGGCGTCTACCTCATTGGTGCTGGGCCTGGAGCCTCTGATCTCATTACTGTTCGGGGCTCAAGAATTTTGGCTCAGGCAGACATTGTCTTTTATGACGCACTCATTGATATTTCTATGTTGGAGTGGTGTCCTGGCACTAGGATGGTGCAGGTAGGGAAAAGATGCGGATCACATTCAAGCTCTCAGCACTTCATTAACAAGCAATTGGTGGATGCTGCAGGCAAGTACTCAGTAGTTGTGCGCCTAAAAGGCGGGGATCCGATGATCTTTGGTCGTGCGCAGGAAGAAATTGACGCTCTTGAGAAAGCAAACGTGCGCTATGAGATTGTTCCAGGCATCACTACTGCCTTAGCGGCCTCGGCAGAATTAAAGCAGCCTCCAACTACGAGAGAGTTAAGTAGAACCCTGACGCTGACTACTCTTCCTGGCCGTTGCGCACATGAAGATCATAAAACCGCTATTTACTATATGGCGCGTGATCAGCTATCTGAGGTTGCGACAACATTGATTGCTCAGGGCTACACGGTAGATACGCCTGTTTGCTTGATGGAATCGGTTAGCCTGCCAACGCAACGCAGTTTCGCCTGCACATTAGATGAACTGCGCTTTGGTGATGTTCATCATCATTTTTTAGATAAGCAACCTGTTGTGGTGATGGTCGGAGAGGTTTATAGAAAAAAACTGCATACGCTTATCCCATTAATCGAGTCACAAAATCATTTCAACGCATTGCAAGCGGCATCTTAATTACTTACTAGGAGCTATAAATGAATTCATATCGTCCTTTTGATCCAGATAGACCTCTGTTTAGCAACCGCTGCAGCTGTGGACATCATGCATCTGAGTTAGATCATGCAAACTCGCTTTCAGCAATGATGGATGCCGAGCAGCAAAGCGCAGATTTTGTTGAGGCCAGCTTAGTTAAGGCTCTTTTTCCTCAAGAAGATCGTAGACGCGCGTTTTTAAAGGCTGTTGGAGTAGGTGGAGCAATGAGCGCTCTCTCAGGCTTCTTGCCAGTAGGGTCCTTGCAGGCAATGGCGCAAGAAAAAGCGCCATTAGAAAAACCAGACCTAAAAATTGGCTTTATCGCAATTACTTGTGCGACTCCACTCATCATGGCTGACCCACTAGGTTTTTATAAAAAACAAGGCCTGAACGTTACGCTTAATAAGACCGCAGGTTGGGCTTTAATTCGTGACAAGATGCTCAATAAAGAGCATGATGCCTCACACTTTTTATCACCAATGCCGATCTCAATGTCAATGGGCTTGGGTTCTGATCCTTCTCAGATGCGTGTGGCCACAATTCAGAACGTGAATGGTCAGGCTATTACGTTAGCTAACAAGCATAAAGATAATCGTGATCCGAAAAACTGGAAAGGCATGAAGTTTGCTGTTCCATTTGAATACTCAATGCATAACTTCTTGCTGCGTTATTACGTAGCTCAAGCTGGCTTGGATCCAGATAAAGATATTCAGATTCGCGTTACACCTCCACCAGAGATGGTGGCTAACTTACGTGCCGGCAATATTGATGGTTTTTTAGGGCCTGATCCATTTAACCAGCGCGCAGTGTATGACGAGGTCGGATTTATTCACATTCTGACTAAGCAGATTTGGGATGGTCACCCTTGCTGTGCTTTTGGAACCTCAGAAGAATTTATCCGTAAGAATCCAAATACCTTTGCAGCTCTCTATCGGGCAGTCTTAAATGCTTCCACGATGGCACGTGATCCTGCGAATAGACCTTTAATTGCTAAAGTAATTTCTACGCCAAATTACCTTAACCAGCCCGAGACAGTTGTAATGCAAGTTCTCACTGGTAAGTTTGCAGATGGTCTAGGCAATGTGCAAAACGTACCAGATCGCATCGACTTCAACCCAATTCCTTGGTACTCCATGGCAACCTGGATGTTGACCCAAATGCAGCGCTGGGGCTATGTCAAAGGCGATGTGAATTACAAGGACATCTCTGAAAAAGTATTCTTGTTGACCGACGCTAAAAAGTATATGGGTGAGACTGGCATTGCAGTTCCACCATTAGCTAAAGTGGGATACAAAAAAGACAAGATTATGGGTAAAGAGTTTGACCCTAGTCAGCCAGCAGCCTATTTGAAATCTTTTCAAACTAATAAAGCATGAACGTAAGGTAAATGAATGAAAACAGTATCAATTAAGGTTAAAGGCGCAATTCTATCGGTTGTGATTTTACTCATGTGCTTATTTATCTGGCATATGGCTACAACACAAAAAGTTACACCGCCGCCTGGGGTATCAACTGGCTCTAGTGAGTACAACAGCCTCATGGGTCAGGGCGGTAGTGAGCCTGTTCAAAAAACTGGGTTTCCAACCTTAACGCAGATGGGGGAGACTATCTATAAGCAGTTGTCACACCCTTTTTATGACAATGGTCCGAACGATAAGGGAATTGGTATTCAACTGGCCTATTCTTTGGCGCGTGTTGCCTTAGGATTCTTGTTGGCGATGATAGTAGCTATTCCGTTTGGATTCTGGATCGGCATGTCACCATTGGCTTACGAGGCATTTAATCCATTCATTCAAATTCTGAAGCCGATTTCGCCATTGGCTTGGATGCCTATCGCGCTCTACACCATCAAAGACTCTGCTATTTCTGGAATCTTTGTGATCTTTATTTGTTCCGTATGGCCAATGCTCCTCAACACAGCATTTGGAGTTGCTAATGTACGTAAAGAATTATTAAACGTTGCCAAGACATTGGAAGTCTCTCCTTTACGTAAGGCATTCTTAGTCATTCTTCCTGCTGCTGCACCAACCATTTTGACTGGTATGCGCATATCCATGGGTATTGCCTGGTTAGTGATCGTTGCTGCTGAGATGCTTGTTGGTGGTACCGGAATTGGTTACTTCTTATGGAATGAGTGGAATAACCTATCGCTCTCCAGTGTTATTTTTGCAATTCTTTTAATTGGTATTGTTGGAATGTTGCTAGATACAGCATTTGGCAAGTTACAAAAGGCGGTTTCGTATGCAGATTGAAAATACATTCCTCAAAGTTTCAAACCTCAGCAAGTCGTATAAAGCTGACGCACCTCCAGTATTTGAAGGAATAGATTTTGAAATCGAAAAAGGAGAGTTTGTTTGTATCATCGGCCATTCCGGATGTGGCAAAACTACTATTTTGAATGTGCTTGCTGGTCTTGAAGAAGCAACTGGCGGCGATGCCATCATGCTTGGTAAGCGTATTCAGGGCCCTGGTTTAGAGCGTGGAGTTGTATTCCAAGGGCATGCATTAATGCCGTGGATGACAGTACTGCAGAATGTGGCTTTTGCAGTGAAGTCAAAGTATCCCGATTGGTCAAAAGAGCAGATTACTGAGCATTCCAAAAAGTATCTAGCAATGGTCGGCTTGGTAAATGCTGAAAATAAAAAACCATCTGAATTATCTGGCGGTATGAAGCAAAGGGTTGGTATTGCAAGAGCCTTTGCAATTGAGCCAAAAATGCTACTACTTGATGAACCATTCGGAGCCTTGGATGCGTTAACTCGTGGGGTTATTCAGGATGAGCTACTCAAAATTTGCAAAGAAACAAATCAAACTGTATTTATGATCACCCATGATGTTGATGAGGCAATCTTGCTTTCTGACAAAATTATGCTGATGAGCAACGGCCCTAATGCACGTATCGCTGAAATCGTTGTCAACACTTTGCCTAAAGGAAGAAAGCGGGCCAATTTACATCATGATGCTATGTATTACCCAATGCGAAACCATTTAGTAGATTTTCTAGTCAATCGATCAAAGGATCTGCAGGTAAAAGGAGCTAAGGGTGAGTTGGATGGATACAAGCCTGTAATAGTGCTTCCAGGTGTTGATGCGGTTGTTGCTTGATACACTAAAACTTAAAACTAGGAGAAAAAAATGGATCGTTCAGTAGTTACACAAAAAATTATCGAAGCCAAAGTTCGCAATGGCATGAAGTGGAGTGATATCGCAAAAGCAATAGGCGAATCAAAGGAGTGGGTTACTGCAGGCTGTTTAGGTCAAATGACCTTTACTAAGGTGCAGGCTGAAGCCGCTGGTAAGTTATTTGATTTGACTGATGAAGAGATGGCTTGGTTGCAAATTGTTCCTTATAAAGGATCTTTGCCAACCGCCGTTCCAACAGACCCATTGATCTATCGTTGGTATGAGATTGTGAGTGTTTATGGCACTACTATTAAAGAGTTAATCCATGAAGAGTTTGGCGATGGCATTATGAGTGCAATCGATTTCTCAATGGATATCCAGCGCGAGCCTGATCCAAAAGGCGATCGTGTTCAAGTAGTGCTATCAGGTAAGTACCTTTCTTACAAGACTTACTAAAAATAGAAGCGCCCCTGAGAACCACCTTCGGGTGGTTTTTTATTGGAGTATTCTTAGCGACAACTTACTTAAAAATAGAGATTAAATATGTCAGACATCATAGATTTTAAGGCGCTAGTCAGTCATATTGGCGAGGCCGTGATCATTTCTGATCGAGATGAAAATATTTTGTTTTGGAATGCATCTGCTGAGCGCATATTTGGGTATAGCCCAGACGAGGCCTTGGGAAAAGCACTCAGCATCATTACGCCTGAGCGTTTTAGAGAGCGGCACTCTAAAGGGTATTTTCACACTATTCAGACAGGTGTAACAAAGTATGGAAATACTTTGTTAAGAGTTCCTGCGATGCATAAGGATGGGCGTTCTATCTCCATTGCTTTTTCAGTAAGCATGCTTTTTGATGATAAAAAACAACCCATTGCCATAGCTGCGATTGTCCGAGATGAAACTGAACGTTTTCAAGAAGAGCGTAATTTGAAGGCCAAACTGGCAGCATATGAGAGTAGCGAGTAAAGCTCCAACACTAAGATTGCTATAAATTTGCTTGGTTTTAGCCCTTTTGTTTCTCCTTCGCTATTACTTATGCCCATAATTTGCTTACCATCCCGCTTACCAGTGAAACATGGATTTTAGTAAGTTTGAATGGATTACTCGGGAGTGGAGTTTACCTTCTAAGCCATATGGGCAAGGGGTTTAATGGACATTGGTAGGCTTTATAATAGGGTCAAAATCTAGATCTCGTCTCCGCCAATTAAATAGGTATTGCAAGGCGCTGTGGCAACCCATAAACCTTGTTACCAAAGGCGTTACCAAAAACCACCTTCGGGTGGTTTTTTCTTTATACAAAGCGATCCTTAGATATTTGTTTGTCATTGAGTTTTAAATGGTTGCCGCTATCATGAGCTAACAATTGCCCAATAGGGTTCAAATAATCTAGGTGCTCATGACTACATCGCCACAAAGCCAAATCCAGAGCTCTAAAAATGTAGGCTTATATTCAGCTATTGCAATGAGTCTTAGCGGCATGATGGGCTCTGGCTTATTTACTGTCTTGGGGTATGCCAACCTCACTGCTAAATCTCATATCCCAATTGCTTTTTTACTTGCAGGGATTGCAGTACTTTTTACTGTGTACTCCTGCGCTAAATTAAGTGCCACATTTCCAGTGGCTGGTGGTCCTGCAGGTTATATAGTCTCAACTTATGGAAATGGCTTCATTGCCGGGTGGATGAACATCTTTCTCTATCTGGGATTTTTAATATCCACTTCGCTCTATGCATCGGGCTTTACCGAATTCATTGTGGTGCTGACAGGAAACATGTTTACCAGCTTTGAACTCAAGTTGATTGGTGGGGCATTAGTATTTATATTTGCTTTAGTAAACCTTCTAGGCGCAAGTATTGTGGGGCTTGCAGGTCTTGTTGCGATTGGGTTGGTATTGATTTCATTGCTTGCCTATAGCGCTGTGGGCATATCTCATCTAGATGCGGCGACACTTGATTTTGGTGTGGGCCCTATTGAGGGTATCGCTATCGCTACTGGCATGCTGTATATTAATTACCAAGGTTTTGCAGTGGTGAGTAGTGCAGCGGATTCGATGGCTGAACCTAAGAAAACAATTCCAAAGGCAATGTATATAGCAGTCTTATTCGTAATCGCTCTTTATGTATTGGTGAGCTTTATTACGATTCAAGTAACGCCGGTTGACATTATTAAATCTAATCCAAGCAATGTGATAGGTGCCGCAGCAAATCTCTTAATGGGTAAAGCGGGTTTTATTGGTATCGGATTAATTGCTTTACTTTCCTGTGCTGCTGCAGTCAATGCCACAATTTTTACAGCTACCAAAGTCCTTGGGGTTGTGGTCACGGAACATGCTAATGCTGCCTGGCTAACAAGAGCGCTCGGACGGGGACAGATGAGGCGCCTGCTAGTTTCGGCTGCTATCGTGATTGTCTTGGTATTGGGCTTTCCGCTAGAGATCGTCGGAAAAATGGCCAGCATGGCTTTTTTACTCTTATTTGGTGTGATCACCTATGGCCACATTCGTATTTGTGGCCAAACAGGTGCCAATGCCATAGTTCTCTGGTTTGGACTGGTCATTAACCTAGCGCTATTTATCTTTCTGGTGCTGAACGGAATTCAATCCAACCCAGCGGGTGTTATTGTTCTTGTAATTGCCTTGGCGGCAACCGGTTTGATTCAATATAGATATCAATGTATTCCAAAACTTGGGAGGCAGTAATGGTTGCTGATTCAGATAACAATAACCCAGGCGTAGATAACAATAAGCCTCAGAATCCATCACGCCGTAATCTCCTCACAACAGGAGCAGCAGCAGTCGGAGCAACTTTGTTACCTGTTGGAATGCAAACCGCTCATGCTCAGTCCTATCCAGATAAGCCGCAACCCATTGCGCCTAATAGCCCGCCAGCGGGTTACAACATTCTTTTTGTATTGGTTGATCAAGAGCATTTCTTTCCCAAGTGGCCTATACCCGTTCCTGCACGTGAAGCCATTAAGAAGAAAGCCATCACGTTCACCAATCACCAAGCAGCTTCGATGCAGTGCTCATCTGCACGCTCAGTGATATACACGGGCTTGCACATTCAGCATTCAGGTATTTTTGATAATCTCAATTTCTTATGGCAGCCTGATCTATCTCACAATGTCAAAACCATTGGCCATCGCTTATCTGAATTAGGCTATCACGCCGCATATCAAGGTAAGTGGCATCTCTCAGCCAATATGGATGTCGTTAAAAAAGCATATGACGCGCCAATGGATACTTATCGGAAGATTATTAAATCCTATGGATTTGACGACTTCTTGGGTGTTGGAGATATTGTTGACCAACAGCAGGGCGGCTATACCTTTGATAAGTTAACTCTTTCATCTGCCATTGGTTGGTTACGTAATGAAGGTCAGCAACTCCGGGCTAAAAAACAACCTTGGTATTTAGCAGTCAATATTGTTAACCCACATGATGTGACCTATGTGAATTCTGATTTGCCTGGCAAGCAAGTGCAGGGCGCTAAACATGCCATGACGATATTGCCGCCACCAACTACTGATTTGTATAAGGCTACCTGGGACAACTATCCTCTCCCTGAAAGTCGTCACCAAGCGCTCGATGCACCTGGCAGACCAAAAGCGCACAAACTCTATCAAGAGATTTGGGATTTACTCATGGGGGTATGGCCAAATGAAGATCGTCGCTGGAGGCTCTTACTAGACTATTACTTCAATTGCATGCGTGACAGCGATGAAAATGTTGCTGCTGTAATGCAAGGTCTTAAAGATGGCGGCATGGAAGATAACACCATCGTCATCTTTACTGCTGACCATGGAGAGTTGGGCGGAACCCATCAAATGCGCGGTAAAGGTACAACAGCTTACAAAGAGCAGAACCATATACCTTTGATGATTATTCATCCAGCCTATCCAGGCGGCAAAGAGTGTCAGGCCATTACTTCACAAATTGACTTGGCAACAACGATATTGGCAATGACGGGTAAAGATCCTCAAAGTATCCAAAAGGCTTCAGAGGGGCTGAAGGGTAAAGATTTAACTCCGTTATTTAAAGAACCTGAAAAAGCTCAAGTAGATTCGGCAAGACCGGCTTCATTGTTTAACTTCAATATGTTGATGTTTACAAGCTGGTTCTGGGCAGAAAACACCTACTCATGGTTAATGTCTGGAAAATATGACAATAAACAAGCCATTAAGATCTTGAAACAGCACGAACCGAACTTTGCCAATCGAGTGGGTATTCGTAGTGTGTTTGATGGCCGTTACCGTTTCTCAAGATATTTCTCGCCACTGTTTTTTAATACACCAACAACGATGGAAGAAATGTTGGCTAAAAACGATTTGGAGCTGTTTGATCTACAAAACGACCCGAATGAGATGAATAATCTAGCCATGGACCCCAAAAAGAATGGTGATTTGATCATGGCCATGAACAAAGTCATGAACGAGCGAATCGCTCAAGAGGTTGGGGTGGATGACGGAAGCTTCTTGCCAATTCGCAATGGCAGGTGGTATTTCCCGAAAGCTAATCAAAGATAGAAATTTATCTAATTTATAGTGCGTATAAATAAAGGGGCCCTAAGCCCCTTTATTGATCTCTACTGCAGTGATTATGCGATCAGTTAAATCCGTTGACCGCCTGCATATAGCCTTGGATATATTGTGGTGGCACAAACAGTTCAGTCTTCATTCCATTCTTGGCAGATAAGGTGATGATGAAACCTTTTTTCATCTTGTCTTTGAGGAATGCCTCAGGCAGTTGAATAGATACAACTTCCCTGAAGATACAACCTCTATCACCACAAGCACCAGCTTCTCTACCAACCACTTTAAATGTCGTAGCAGGGGTGTTCTCTAGCATTGCGGAATCGTAATAACGCCATTGTGAGAAATAAGTTAATTGAGTGTTGAGCTCATAAGTCTTGACGCCTTGCTTAGGCTGCTCAGCTCTGAGGCTAAACATCTCATAAGTATTGGCTTCATCCATCGTGTTGATAGGAGGGCCTTGATAGGTTTTCCCGCCGGTTGCTGGATTGGGTGTGATGATGGTCGAGTGATAGACATCATTCACTTCCCAACCACTAATTTTTTTATCATTCATATTGCAGGCAACTAGACCAGCGCTGATTGCTAGCAATAAAACTACTCGATAGATGATGCGATGCATATAAAGCTCCTAGAGAATCATCAAATCATACTATCCCTTGGGATCGGGTCTCGAATTCTGGGGCTTAGACATATTTCCCGGTCAGACCACCATCAACCACCAGCTCAGTGCCTGTAATGTAGGCAGCAGCATCTGAGACCAAAAAGGCGCAAGCGTTTGCTACGTCCCAGGCTGTGCCAGAGCGTCCCATAGGTACCTGCTTATCACGTGCGGCACGAGCTTCATCAAGACCGTTTTCAGAGAACATCTTTGCTACGGTATGGGCAATACGTGGAGTATCTATTAGGCCTGGCACTACTGTATTGGCCCGAATTCCTTTATCCGCATATTGTTGAGCAATCATCCTAATAAATTGGGTATTAGCAGCCTTGGTAACGCTGTAGGCTAAATGTGGGTAGCCTAAGTAGCGCATACCGGCCACAGAGGAAATGGCAATGATATTGCCGGTACCGCGCGACACCATTTCAGGTAAGACTTCTTGAGCTGCTAGCAATAAGCTCCGCACATTAACTTTATGAATGCGATCAAAATCTTCAGCACTGGTTTCCATTGGTCCGCCAACTTTGCCAATGCCCACGTTGTGGTGCAGAACATCAATAGGACCAAATTGTTTACGTGCTTCGTCAAAGAGTCTTGTTACATCAAGTTCTTCAGAAACATCGCCAACAAATGTCTGGGCGATACCGCCTTCATCCAAAATGATCTGGGTTGTTTCTTCTGCAGATGCTTGATCGCGATCGACCACGCAAACCTTTGCGCCTAATCGGGCGTAGGTCACACACGAGGCTCTACCGATGCTCCAACCTGGCCCAGCAGATCCACCGCCAGAAACAAAGACCACCCGATTAGTGAGATCAGTTGGTAAACCAGGAGGATGTTTACTTTCCATTTATTGGGTCAGTCCCACTGTCATGCCGCCACAAACATAAACAATCTGACCAGTAGTAAAGCCGGCGCGATGATCCAGTAGTGAAGCAGCAATATGGGCAACTTCGTCTGGTTGGCCAATACGACCTAGCGGGACGCTATCCAAGATATGTTGTGTAGCAGGTGCGCCAGGAGGATTCGCACTCTGAAAGAGCTCTGTAGCAATAGGGCCTGGCCCAATAGCATTCACCGTGATGCCATCGCTAGCCAGCTCTAAAGCCAATGTGCGAGTCAAGCCTAGCAATCCTGCTTTCGAGGTTGCATAGGAAATTCGCTCTTCTTTGCCCAAAGCTGCGCGACTAGCGATATTCACAATACGACCAAAATGAGCGGCTTTCATGGCGGGGAGTACGGCTTGAACGCAAATAATGGCAGCGGCGACATTGACGCTCATTACAGCCTGAAGATCTGCAATCGTAGTTTTCTCTATAGTGGCAGGGCGAACGATACCTGCGTTATTCACTAAGCGAGTAATCAAATGACTGGAAGTCGCATCTGCCAATGCATCACGCAATACTTTTTCATCTGAAACATCTACTTTGACAAAAATTTCATGCTCAGTAATTTTTGCAGGCGCTTCTTTATCAAAATTAATCACATGCATACCATCGGCAATCAGGCGTTCTGATATTGCGCGCCCAATGCCGCGGCTAGCACCTGTAACTAATACACATTCTCTAGAGCCCATCATTAGCCAATCTTGTTGGCGCCATCCACAAACGGAATGGCATGTTCAATGGTGTCCCAAATAAAGCGACCGGATGGGCTTTGTTGTTCCTCAACAATATGGGCCACTAAGCCAGCCGAACGGGATATAACGGCAAAGCCACGCATTACAGCAGTAGGTATGCCAATCTCACCAAGCAGGGCGGCAACGGCACCAGTCGCATTAATCGTAATAGGACGACCAGCCACTTCATCCACTGCCTTGGATAAAGTTTCTAGCGCACGAATGTGATTGCCTTTAAGTTCTTTCTCAGCGCGGCCCATGTCTAATAGTTTGTAAGCACGTGGATCTACGGGCTTATGTAAGTGATGACCAAAGCCAGGAACGGCACCTTTAATGCTCTTGTAATGTTGCGCAATCAAAAGGGCTTCAGCATATTGGTCTTTAGAGGCAATAATCCGATCTAGCAAGGCAGAGCAATTTTCCATTGTGCCAATAAAGGAGCTGCCTACAGCAAGTAAGCCAGCAGATACTGCGCCCTGAAGGTTCTCTGGGGCACTCATATAGATCAAGCGTGTGGCAATCGCACTAGGCGTTAGCCCATGCTCCATCAGCACAATGAGCACCACATCAGTAATGCGGATATCGACACCACGAGGCTCTCTACCGAGGATCTGCATCAACATCACTTCGGTAAATGTTTTCTTGCCCATTAAATCTTCTACCAAATCTGCATCGCGATAATGCAGGCTAGTCAGGGTGTGGGTGCATAAGCCAGTGATAGGAGTTTTTTTGTCAGTCATAGTCTATAAGTATTAAATATTGTCTAGGCAGGAGTTTGAAGTTTTTGAATCACTGCACTCTTCAGTAACTTTCCTACATTGGAGCGAGGCAAGCTGTCGTAGAAGTGAACACGTTTAGGAGTTTGTACTGGCCCCAATAAATTTCGAACAAATGCAATTAGCTCTGCTTCATCCGCTTTTTGCCCAGGATGTAATTGGACGGCAGCTTGAACAGTTTCACCCCATTTTTCATCAGGGAGACCAAAGACAAGGCATTCGTGAACGGCAGGGTGCTGACTTAAGGCGTTCTCAACATCCACTGGGTACACATTAAATCCGCCAGTAATCACGATGTCCTTAAGGCGATCCTTGAGATACAAAAATCCACGTTCATCAATTAGGCCGCGATCACCAGTATGAAGCCAGCCATCGATAATGGTTTCAGCTGTCTTTTCAGGCATGCGCCAATAGCCATTCATCAGCAGATCACCTCGGGCAACTACTTCACCGATTTCACCGGTAGGTAATAGTTTTCCTTCGGGTGACATGATGACCACATCACTAAACCAAGTAGGCCTGCCAACGGCTGCCCAGTTGTTGGGATCTTCAAAATCCTCGGGCCGCATGACCGTCAAAATTTGCGGCGCTTCGGTTTGACCATAGGTCGTACCCAGCACTGGACCAAAGAAATCACGCACCTTACGAACCTGCTCTGGAGGCATTGGCGCACCCCCATAAATCAACCTTCGTAATTTTGGATAATCATCTCTAGATGCATTAGGTAATGCCATCAACATATAAACAAGAGTTGGCGGCATGAAGCAAACAGTACCGCGTCGTTCACGAAAGGCTGTTCTCACTACTTCAGCGCCTGCACCATCCAGAATCACATGACAACCACCTTGCGCCAAGATGGGAACGATATAGGTAGATGTGCCATGGGTAATCGGAGCAGCAACAACATAGCGCTCATGCTCATCAAATCCCCATACCTGAATCTGATTAGTGATGTTTGCCATCCAAGCGCGGTAGGGCTGCATCACACCTTTAGGTGCCCCAGTTGTGCCGCCAGTAAATTTGATCGCCTGAATTGCATCTAGAGGTAATTCAAAAGAAGGTTGCGGAGCATCCTCGTGCAATTGAATTAATTCATTCATGCTGCGCGCAGAAGCGTCAGAATCAGCGCCTGTATAAACCCATGCTCCCGCAGCGCCTTTCAGTAATGCTTGATTGGCGGCATCCAAAATCACAATAGAAGGCTCGGTGACATTAACAATGCGCTGAATCTCAGGGTGGGTGCTCTTAGGGTTCAGTGGTACCCATACCTTGCCGCAAGCCAAAATTGCTAGCAGGGCAGTAATGTGATCATCGCTATTACCCGCGCAAATAGCTACTCGACTCTGTAAAGTTGGATCTAATGCGGTAAGCCCCGCTGCTAGTGCTTTAACACGCTTAGCTAAGGTGGCGTAATGAATCGGGCCACTCGGTGTGTCAATGGCAATGCGATCGGGCCAACGTTGTGCAGCCCCCCAAAAAAAATCAATCGGAAACATAATGAATTATTCGGCTTTAGCGCCAGAAGCCTTCACAACATCCCGCCAGCGCTTCACTTCGGATGCTTCAAATGCCGCCATTTTTTCTGGGGTACCAGGCTCTGGTGTTGCGGCTAACTCTTGCATGCGCTGACGCACCTCAGGTGAGTTAAGTGCTTTATTCAGAGCTGCATTGAGTTGTGTAATGACTGGTTTTGGAGTTCCGGCTGGAGCGACTAATGCAAACCAAGACTGCACATCAAAACTGGGATAGCCTGATTCAGCAATAGTTGGAACATCTGGCAAAAATGGGGAGCGTTGGGCGCTAGTCACAGCAATCGGACGAAGTTTTCCGGCCTTAATATGAGGTAATGCAGAGGGTGCGTTGTCAAACATGGATTCCACTTGACCACCAAGCAAATCCGTTACTGCAGGAGCGCTACCTTTATAAGGAATATGCAGCATTTGAATTTTTGCTTGCATCTTAAACATTTCACCGGAAAGGTGAATAGATGAGCCGCTACCAGAGGAGGCAAAGGTTACGCCATCTTTCGCATCCTTAGCGTAGCGCACGTATTCTGCAAGCGTTTTTACTGGAAGATTTGGGTTTACTACCAAAATATTCGGGATCTTGGCAATCATGCCGATCGGCTCAAAATCTTTAATCGGGTCATAGCTTAGGTTCGGATAGAGCGTGGCGTTAATCGTATTCGCAATGGAAAAGGCGTAAAGCGTATAGCCATCTGCAGGTGAGCGAGCCACAATTTCTGCGCCAACGTTGCTATTGGCGCCTGGGCGGTTTTCTACCACGATAGATTGACCTAAGGTATTGCCCATGCCAACTGATACCAAGCGGGTTAATACATCGGTTGCACCACCAGCGGAATAGCCAACAATAATTTTGATGGGTTTGGTAGGCCAGGCAGCGTTAGATTGCGCTAGGGCCGGAATTGAAGCGGCTGTGATGAGGGCAGCAAAAACAGTCAGCAAGCCTTTTTTGGGCGTGAAATGTAAAGACATAGATCTCCTTCAATTGGTAGGGTGCTTTAAGACAGTCTTAAGAAGCCCCAATTTCTTATTTATTCAGTATTTATAACACCAAAGCGGCTTAAACACCCCAATAAGGCCGCAGTCAAGGCGGTGATCCCAAATCCCTTTTATTAGGGTATCTCATTACTAAATTATTACACTTCAAAACTTCACAACTTCAGAAGTTGTGATATAGTGTCGGTACTGGGAGATGAAATGAAAAGACAGGTACCGAAAACACATCAAGCCTTGGAGTGGGTGGGGAAGGGTATGACTGCTGCTCAAGCAGCCAGAAAGATGCAGATTTCAGAATCCAGTGTGTATGCCGCCCTTAGAAAGACAAAGGCGAAAGAAGTGGGTTGTTGTCCAACGTGTGGTCACAAAATAAGGAACTAAGATGAAAAAGACTTTATTAGCAGCCGTAACAATCTCTGTTGCTGCATTCGCTTATGCGAATACATCGCCGTCAGATTCTTCTGAGTTAGTCAATCAGCAGTGCAAGATATCTGCTGAAGCGGTATCTACCTTGAAGGGTCTGCGTTACGGCAACACCTCAATCCGCAAGGATGTCTCCACATTAATTAACGCTAGCCTTAAGACTCCAGAGAATCGCGAGTTAGCACAAAAGACCTTGAACCTCATGGTTGACGATAAGACAACGGATACAAGAGGTTTAGAGGGTAAGTACTGCTCTTAAGGAGTTCAGTCTGATTCCTAAAGGTGGCACATAACGCTGAATGTCCTGATTGTGGGAATATGCGGACATTGTTTAATCAGTGTCCGCATTGCGGTTCTGTCAATTTACCCATCTTGAGCTCGGATACGATTGAGCTCAACATCAAGCAAGATGGGCCATATGTTGAAGAGGCTCTAGATCGCCTAACGGACATCCTACGAAAATCGCTAGAAGTAGGTATTAAGGCCATCATTTTGATTCATGGATATGGGTCTAGTGGTGAGGGCGGTCGTATTAAGTGGGCTATTCATGAAGCGCTAGAAAACAATCGATACTCCGACCGAGTCGACGAATACCATTTTGGTGAAGATGTCGCCTATGGTGGCGAGGCCTATCATGCCTTACTTAGGCGACGTCCTGGTTTAAAGCGCTATCTCAAGCGCTTTAAGGAGGGCAATGCTGGTATGACAGTTTTATTGCTGGGATCTCAGGCTAGAAGTGCTTAGAATAGAAATATTGGCAATTAATGCTTTATCTATTAGGAATCCATTTCCATGACTACTAAGAAACTCGAACATTCAGATTCGCATGAGGATAAGCAAGCTGGCGCAGAAAGCCTGATTGGTGAATTCAAATCCCTGATGGCAGATGCGGAAGCTTTAATCAAGGCAACGGAAGATCATCCAGGCGCTGCTATTAGCTCCATTCGTAATAAAGCCCTAGAAACTCTCGCAGGCGCCAAAGAAAGTCTTTCAGGTGTCGAGGGCAAGATGCTTGATAAAGCGAAGGTGGCTGCTGAAGGCGCTGATGACTTCGTGCATCGCAATCCTTGGGAGGCAGTGGGTGTTGCAGCTGGCTTAGGTTTGTTGATTGGCTTATTCATTGGACGCCGCTAGACCCTTATGTCTCAAGAAAACTTACTTTCCTCTATCAAAGGCCTTGCATCAACTGGTGCATCGATAGCACAAACGCGCTTAGAGCTTTTATCGCTGGATGTGCAAATCGCCAGAAGTAAATTCATCAGCTTGTTAGTGATGATTATAGGGGCCTTATTCTTTTTATTCTTTGGCCTAGTGATGCTGGCATTGCTTATCGTGATTTATAGCTGGGAAACAGACCGAATGCTGGCCTTAGGTTTATTGACTGGAGCCTTTTTATTGGTTGGTCTGATTCTGGCAGCGCTGATTACTCAATCATTACGTACGATGCCTAGACTATTCGAGGCCTCTATTACTGAATTAGCCAAAGATCGCGAAGCCCTTTCAAAATGAGTGAGCATTTAAAAGCTTTAGAGCTCCGCCAACACCAATTGAAGCTTCAGGCACACCGTGAGCGCACGGAGTTTGCTGAACATTTTGAGGTTTGGGAAAAGCCGCTCTCTTGGGCTGATAAGGGGGTTGATGCGGTTAACTTCTTAAGAAGCAACCCCATTCTGTGGACCAGTGCATTTGCAGCACTTGCGCATTACAAACCCAAGTTGGCGAGCAAGGCTTTAGCAGTAGGTTGGGGCGCCATGAAGATCATCAAGAGTGCTAAAAAACTGATTTAATTTCTAGCTTTTTAAGACGGACTGATGGCGAATGCCGGATTGATTTAAAAGATCACTGCCATTTAGGAAGGTTATTTCTAGCAAGGTGATTGCGCCACATACTTTAAAGCCAGCACTACGGATTAATTTATCGGCAGCAACTAAAGTTCCGCCGGTAGCAAGAACATCGTCAAGCAGCAACACTCTGGCATCTTTAGGTAGGGTAGATTGCTGAATCTCTAAAGCATCATTTCCATATTCCAGGCCATAAGCTTCACGATGACTAGCTAAAGGGAGTTTGTTAGGCTTTCTGGCCAGCGCCAAGCCCTTGTGTGCGTGGTGGGCTAGAGCGGAGCCGAAGATAAAGCCACGAGACTCAATCCCTAGAATGTGGGTGTAATCAAATTGCTTGGCTACCTGATCTAGCTGACGAATAGCCTCTTTAAAAGCCATTGGATTGGCTAACAAGGGCGATATATCCCTAAAAAGAACCCCGGGTTTTGGAAAATCAGGAACCCCGGGTAGATAATCTAATAAATTCATCACAAGCCAATATGAAAACAGAACTTCTTATTATTACCGCATTAGAGTCCGAGCTCAAGCGTGAAGCGCTACCAAGTGGCGTGGAAATTGTTTATTCAGGCGTTGGCAAAATTAATGCTGCCATAACCAGCATCAAAGCTATTCACCAATACTCACCAAAGAGAATATTGAATTTTGGTACCGCAGGGAAAATCAATACAGAATTACAGGGCCTACTAGAAATCGGCAAGGTAATTCAGCGCGATATGGATACCGAGCCATTAGCCCCTCGCGGCAGCACTCCTTTTTGCACAAGACCGCAAGAGTATGTATCTACCGGACAATTTATCTGCGGCTCTGGCGATAGTTTTGTGACTGCTTATGATCCTTGGTTGCATAGTCAAGGTGTTGATGTTGTTGATATGGAGCTATTTGCAATTGCTGCGATTGCACATGATCATCACATACCTTGGCAATCATTTAAATACATCACCGATGAAGCTAATGAGAATTCAGGCGATGACTGGCAGTCTAAAGTCAATCACGGCCAAGACCTATACCTGGCTCAAATCAAGGACATTTTGCGTAATTAGTTTTGGTGGCATTATGTTGCTATTCATTCCCGTCTTTAGACAGCATCAATCTACTAAAGCAATCCAAAGGGGTAATTAGTGAGTATTGCAACTGCACCTGCTAGTGAGTCTTGGAGCGATAAGCGCTGGCTCTGGTTATTGAGCCCAACCATTCCATTTGCCTTTACTGCTTCTATTCTGGCTTTTTCATTGACAGGGCAATGGCTCTATTTGCTTTTTGCCCCCGCCATTATTCATATTGCTATCCCCATCTTAGATCTGACTTTTGGCGAAGACTTTAGCAATCCTCCAGAATCCGCCGTCGAGACTTTAAATAGAGATTTCTTTTATCGTGCCTTGGTCTGGCTTTATGTCCCGTTTCAACTCATTGGAACAGTCTATGGAACTTGGCTAGCGGCGACTCAATCTTTAGATTGGTATGCCTATGTCGCCTTGGTATTTACTGTGGGATCCACTAACGGTATTGGTATTGGAACCGCCCATGAACTAGGGCATAAGCAAGAATCTATTGATCGGTGGCTTTCTAAATTGGCATTAGCCTCCAGTATGTATGGTCACTTCTTTGTAGAGCATAACCGCGGCCATCACAAGCGCGTGGCAACACCCGAGGATCCTGCTAGTGCCCGTATGGGGGAAAGTTTCTGGGCCTTTCTTCCGCGTACGGTTCTTGGTAGTTTGATTTCTGCATAGGATCTTGAGCGCGAGCGCTTAAAAAGAAAAGGTAAGGGCGTTTTGAGTGTTCAGAATGAAAATCTCCAAGCTTGGTCTCTCACCATCCTCTTATATGGCGTTCTCATGTTTTGGCTTGGATGGTCAGCATTGATTTTTCTAGTTCTTCAGGGCATCTACGCTGCCTCGATGTTGGAAGTTGTGAACTACGTAGAGCACTACGGATTATTACGTCAAAAAGATCAACATGGTGAGTATGTTCGCTGCGCCCCAGAACATTCCTGGAATAGTAATCACATAGTTGGCAACATTTTGTTGTATCACCTACAGCGCCATTCTGATCATCATGCGCATCCAACTAGGCGTTATCAAGCATTGCGTCATTTTGGAGAAGCGCCTCAATTACCTGGCGGTTATGCATCTATGATTACTTTGGCGTATTGCTCGCCCCTCTGGTTCGCCTTAATGGACAAGCGTGTGGTGCGTCATTATGCTGGGGATATGAGCAAAATCAATATTCAACCTTCAGCTAGATTAAAGCTGATGAATCTCTGGGGTAATAAACAATGAAGTCTCAGGCCTTTGATTACATTGTCGTAGGTGGTGGGTCTGCTGGTAGTGTGATGGCAGGGCGGCTTAGCGAGCATGCTGGCACTAGCGTTGCATTGCTTGAGGCTGGCGGTAAGGGCGATAGCTGGGTCGTTAAAACACCTGCGGCTGCAGTAGCTATGTTACCCACTTCAATCAATAACTACGCCTTTCAAACAGTACCTCAGAAGGGTTTGAATGGCCGTAGAGGATATCAACCCAGGGGGAAGTGCTTGGGCGGCTCCTCGGCAATTAATGCCATGATTTACACCAGAGGTCATCGTACTGATTACGATCATTGGGCCGCTCTTGGTAATGCAGGCTGGTCATATGATGACCTACTGCCGTACTTTAAGAAAAGCGAAAACAACACCACCATTAAGAATTCCTTTCACGGGAATGATGGCCCATTATCTGTATCGAATCTACAGTCTCATAATCCTTTTCAGAAAATCTATTTGAATGCTGCGAAGGAAGCCGGCTTTCCGGTTACAGAAGACTTCAATGGCGCCGAACAAGAGGGTTTGGGGATTTATCAGGTTACCCATAAAAACGGTGAGCGCTGGAGTGCGGCGCGCGGCTATTTACATCCCCATATGGGTAAGCGGACAAATTTACATGTGCAAACCGGTGTTCAGGTTGAGCGTATTTTGTTCGAAGGCAAGCGAGCTGTAGGCGTAAGCTACACGCAGGGTGGTAAACAGCACGTCATGCGCGCTAACAAAGAAGTCATTCTGTGTGCAGGCGCCTTCCATTCGCCGCAATTGCTCATGGTTTCTGGAGTGGGGCCTGCTCAAGAGTTAAAGAAATTCGATATACCAGTTATTCATGATTTGCCTGGTGTAGGTCAAAATCTCCAAGATCATCCAGATTTCATATTTGGCTATTCTGCAGATAGTATCGATCTCATCGGCATTTCTTTAGGTGGTACGGTTAAATTGACCGGTGAAATTATTAAATACATTCGTTCAAGCGAAGGCATGATTGCCACCAACTTTGCAGAGGCGGGCGGCTTCCTTAAAACAGATCCCGGCCTTGATGCACCAGACGTGCAATTGCATTTTGTAGTTAGCTTAGTGGAAGACCATGCCCGTAAATTACATATGCCCCATGGCTACTCATGTCATGTATGCGTTCTGAGGCCTAAGAGTCGAGGACAGGTAACGCTAGCTAGCAACAGGATGCAAGATGCACCCTTAATTGATCCAGCTTTCTTAGTCGAAGAAGAGGATTTGGAAATCCTAGTTAAAGGTTATAAGCTGACCAAACAATTAATGGATGCCCCTGCGTTTGCTCAGATACGCAAAAAAGATGTCTTTACGCCTAATGTAAAAACAGATGATGACATTCGAAAGATTATTCGGGAGCGGGCTGATACGGTTTATCACCCAGTGGGCACCTGCAAAATGGGTCATGATGTTATGGCGGTAGTTGACTCAAGCTTGAAGGTTCATGGCATTGATGGCCTAAGAGTAGTTGATGGATCCATCATGCCAACCTTGATCGGCGGCAATACCAATGCTCCTATTATCGCTATCGCCGAAAAAGCAGTAGGCTTAATCCGAGCGGATTGCTAATCTAATCCTTCAAAATTAGGCGCTCGCTTTTCTAAAAAAGAAGTGAGAGCCTCTTTAGCTGCAGGGCCATGGAGCCGATCGATGAAGAGCTTGCCTTCAATATCAATTTGATTGAGTACTGCAGTCTTCAGTGCGCCATCCTTTAATAAAGACTTTGTTCTAGATAACGATCCCGAGGAAAGGGCGGTAAGCTTTTGAGCTCTTTGCTCCGCATAAGGCAGTGCTGATGGCTCTGTAATTACTTTATTTACAAAGCCAATTTGCTGGGCTTCATCGGCGCTGATAGGTTCACCAAAGAGCAATATTTCTGAGGCTTTTTGATGGCCAACTAGGCGTGGAAGCAATAAAGAGATGGCTCCCTCTGGAACCAAGCCCAAGGAAACAAAAGGAAAGATGAAGCGCGCATCCTTTTGGGCGTAAACCAAATCACAGTGAAACAATAATGTTGCTCCGATCCCAACTGCAACCCCATCTACAGCGGCAATCAACGGTTTAGTGAGTCCTGCAAGCACCTTTAATAAGTTAATTGGTGGGGCATCTTCATGCGTGATGGGGGATTGCATGAAATCAGCAATATCATTCCCCGCTGAAAAGGCATTACCAGCTCCAGATATCAACATCACCTTTACTTGAGGATTCTGATCTCCCTCAGACAGTATCTGCGTAAGCTCGCGATACATGGCATTGGTGAACGCATTCTTTTTCTCAGGTCGGTTGAGTACTATCTTGAGAATGCCGTCTGACAGGTGATGATTAATCATGTGATCTATGCTGCGCCTTTAAGCAAATTTGCTTTAGTTTGATCATATTCAGCCTTTAAACGAGCAACAAACTGCGCTGTAGGTGTAACCGCTTTTACAGCCCCAATGCCTTGACCGCAACCCCAGATATCTTTCCAGGCTTTCTGAGCTGCACCACCAAAGTTCATCTTGCTTGGGTCACTTTCTGGAAGATTATCCGGATCCAAGCCAGCATTGCGAATAGATGGTGCTAAATAGTTGCCGGATACACCAGTAAATAGGTTACTCAAGACAATATCGTCTGAATTGCAGTCAACTACAGCCTGTTTATAGGCATCACTTGCACGCGCCTCTTCCGTTGCAATGAATGCTGAACCAATATAGGCATAGTCGGCACCCATAGCCTGAGCTGCCAAAACAGCACCGCCAGTAGCAATAGAGCCACTTAGCACTAGTGGGCCCTTAAACCATTCCCGAATTTCCTGAATTAATGCAAAGGGACTTTTAATGCCGGCATGTCCACCAGCGCCAGCTGCAACTGCAATTAAGCCATCGGCACCTTTTTCTATCGCTTTTTTGGCAAAGGCATTATTAATAATGTCATGCAATACGATGCCGCCATAACTATGTGCAGCAGTATTAATTTCTTCGCGAGCACCTAACGAGGTAATGATGATGGGTACTTTGTATTTGACGCACAGAGCCATATCATGTTCAAGGCGATCATTGCTCTTATGCACAATTTGATTGATGGCAAAAGGTGCGGCTGGTTTCTCTGGATGCTCTTTGTTATACGCAACTAGGGCGGTAGTAATTTCAATCAACCATTCTTCAAGCTGCTCAGCCGGTCTGGCATTTAGGGCAGGCATAGAGCCAATTACACCCGCTTTGCATTGGGCAATGACCAATTTAGGATTGCTGATAATAAAAAGAGGTGCCGCAATGACGGGTAAATTGCCATCCGCCAAATGTTTTCGTAGAACTTCTGGAAGAGGTTGATTGCTCATATTTTTAAGTGATCTTTAGATTACTGCTCAGCTTTGTACCAAACTTGGGTACGACCTAATAATGGAACACCAATATAGCCACGCACATCCATTTTCTTGCCATCTTCAGTCGCAATTTTGACGCGATAGATTTCACCTTCTTCAGGATCCAGAATTTTTCCATCTATCCAAACACCCGGCTTGTCTCGTCTTAGGTCGGTCATGATTTTCATCCCAAGGATGGGCTTATCCTTACGATCATCTTTACATAGCGTGCAATACACCAAAGGCTTTTCATTCGGCTTTGGAAAGGTTTTGATAATAGTGCCTTCCAGTTTTCCATTTACTTCATCGATCTTGATTAAAGAAGAGGGCTCATTGGTTTTGTCATCAATCGTCTTCCAAACTCCAATAGCTGGGTCGGTAGCTTGAGCATGCGCATTGCCAGCAATCAGACCAAGTACGCAGGCTGATAGGATAAATTGCTTCTTTAACATTCTGAAGTCCCCTGATTTAAATAAGTCTAATTAACAGCGCTCAAAGATTCCTGCAGCGCCCATACCGGTACCAACGCACATCGTCACCATGGCGTGCTTAAGATTATGTCTCTGCAGGGCATGAATCGCTGTAGCAGCACGGATGGCACCAGTTGCACCTAAAGGATGTCCAAGAGCAATGGCACTGCCTAAAGGATTGACTTTGCTTTGATCTAAGCCAAGATCTCTAATGACCGCTAATGACTGGGCTGCAAACGCTTCGTTCAATTCGATCCAATCTAAATCCTGCAAATTGAGCCCGGCCAGCTTTAATGCAGCAGGAATAGCTTCTTTAGGTCCAATACCCATGATTTCAGGTGGAACACCTTTTACGGCAAAGCTAACAAAGCGTGCTAAAGGGGTGAGGCCAAAGGTCTTGATTGCTTTTTCGCTAGCCAAGATAAGTGCACCAACACCATCAGAGGTTTGTGAACTATTGCCAGCAGTAACGCTGCCCCTTGCGGCGAATGGAGACTTGAGTTTGGCCAAACCTTCAAGCGAGGTATCTATGCGTGGACCTTCATCTTTCAAAAATTCACGCCATTGCACATCTACTTCACCTTTACCCAGATCCATCGAGCGATGAGCTACCTTGACAGGGAAGATTTCAGAGTTAAATTCACCAGCAGCTTGTGCAGCCATAGCCTTTTGATGCGAATGGAATGCAAAAGCATCTTGATCCTCGCGACTGATCCTCCATTGCTGCGCAACTTTCTCAGCAGTTAAGCCCATGCCGTAAGCGATACCAATATTTTCATCACCCATAAAGATTTCTGGCGACATTGATGGCGAATTGCCACCCATCGGTACCATGCTCATAGACTCAACGCCACCAGCAATCATCACATCCGCTTCACCAACCCGAATGCGGTCAGCTGCCATAGCGATAGCATTTAATCCAGAGGAGCAGAAGCGGTTGACGGTAATGCCACCTATAGTATTTGGCAGTCCACCGAGGAGCAAACCTATGCGAGCCACATTCAAACCTTGCTGACCTTCTGGCATTGCGCACCCAATAATGGCATCTTCAATGGCTTTGGGATCCAGGGTAGGGACTTGCGTCAGAATATGTTGCAAGGCATTGCCAAGCAAATCATCTGGCCGAGTATTTTTTAGTGCGCCTCGTCCAGATCTGCCAATGGCACTGCGAGTAGCTGCAACGATATAAGCGTCTTGGATATTTTTCATAATGATATCTCGGTAAATTAGTTTCTAACAGGCTTGCCAGTTTGGAGAATGCCCATAATTCGTTCCATGGATTTAGGGTGGCCAATGAGTTCCACAAAAGCCTGACGCTCGAGTTTGAGAAGCCACTCTTCGGTAACTAGTGTCCCTGCATCCACATCACCGCCAGTAATAATCTCGATAATTTTCTTGGCGATATGCGCATCATGTTCAGAGATAAAGCCACCATCACGCATGTTGACTACCTGACCCATCACGGTGGCAGCAACAGAACGGCCACCAACCGGGATTAAGGTTGGGATAGGTGGCCTGTATCCAGAGTAGCGCATTGCTTTGACTTGATCTTGTGCCAAAGCAAGTAATTCATAGACGTTAGCAACAATAATGTCTCCCTTTTGGAGGTAAGCCATCTTCATTGCTTCTTGAGCAGATGAAGAAACTTTGGCCATCGCAGCATTTTCAAAAGAAGCTTTGGTGAAATCCAAATAATTAGTGTTACCAGCAAGTGCGACGCCTTGAGCTGCACGAATAGCCGCTTCCTTAAGTCCACCACCAGCAGGCAAAAGTCCAACGCCAACTTCTACTAAGCCAATATAACTTTCCATAGCGGCAACTCTGCGTGCAGATTGGAGAACTAATTCACAACCACCACCTAAAGCAATCCCAGAGACTGCAGCAACTACAGGTACTTGGGAGTATTTGATTTTTATCATCGTGTCTTGAAACTCTTTGACGAACGGCTCAACTCCAGCGGGGCCACCTTTCATAACCATTGGCATCGCAGCTTCCAAGTTGGCGCCTGCAGAAAAAGGTCCTCCAGGTGTGCCTAGCTTCAATGATGTAGGCTGCCAGATTACCAATCCCGCATAATTTGCCTCTGCGATCTCAACTGCTTTTTGTAGACCACTCAATACGTCTGGACTAAAGGTATTCATCTTCGAGCGGAATGAGGCAATTAAGACCTCTGGCTGATTGGCATCGACCCAAGCTCGGAAGTCCGTATTTTCAAAAATAGTGGTGCCCGCTGTTTTGGGATCAGGAGAACCATCTCCTAACAGTGGCGCTCTAAATACTTGCTTCTGGTATACCGGTAAAGCAGAGCGGGGGATATATTTATTCTCAGATGCAGACCATGAACCTTCAGGGGTATGGAAAGCTTGCTTATCCGCAACTGGCCCACTAAAAAGCCAAGCAGGCAGGGGTTCTTTGCTTAATGTTTTGCCGGCATCAATATCTTCTTTAATCCAGTTAGCTACTTGCGTTACACCAGCCGCTTGCCAGTCTTCAAAAGGACCTAAATTCCAGCCATAACCCCAACGCATTGCAAAATCAATCTCTCGGGCGGATTGAGCAATCTCACCAAGATGAATGGCGCAGTAGTGAAAGATATCCCGATAGATAGCCCACAAGAATTGCGCTTGGGGTTCATCGGTTTCTCTTAATAATCCTAGACGTTCAGCAATAGGTTTTTTTAGAATGCGTTCAATCAGCGGTTCAATCGTTGCAGTAGAGGGCTTGTATTCACCAGTAGCAGCATCCAGCACGAGTACATTCTTGCCATCCTTGCGATAAAAGCCTGCCTTGGTCTTCTGGCCCAGCGCACCTTTTGCAATGAGCTGACTTACAACCTCAGGCGTTTTAAATAGGGCGGAGAAAGAATCGCCTTGTAAGGCATTTTCCATAGTCTTAATGACATGAGCCATAGTATCTAGGCCAACGACATCACTAGTTCTAAAGGTAGCTGACTTAGCGCGACCTAACTTACTACCAGTAATGGCATCGACTTCATCAAAGCCAAGACCAAACTTTTGCGCCTCTGCAAAAACGGCCAGGATCGAGAAAACACCTACACGGTTACCGATAAAGTTCGGCGTATCTTTTGCACGTACAACCCCTTTGCCCATTGCGGAAGTCATAAAGGTTTCTAGAGCATTCAATACGGCAGGATCGGTATCCGCTGCTGGGATAAGTTCCAGTAAGTGCATATATCTAGGTGGATTGAAAAAGTGCACACCACAGAAGCGCTTCTTCAAATCACCAGAAAAACCTTTGGCAAGCTCACCAATAGGAAGACCTGAGGTATTGGTTGCAAACAGAGCATGCGCCGGAATATATGGAGCTACTTTTTCATAGAGAGCATGCTTCCAATCTAAACGCTCAGCAATAGCTTCAATAATGAGGTCACAATCTGCCAGGAGGCCTAAGTCGTCCTCATAATTTGCAGGAGTGATTAAATTGGCTTCTGAAGATAAACCCAGTGGAGCGGGTTTCAGTTTCTTCAGATTCTCGATCGCTTTCATGGCAATCGCATTCTTGTTAACAGGTTTGCCATCATCCGATTTGCTTGGCAAGTCAAACAGAACAACCGGTAGACCGACGTTAATGCACTGCGCAGCAATCTGGGCACCCATCACACCAGCACCTAGGATGGCTACTTTTTTAATAATCTTGTTATCACTCATGTTCAGTCTCTCAGAAAAAATCTGCCGGCATTGCCATTAACGATTTAGAGCCAGCACGTGCTTGACGGATCAGCATGGCTGTCTCAGGAAGGAGCTTGTCAAAGTAGAAGCGGGCAGTAGCCAGCTTTGCTTGATAGAAGGGATCGTTGCTGGATTTGTTTGCTAGTGCAATCTTTGCCATGCGCGCAAAAAGATAGGAATAAATCAAATGGCCCACAACGCGCAAGTAAGGAACTGCAGCAGCGCCCACTTCTTCGTGATTCATCATGGCTTTCATGCCAATTTCTTTAGTAAGCTTTTCAACCTTGACAGCGATATCAGAAAGTGGATCAATAAACTCTTGCATTTCCTTGCGAACACCTTCGTCTTCAATGAATTGTTCGATGATCTTGCCAAATTTAGTAAGCTTTTTACCCATATCGCCAAGAACCTTGCGACCCAAAAGGTCCAGTGATTGAATGGTATTGGTACCTTCGTAAATCATATTGATGCGAGCATCACGAACATATTGCTCCATACCCCATTCGGCAATGTAGCCATGACCACCAAATACCTGCATGCCTTCGTTGGTAGCGGTAAATGCGTTATCGGTTAAGAAGGCTTTAATAATTGGCGTAAGCAGGGCAACCATTTCGCCCGTTTCTTTGCGAACCTTTTCATCAGGGTGATTGAGTTCTTTATCAATCATCAGAGCTACCCAGTAAGAAAAAGCTCTACCTGCTTCTGCATAAGCTCTCTGAGTTAAGAGCATGCGCCGTACATCAGGGTGAACAATGATTGGATCAGCTGCCTTCTCTGGAGCCTTAGCGCCAGTCAAGCTGCGCATTTGTAAACGCTCTTTGGCATACGCAGCAGAGTTTTGATATGCCACCTCAGTTAAGCCAAGACTTTGCATGCCAACACCCAAACGCGCTGCATTCATCATCACAAACATGGCGTTCAGGCCTTTGTGGGGCTCGCCGACGAGGGTGCCAATAGCGCCATCAAAGTTCATAACGCAAGTGGCATTCCCATGAATACCCATCTTATGCTCTAGAGAGCCACAAGACACGGCATTAGATTTACCAATTGAACCATCGACACCAACCTGAAATTTAGGCACTGCAAATAAAGAGATACCTTTGCTTCCAATTGGAGAGTCTGGAAGACGTGCCAAAACAAGATGAATAATATTCTCAGCTAAATCATGATCACCGCTAGAGATAAAAATCTTGGTTCCGTTAATAGCATATGTACCGTCTGCTTGGGGCTCGGCTTTAGTCTTTAGTAAGCCAAGATCAGTGCCGCAATGAGGTTCCGTCAAGCACATCGTTCCAGTCCATTGACCAGAAACCAATTTTTCTAGGTAAGTTTTTTTCTGTTCTTCAGTGCCATGTGCATGTAAGCACTCATAGGCGCCATGCGATAGGCCTGGATACATCGTCCAAGATTGATTGGCAGAATTTAAAGTCTCATACAGAACGGTATTGAGTAGTTGCGGCAATCCTTGGCCACCATATGCGGGATCGCATGATAAAGCAGGCCATCCACCAGCAACATACTGCTCATAAGCCTGCTTAAAGCCAGCAGGAGTTGTCACCGATCCATCCTCATGTCGCGTACAACCTTGTTGATCACCAATTTGATTCAAAGGGAAGGCAATCTCACTAGCAAACTTGCCAGCCTCTTCAATGATCTGATTCATGGTGTCTTTATCAACATCCTGATATACAGGTAGAGCTGCGAACTCTTTGCCGGCATCAAGCATTTCATGAATAACGAATTGAATATCGCGGAGGGGTGGATTGTATTGAGGCATATTCTTTATCTTCTTTGATGGGATTTAAGAGGTACTTATTAAGAATTATTGAGTTACTTGATTTGCTGCAAAAATTTCTTTAATTAGCTTGTTTGCAATTGCTAAGCATTTTGGATTCTCTAGAAAACGAGAATCATGGTGAACGCCTAGTGCAATGCTGTAAAGCCTAAACAGTAGAGCTTGGGCATCCACTGATTTTTTTAGATGCCCCTCAGATATTGCTTCTTTAATGGCCCTAAGCAAAGCGGAGCGCCATACTTCAACGCTACGAAGTAGCTCATCTCGAACAATGCCGGGACAGTCGTCAAATTCAGCGGCTCCAGAAATAAAGAAACAGCTAGAGGTATCACCACCGCTACTCATTTTGAGCCAAGAGCTAATCATTTGATTCAGTCTGGGCAAGCCCTTTGGTTTTAAGAGTGCAGGGGCGAATACGACTTCCTGAAATTTTTGATGGTATGCACGAACAACTTCAACCTGCAGCTCTTCTCGGGAGCCAAAGTGTGCGAAGACGCCGCTTTTGCTCATCTTCACAGATTCAGCTAGATTCCCAATGGTCAAGCCTTCAAGGCCAGATTTGCTTGAAATCTCTAAGGCCGCATTCAGGATCAAAGTCTTAGTTGCCGACCCTTTGGTGGGCTCGTCTGTAGCCTTTAAATTAACCCTTACCTGGTTCATGGGATTCTTATTAACCTTAGAATGTTGTAAAAATAATACGATCGTTCGTTTATATTACATCAATACAAAAAAATTGAAACTAGTCTACAGGCCCTTTAAATACACAATCTTATCTACAGGGCCAATGGAATTAATGCACTGCACAATTAATTGAGGGAAAACCCGAGATCCAAATTCTAATAAAGGTAATTAATATTTAGTGAGTTGTTTGATATCAATAAAAACTGATCACAGGAAGATATATGAAAACAGTAAAAATTAGCGCTTTGGCTTTAGCAATGATGGGTGTATTCGCAACAAGTGCAAATGCACAGTCTGCAAAAGCAAATGCATGGGAAGGTGCTTATGGTCAGATTGGTGTGGGCTGGGGTATGTTCAATCCAACAGTATCAAATGGAACTGCAGTTCAGCCAACTGGACTCCCTGCTCCCTATCCTTCTTCTGTTAATTTAAATAGCTCTGCATCTAATGTTAATAACGTTAGCACTGGTTTGGTTAATTTAGCAGTTGGATATAACTTTGGTATTTCTCCTAATTATGTATTAGGCTTGGCCGCAACTTATTATCCTGGTGCTAGCTCAGGCGCCACTGGCAACTTAAATTACTATACTCAAAGTGGAGCGCTAGCAAAGACTTCACCAGCAAGCTATCAGGTCAAAAACTTATACAGCATTGTATTAACACCCGGATATGTCATTGACAAGGATCGCTTGGCTTATGCAAAAATTGGATATACCGGAGCCACTATTGGCTTATCAACCCCTGATCTAGCTTACAACACAAATAATTTAAGCGGATACACACTTGGCTTGGGTTATAAGCAGATTATTACAGGCTCCATTTTTGCATTTGGCGAAGTTAATTATGCTGCTTACGGCAATAAGACTGCAAATGGTACTACAACATCAGGTGCTGCTATTAGCAATCAAATTAAAGGTACTGGTACTGATATTTTGGTCGGTCTAGGTTACCGTTTCTAATCGTTGTAAATTGTTAAGTCAAAGCCCTCTCATAGCAGAGGGCTTTTTCTTTAGATTTATTGTTCCTGTGATTAGAATGAGTCATACAGATTTAACAATCTGACTATAAGTAAAACTAGATCAAGACTGAAAGTAACTCATGGTTAATCCCTCAAAACCTTGGTTGAAACACTATCCTGAGGGTGTACCTCATGATGTCGATATCTCTGGCTATAATTCTTTGCTAGATATGTTCGAGGAAGCTTTTGAACGTTATCCAAATAGACGTGCCTGTGAGTATCTCGATAAGTTCTTAACGTATCGAGAGCTTGATCAGCACTCCAAGCACTTTGCCTCTTACTTGCAAAACCTGGGTTTAGAACCTGGCGCTCGTGTTGCAATTATGTTGCCTAACGTATTGCAATTTCAGATTGCGATGATCGGTATCCTTCGTGCGGGGTACGTAGTGGTCAATGTTAATCCGCTCTATACCGCCCGTGAGTTGGAATATCAACTTAAAGATAGTGGCGCATCAGCTCTAGTCATCTTAGAAAACTTTGCACATGTTTATCAGCACATCGCTGCTGACGTGCCATTGAAAAAGACCATCGTTACTTCACTGGGTGAAATGATTGGACTCAAAGGTGCGGTAGTCAACTTTGTAGTCCGTAATGTAAAAAAACTCGTGCCCGCATGGGATTTGCCTGGTCATATTACTTTTTTGACTGCTTTAGGTGAGGGCAGTCATCATTCCTGGAATAAACCTAATACTTCTTTAAGTGACATTGCCTTTTTGCAATACACAGGGGGCACTACAGGTTTATCTAAAGGCGCCATTCTTTTGCATAGCAATATTCTTTCTAATGTCATCCAGACAGAGTTATGGCTTGAGCCGGGATTAAAGCGTAAGAATGTAGATCAATTGGTTTTCTTATGTGCGCTACCTATGTATCACATCTTTGCCTTAACAGCCTGTTCAGTATTGGGTATGCGCAAAGGTGGCCTGTTAGTTTTGGTTCCTAATCCACGTGATTTCGATGGATTCATCAAGCTATTGAAGAAGCATCCAAATATCAATATTTTCCCTGGTGTTAATACTCTCTTTAATGCGCTGATGCACAAATCAGAATTTGCCTCTGTTAAGTTTCCTAATATCTTGGCAACTATTGGTGGTGGTATGGCAATGCAAAAGGTCGTTGCAGATCATTGGCAAGAAATGACTGGCGCTCCTATTGCCGAAGGCTATGGCCTTTCAGAAACCTCACCAGTCGCTTGCGTTAACTCTGCTTTAATCGAAAGTTTTACTGGTTTTATTGGTTACCCAGTGCCAAGTACAGAAGTGCTTATTTTGGGTGACGACGGTATTGAGGTGCCTTTTGGTACTCCTGGTGAGATTTGCATCCGGGGGCCTCAGGTAATGGCTGGGTACTGGAATAAGCCTGATGAAACTAAGAATGTCATGACATCTGATGGCTTCTTTAAATCGGGTGATATTGGCATCATGAATGCCGATGGTCTCACTAAGATTGTGGATCGCAAAAAAGATATGGTTCTGGTTTCTGGATTTAATGTCTATCCAAATGAAGTGGAAGAAGTTCTGTCTTTGATTCCTGGTGTCTTGGAGTGTGCAGTCATTGGTGTGCCTGATGAAGACTCTGGTGAGGCTGTCAAGGCGTTCGTTGTGAAACAAGACCAGTCCCTAACAGAAGAAGCTATCTTGGCATTCTGCAAAGAGAACCTCACTAACTATAAGCGCCCAAAGCACATTGTTTTCCGTGCTGACTTGCCAAAAACCAATGTTGGAAAAATCCTAAGACGTGAATTAAGGGATTTATGAGCATTGCCAAGGATCATCTCGTAAAGGCCAATCATTTAAAATAAGTTTTTTAGCGCTTAATTAGTAAAAATATTATCGTGATACTTTGGCTGCGTTCCTTTCTATTCTATTTATTTGGTTTCTCAACCGTCACCATTGTTGCTAGCGCAATTATTCTGGTCATCCCCTTTACAAGTCGCAGCACGCGCTACCAAATGGGTGTATTTTGGTGCCGTTTAACCCAAAAAGCACTCTTATTTTTCTGTGGAATAGATCTAAAGATAAAGGGCTTTGAGAATATCCCCCGAGATCCTAATAAGTCATTAATTATTTTGGGCAAGCATCAATCCGCATGGGAAACCTTTGTCTACCCAGCATTTTTCCCAAGACAGCTTTGCTTTGTATTCAAAAGAGAATTATTGTTTGTGCCTTTTTTTGGTTGGGCTTTGGCCTCATTAAAGATGATTCATATTAATCGGGGCGATCGTGAGAAAGCTCGAGAAGCAGTCAACGAGCAGGGCAAAATAGTTTTATCAGAGGGAAAATGGATTGCCATTTATCCAGAAGGTACTCGAACCCCACGTGGGTCATTTAAGCCTTACAGAAAAGGCGGTGTTCGCCTTGCTATTAGTACACAAACAGACATTCTTCCGGTGGCGCAGAACTCTGCTGCCATTTGGCCTAGAAATACCTTCTTAAAGCATCCTGGAGTGATTACGCTTTCTATTGGACCAGTGATCTCAGTAGCGGGAAAAACGGAAGAGCAGCTGCAGCTTGAGGTGGAAGCCTGGATTGAAGGCGAGATGCGTATTATTGATGCGCCTGCTTATATACATTAACTAAGCGATTAATAAAAAGGCTAGCAATGTACGTTAGCTTTTCTTCATCTTCTTTCGTATGTACAAAGTCTTGGTGATGCGCGCCACCACATCATCTTCTTGATCTTTTACGTCGACTTTAAAGTCCCTTAAGACCTTATCTCCAGGCTCTGCGGCATTAATAATTTCATCTAATTGGTCTTGAGTAATTTCAAAACTAGCATGAACTTTTCCTTTGCCCGGCTTGAGGAATTCAATCTTGGCCGCCTGATCCCAAATAATATAACCCTTACCTAGATTCTGAGACACCATCATCATGAAGAAGGGGTCAGTCATTGCAAAGAGGCTACCACCAAAATGTACGCCCACAATATTGCGGTTCAATAGACCATGCTTGAGACGTACCTTGGCATGACGAAAGTCTTTGGCAATATGCTCAACTGTAATGCCAGCACCCAGAAATGGGGGCCATAGATTCATGCCCCTACGCAAGAGATTGGCGTTAATCACTGAAAACTTTTATTTGGATGAAGGGGTTTTGCCAACCATTATGACTGCTCTCAAGAAATCAAAATCTACACCTTGGTCTGCTTGGGTCACGGTATCCAAGAAGAGTTTTTTGTAACCACGTTCAGCAGTAGGAGATGTTATGGGATTGTCTTTCATACGCTGAGCCAGTTCTTCATCGGAAATTAAGAGGCTAATCTCTCGATTCTTAACGCTCAAACGAATGCGATCACCGTTACGCACTTGTGCCAAAGGACCGCCAATAGCGGATTCAGGGGTAACGTGCAACACAATGGTGCCGAAGGCGGTGCCGCTCATACGTCCATCAGAGATGCGCACAATATCTTTGACGCCAGCTCGTGCCAATTTCATAGGAATTGGTATATAGCCAGCTTCTGGCATGCCAGGAGCGCCTTTAGGCCCAATATTTTTGAGAACCAAAATGTCATCAGCAGTAACATCTAAGTCAGGGCTATCGATACGATTGGCTAAATCAGCAGCATCTTCAAACACTACGGCACGACCTTCATGCTCCATGAGCTTTTCATTAGCAGCAGACTGTTTGATGATGGCGCCACCCGGCGCTAAATTGCCATGCAATACTGCAATACTGCCGCGTGGATAAATTGGTTTATCAAATGGACGCACGACATCTTGCTTGAAGCTAGGTGGAGCAGCATCAATCTCTTCACCAAGAGTTCTACCGGAAACAGTCATCGCATTAAGTTTTAATAGAGGCTTAAGTTCACGAAGCAAGGTGGTCATGCCACCGGCATCATGGAAGTTTTCCATGTAGTGGTCACCAGATGGTTTTAAATCAACCAAAACAGGGGTCTCATCACCCATCTTATCAAGCGCATCTAAATCAATCTCGAGGCCCATACGGCCAGCAATGGCAGCTAAGTGAACAATGCCATTGGTTGACCCACCAATCGCTAGCAAAACACGCATCGCGTTTTCAAATGCGTCTGCAGTGAGTATCTTGTCTATCGTCAAACCTTCTTTTGCCATCTTCACAGCACAAGTACCAGTTTCTTCGGCTACGCGGATGCGGTCTGCAGTGACTGCTGGAGGAGTTGCACCACCGGGAACTGTCATACCCAACGCCTCTGAGATACAAGCCATGGTACTTGCAGTTCCCATTACTGAACAGGTGCCAACGCTCGCAACCAGTTGGTCATTAACTTCATCTTTTTCAACTTCATCAATTTCGCCGGCACGGAACTTGCCCCAATAGCGACGGCAATCTGTACAAGCGCCAACACGTTCACTGCGATGAGAGCCAGTCAGCATTGATCCGGTTATCAGTTGAATGGCTGGCAAGCCAGCAGAAGCGGCACCCATCATTTGCGCTGGCACAGTCTTATCGCAACCACCAATCATGACAACCGCATCCATTGGCTGTGCACGTAACATTTCTTCAGTATCCATAGACATCAAATTACGCAAGTACATACTGGTAGGCGCAGCAAAACTCTCATGTATCGAAATCGTTGGAAATTCCATCGGCAGACCACCGGCCAACATCACACCGCGTTTTACCGCTTCCAAAAGCTGAGGCATATTGCCATGGCAGGGGTTGTAAGCGCTACCGGTATTGATAATGCCGATGACAGGGCGATCTAATGCGCTATTGGTATACCCGGCACCTTTGATGAAGGCCTTACGTAAAAATAAAGAGAAGCCTTTATCCCCATAGCTAGTCAAGCCTTTGCGTAAACCGCTCTCTGCTGGATCTTTTGGTTTATTACTCATGTTTGTCTCGTATCTCTTTTTAATGTTCTTTGGCTTTATTGTAGCGATGGAATAGCCTAATTACCTACAGTCCGCCACCCCAGCGGTACTGCCAGGAAATCCCCAGTGCGGTGTAGTCAGTATTGGTATTGGAGTAGACACCTTTGCTACCGGTTAGGCGGATTGAATTGTGCTTATTAATGGGGTAAGAAAAAGTGCTGCCAAAACGCCAATTTTCTTGTGAGCTACTGATTGCTGTGCCATTGACGTATTTCTGACCACCCATGAAATAGGTAGCATCGGCAGAGATATAGGCCGTATTCTGAAAGTAATAGATCGCATGGGCTTCCGAGGAGTAGATGGGATTTTGGGAGAGCGTATTGCTTCCCAGAAAACTGGTATTGCTGGTGTAGATCGTCGCCATACCTGCCAGTTCCAAACGCCATGGTCCAACTGCTTGAGATGCTCCGATGGCTGGCTGAATAAGAGAGCGATTGGCGCCCACGTTGAGCATTTGCTCGCTGTTGTACTTGCCCCATGGGATGGATGCAGCAAGACTGGTGCCAATAATGAGATCTTGTTTGTAGTTATTAAATTCTTCTAGCGAGAGTGCTGGCGCACCATAAAGATTGGCGGAGATCTTTACAACAGGATCGGACAGACCTTCTGCGGAGGCGTTCATATTTTGGGTCCTAATGCTGCCCGTACCTGAAAGTTGCGCATAAGGGAGGAGCAGGCTAATCCTGCCCGACTGTCCGAAGACAATAATAATGCGGGTCAGGCTTGCTGCTTCAGTAGTGAGGGTGTATGAACCACTCTTGGCCTGGGCTATTCCACCCGAAACAAAGTTAATGCCAATAGGCGCATTCGAATACGCGCGAGCTTCAATCTCTTGAGCGGACGCTTGTTGGCAAATAAATCCCAACAAGCAGAGCCAAAAAATTCTCACGCAATACAAGTAAGACAATTATTTTTTGGGGCCAAATAGTACGGCAAGTGTTTCAGTATTTCCAACAACCTTATTGAATCCTACAAAAATTAAGTAAGGCCAAACAATTAACCAATACACAATCGACATCGCCAATACCCTTAATGGATCACCGCTTCCAAAAGCGGCCATAGAGGTAATAAATTCTTTTCCATGTATCAGGCCATCGATTCCGGCTTCAATATAGTTCAGGGCAATAATGACAATAATGTATACGATAGACTCAATAAATAGAGGGCCAACAATTCCATGTGCTTTATCGACCTTGATTGGATAGGCAGCCTGAGCAATCAGCATAAATTTTGCCGATAAGCCTGCTTTGATTAATGCAAAGCCAAAGAGAGCCAGGGGGATAGGGCGCTCTTCTAAAGCGGTTGTAGCCATAAAGGTAATCGCGCAGAACCAAATACCGAAGTAAAGCGTTAGAGAAAGCGCTTTCTTCATTTCATCTTCCAGCTTTAATTTCAAGCTGGGTTTGTTTGGGGGGTTCTTGGCGCTGTTGGTCATGAAAATCTTTAATAAGAAGAGTAGGGATGTTAGTCGCCGCAAGTAGAGCAAGAGCTAGAAGTAGCTACTTCAGCTGGTGCGGGTTCTTGTGTATAGCGTGCAATAAAGGCATGTGTAGTGGCCATTGGAATTTTGAGCCAAACAAAATGACCTGAGCCAGGAGCAACCTCAATCGACTCGCCCTTCATATTCCACATCTCAGTCAATACAACATCCGTGTTTCCATTTGGTTCAATAATTTCAATTTTGTCACCAACAGAAAAACGATTCTTCACATCTACCTTGACTCGGCCGGCAGCAGAGTCAATCTCCAGAGTTTCACCAACATACAGGCTACGTCCCGATAAAGAGTGGCCACGCATATAGAGTTGGTACTCTTTATCATGGTGACGCTCATAAAATCCATCTGTATAGCCGCGGTTAGCTAAACCTTCTAATTGACCTAACAAGGCGGTATTAAAAGGCTTACCAGCAACAGCATCATTAATTGCTGCTCTATATGCTTGAACAGTACGTGAAACGTAATAAGGTGATTTGGTACGACCTTCAATCTTAAAAGAGTCAACACCCATCTTGGTTAAGCGCTCAATATGCTCAACGGCTCGCAGATCCTTAGAGTTCATGATGTAGGTGCCATGCTCATCTTCTTCCATCGGCATCAAATCATCAGGGCGACGAGCTTCTTGCAAAAGCACCACATCACCACTCGTATTTTGTTGCCCAGGTTTAACCTTGTAATCCCAGCGGCAAGCATTGGTACAGGCGCCTTGATTGGAATCTCGATGAGACATATAGCCAGATAACAAGCAGCGACCAGAGTAAGCGATACAGAGTGCGCCGTGAACAAATACTTCAAGCTCCATCTCTGGACAGTCTTGACGGACTTCTTCAATTTCATCAAAGGAAAGTTCGCGGGATAAAATCACACGACTAATGCCAACAGATCGCCAAAACTTAGCAGAAGCACCATTCACAGTATTAGCTTGAACTGATAAATGAATCGGCATATCTGGCCAAGCTTCGCGCGCCATCATGATTAGTCCAGGATCAGACATGATTAAAGCATCCGGCTTTAATGCAATTACTGGATCCATATCTTTAATGTAAGTACGCGTCTTACCACCGTGAGGTAATAAGTTAGAGACTAGATAAAACTTCTTGCCCATTTCATGGGCAGTATCAATTCCATTCTTCAACACCTCAATCTTGCCGAAGTCGTTATTGCGCACCCGCAGGGAATAACGAGGCTGTCCCGCGTAAATGGCATCTGCGCCAAAATCAAAAGCAGTGCGCAGCATAGAAAGGCTGCCGGCTGGAGCGAGGAGTTCAGGAATCTTAGTCATCCGTCTATTTTAGTGAATACAGCCGATCTTGCTTGAATTGCTCGATTAGACGGCATTGGAGGACGCCAGAACTGGGTTCGTGCGGACCTAGTGGGCAAGCCCATGGCTAATGAAGAGTATCCTACGGGGGATGTGGAGAGCATTGTCAAGATGAGCGGGGAGCCTTCCCTTTGACTTTTCACCCTAAATTGAAGGCGCTTACTAAAAAGCAGAACGAACCCAGAAAGAATGCAATGTCAAAACTCACATCCAAACCCATACTAAAAAAAGCCAGTGCAATTTTGGCTCAAGAGTTTGCAATACCTAAAGATATTGCCTGGGCATGGGTGACTTTGCTGCTCTCACAAGAGGAGCAAAAGCGCGATAGCGAAGAAAAGCGTTACAGCCGTATTGCTGAATTTGAAGCTTGGATTTTGGGCCTAAGCCTACCAACCGATCCCAAGAATCCTGAGGGCGGTGCAGTGAGTCCAGAAGCAGTAAAAAATTCAGCAAGAAATGTCTTTGAGTGGCCACATGAGTACATCTTCGAAGAAACAGCAGCGCCCAATCATATGGATACTAAGGTTACCTATAGCGATACCATCACCAAACCCATTTTGGATGCAGTGAAAGATGCTGGCGGATCCGATGATCGAGCAGCACTCATCGCCATCTTAGAAGGCTATGCAAAGGAAGGTAAAGAGCCGTTCGCTAATTTCACAGCAGAAGGCATTGAATGGAAAGGCAGCGCCTGGAAGGAGGGTGATAAATACAACCTCCTAACCATTAAGACTCTTAATAATCGCTTGGCTAATCTACGTAAGAAGGGCTTGATCTAAGTAGATTGCTTCAACTAGACCGCAAAAGAAAAAGCCCCTAGATTTCTCTAGGGGCTTTACTTATTTGGCTCCTCGACCTGGGCTCGAACCAGGGACCTACGGATTAACAGTCCGGCGCTCTACCGACTGAGCTATCGAGGAATAAGCCGATATTATAGCAAGATGAATTCACTTCTTCCCACTTCTGTGCAGATCCCCAAAGTACTGACCATTGCTGGGTCGGATAGTGGCGGTGGGGCGGGGCTCCAGGCTGACCTCAAGGTCATCACCGCCCTTGGTGGCTATGGCATGTCAGTCATAACTGCTATTACCGCCCAAAATACCTTGGGTGTCACGCGCATTCAGGATGTCGATCTTGAGGTCGTAGAAGCCCAGATTGACGCAGTTTTAATGGATATTGGTGCTGATATTGTCAAAATCGGCATGTTGGCCAGTCCAGAAATAGTCCGGACTGTTGCTAAATCTTTACGCAAGCATGGTATGAAACGCATTGTTCTAGATCCTGTTTTGCGCGCTACCTCCGGCGCTAGCTTGGGTGGTGACGATACGGCGCAAGCAATGATTACTGAATTATTACCAATGGCATCACTTGTTACGCCTAATCTAGATGAAACTTCATTACTACTTGGGCGTGAGATTAGTGGCGCAGATGATTTCAAATTAGCCGCAGAAGAGTTACTCGAGATGGGTCCACAAGCAGTACTTATTAAGGGTGGCCACTTAGATAGTACTCATACCCAAATTACCGATTATTTAATGTGGCGTTCCATAGAGGACGATCTTGAAGTTGTGCAATCAAGAGAATTCAAACACTATCGCGTCAATACAGTAAATACGCACGGCACTGGATGTTCTTTAGCATCTGCCATTGCTACCTATCTAGCTGATGGTCATGATCTAGCTCATGCAGTTGCTAAGGCGATCGCCTATGTAGAGGCAGGCTTAGAGGCAGGGCGCTTCTTGAGTATTGGTGAAGGTCCAGGACCTTTGTGGCATATGCATGATTTCTATCCAACTGCGCTACTTGACGAAAAAACAAAGCCTTAGCAGTGTTTTTAACCTCAATCTACCAATGTTAAAGACCTTAATTGCCATAACATCTTTTTCTTTGGATAATAGAAGCTATGAGCAATTTCTTCATTGACGATCAAACAAAAGCTGCTACATCAGTTTTTATGGATAAGGTCGCTCAATACTTTCCAATAGCAAAAGCGTTGTTGTTTGGAAGTCGAGCTAGGGGTACTCATCACGTAGAAAGTGACGCCGATGTTGCTATTCTTTTGAAAGGCCTAGCAACTCCATTTATGGCGACAAAATTTGTTATGGATGACCTTGCTTATGAAGTTCTTTTAGAGACCGGTATACGTATTCAGCCGCTACCAATATGGCAGGAAGAATGGGATCATCCAGAAACTTATTCAAATCCAAGCCTTATCAATAATGTGCGAAACGAAGGTATTGTGCTTTGAAGGCAAAAGAACTTTTTATTAAAGCGACAACAGCAGCAGCCTCAGCAAAAATACTATTAAATGCTAGTGATTTCGATGGAGCATGTAATCGAGCCTATTACGCTATGTTTGACGCTGCTCGAGGTGCCTTACTTGCTTCCGGTGAGGTAGATTCGGTCGAGCATACAAAAACCCACAGTGGTCTCATATCTGTTTTTAGTTTGAAATTGGTGAAAACAGGTCAAGTCTCAATTGAATTTGGCAAAGCATTAAACAGGGTCGAAGATCTTCGTTTAATGGGTGATTACAAAGGTGATTTGGTGACCAAGGAGGATGCTCAATGGGCGGTTGCCAAAGCAAGTGAATTCGTTGAGCACCTTTTGGGGTTATTTGATAAACCCTAAATCGATTTAAGCCTGCATTAATTCTTGTAAGTGTTTAACTGCTGCCTTAGGATCTTTAGCTTGGGTAATGGCTCTCACAACAGCCACTGAACCAACACCACTTTTTGCCACCGCATGAATGCTATCTTGATCAATGCCGCCAATAGCAACTAGCGGGTAATTGTCCATGAGCTGAGCATATCGATATAAGCGACCCAGTCCTTGCGGTGCTGTAGGCATCTTCTTTAAATTCGTAGGAAAGACGGCTCCCATCGCAATGTAACTTGGGCAAAAGCGATCTGCATAAGCCAGCTCTGCATAGCCATGAGTACTTAATCCCAGTCTTAAACCCGCTACCCGAATCTCTTCTAGGTTTGCATCTACTAAATCCTCTTGACCTAAATGCACGCCATAGGCGCCGGCATCAATTGCTTCTTGCCAGTAATCATTAATGAAGAGCAGGGTCTTACTATCTTTAACTGCTGCAACAGATTCTTTAATCTGCTTTCGGATCTTGGATTTTTCATTCGACTTAAAGCGGAGTTGTACTGTAGGTAGCTCCGCATCAACCATGCGCTTTACCCACTCAGCATCCGGCATGACACCATACAAGCCTAAGCGTTTTGGACACTCTTTAAACGCATTGGGATTCATATTGCGAGTCCAGGGCAGTAAATCAAAATGCTCTGGCCTGCTAGGCCATTTAAAGGGATTAAAGCCACCATCTTGCAATGTCATGCGTGACCACGCCTTACCCAGGATTCTGGCATCAGACTCAATAAAGCCCATCTCAATTGCTGCTAGTGCGCCTGCTAATTCGTAATGATCGACTGCTGCTTCGTTATCAATGAGAGGAGGCGGAGAGTTCAGACTAAAGCTCGGAATCGGAATGCATAAATCTTCATTGCGATGCGCAGCAACGATTTGATCAGCAAGGTCACGAATTAGACTCATAGGTTTAGTGTACTTAACTTAGCTTCACTACGATTGGTGCCAAAAAGGAGTTCCCACCAAAGGCGTACTTGCTTGAGCTGATTCCTGGGGCTTCATGGCACCAGATAAATAGGCCGCACGACCTGCATCAACTGCCATAGCAAAGGCTTTGGCCATCACCACAGGATCATCCGCCAAGGCTACTGCTGTATTAAGCAATACACCATCAAATCCCCATTCCATCACAGTGCAAGCATGAGAAGGAAGTCCTAGGCCGGCATCTACCAAAAGCGGAACCTTCAGACGATCACGCAAGAGTTTCATGGCATATGGATTTAAAGGGCCTTGTCCGGTACCAATTGGAGCGGCCCAAGGCATCACCGCTTGGCAGCCGACATCAACCAAACGTTGGCACAAAATGAGATCCTCCGTGCAATACGGCAGAACCTTAAAGCCATCTTTAATCAGAGTCTCTGCTGTCAGCACTAAGCGCAAGACATCCGGTTGCAAAGTGTAATCATCGCCAATCAGCTCTAACTTGATCCAATCGGTTTCAAACACTTCACGCGCCATTTGCGCGGTGGTAATCACTTCTTGTGGGCTATGGCAACCAGCGGTATTCGGTAGAACAGGGACTGCCATCTTCTTGAGTAAATCCCAAAAGCCGCTATGCGCTTCTGCGGTTGATGTTCCTTGGCGACGTAAGCTTACAGTAATCATGCCGGGATTCGATACTTGCACAGCGTTCTCTAGCACCTGTGGAGAGGGGTAGCGTGAGGTACCCAATAGCAAGCGACTCGCAAAGCTCTCGCCATAAAGGACAAGTGTATCGGCGTTATTGAGGTTATTAGGTAAAGGAGCGTTCATAGCAAAATAATTTGTTTTTAATCAGCCGCCAGTAACTGGAGCAATCACTTCAATTTGGTCGTTCTCATTTAATACAAAGTCTGCATGCTTAGTCTTAGGCACAAAATGAAGATTCACGGCAACGGCATAAGGTGGCTTCGCATTGATCAAGGCCAGCGCATCACTCACCATGCTCTTGCTGGGTATCTCATAAGCCACTTGATTGACGATTATGCGCATACTGTCTCAATCTGATTATTGTCTTGAGTCATGCTCAATCCCAAATCCAATGCAGTTTTGCTTGCGCCGAGCTCTACAAGTTCCAATGCGCAATCGAGCACTGCAGGAGAAATCATAAAACCATGGCGATACAAGCCATTGATCATGATCAAATCTGCAAGCCCTTTATTTCTTATCGACCGAATTTCTGGCAGATTATTTTTTAAAGTAGGGCGACACTGCGTTGCCATCTCCAATATGCGCGCTTCTGCAAAACCACTATGAACGGTGTAGACAGCGCTGAGCAACTCCATAGCAGAGCGCACACTCATTTCTGACAAGTCATCAGACTCAATCTCCGTTGCACCCACCACATAGACGTCATTTTCTTTAGGGGCAATATAAATCGGATAGCGCGGATGGATTAAGCGGGTAGGGCGACGCAACTTTACTTCTGGTGCATACAGTCGAATGACCTCACCACGAACGCCACGCAGGCTATTGGGCTTGTCCCCAGATAACCAAGCTTCTCTAGCGCCTGTACCACGACAGTCAATTACCGCTTTATAGTCAGTCTGTTTGCGCAATTCAGATGGGCCGATCTCTATATGCCAGTGGCAATTGACCTTCAGTAGCGTTAATTCACTAGCGAGAGCATCCAATAGCTGGCGATTATCTAATTGCCCTTCATTGGGTAAATACAGTCCTTGAGTAAAGCGATCGGCAACGCCAGGCTCGAGTTCGCGTAACGCTTCATTATTGAGATTTTGTGGTGCGCTGAGATCAGCGTTTGAGCGACAGTTCTTCTCTAAATGAGCAGTAAAGCGTTCAGCTTCACTGGCATCTTGGCGGTGCCACAAAATCAAAGTGCCATCTTGCTGAAAGTAAACCGGTGAAGATAAGTTGGTAATAAGCTCTTTCCAACGAGGCAGACTATGCAAACCCATGCGCACTACCGAATCTTCAGTAATTGCAGACTCAGCTAATGGCGCCAACATCGCTGCAGCAATGCGCGCAGCAGCATGGTTGCCGTCGGGACCCCCTTTATCAAAGAGGTCGACTTGAGCGCCTCTTTTAGCAAGCGCAACAGCTAGCAGGCGACCCATTAGGCCGCCGCCAACAATTGCGTATTTGCTATTGGAGAAGCTTGCGCTAGTCATCTTTATCTTTTTGGCTGGTTGGCTTACTGATAAATCTCACTACCGCGCTTGCGGAACTCCGCAGACATTTCATCCATACCCTTAGAAGCGTCAGCTACTTCAGTAATTGGAATGACTTTAGCTTTTGGATTTCCGTCAGCATCTAAGGTCGCAGCGTAATCACGAACTTCTTGAGTGATCTTCATCGAGCAGAACTTGGGGCCACACATAGAGCAGAAGTGCGCAATCTTGGCGCCTTCAGCTGGCAGTGTTGCGTCGTGATACTCACGCGCGCGCTCAGGATCTAATCCCAGATTAAATTGGTCTTCCCAGCGGAACTCAAAGCGCGCTTTGGAGAGGGCGTTATCGCGCACTTGTGCACCAGGCAAACCTTTGGCTAAGTCAGCACCATGGGCAGCAATCTTATAAGTGATGATGCCTTCGCGCACATCTTCTTTATCTGGCAATCCCAAATGCTCTTTTGGTGTGACATAGCAAAGCATTGCTGTGCCGTACCAACCGATTTGCGCTGCACCAATGCCGCTAGTGATGTGGTCATAGCCAGGGGCAATATCGGTAATCAATGGTCCGAGGGTATAGAAGGGAGCTTCCAAGCAATGCTTGAGCTCTTCAGTCATATTCTCTTCAATGCGCTGCATTGGAACGTGTCCAGGACCCTCAATCATGACCTGCACATCATGTTTCCAAGCTTTAGCAGTCAGCTCACCGAGTGTATGAAGTTCACCAAACTGAGCAGCATCATTCGAGTCAGCAATACAACCAGGACGCAAACCATCGCCCAAGCTAAATGACACGTCATACGCTTTCATGATCTCGCAAATCTCATCAAACTTCGTGTACAGGAAGTTTTCTTTGTGATGAGCCAAGCACCATTTAGCCATGATCGAGCCGCCACGAGAAACAATGCCCGTAATACGATCAGCTGTTAACGGTACATAGCGTAGCAATACACCCGCATGTATGGTGAAGTAATCCACGCCTTGCTCTGCTTGCTCAATGAGCGTGTCACGGAACATTTCCCAGGTGAGGTCTTCTGCAATACCGCCGGTTTTATCTAGTGCTTGATAGATTGGAACTGTGCCAATAGGTACTGGAGAGTTGCGAATAATCCATTCGCGAGTCTCATGAATATGCTTACCAGTAGAGAGATCCATGATGGTGTCTGCGCCCCAACGAATCGACCACACCATCTTTTCTACTTCTTCATTGATGGAAGAGGTAACAGCAGAATTACCTAAGTTGCCGTTAATCTTCACGCGGAAGTTACGGCCAATAATCATTGGTTCTAATTCAGGGTGATTGATGTTTGCTGGAATGATCGCGCGGCCTGCAGCAATCTCGGAGCGGACAAATTCACCGGTGACGATGTCAGGCAGGTTGGCGCCATACCCTTTACCTGGATGCTGCTTCAATAGCTGCTTGTAAGCAGGATCTTTGCGCAGTTGCTCAAGGCCCATGGATTCACGCAGGGCGATGTATTCCATTTCAGGAGTAATGATTCCTTGGCGAGCGTAATACATCTGACTGACGTTATGACCAGATTTAGCTACACGTGGTGCGCTGATATGAGAAAAGCGTAAATTTTGTGTGGCTTCATCTTGAGAACGTGCAACGCCGTATTCGGAGCTAGGACCTGCTAACTGAATGGTGTCATTACGCTCAGCAATCCAGGCATCGCGGAGTCTTGGCAAACCTTTTTCAAGGTTGATGACAATATCAGGATCGCTGTATGGACCAGATGTGTCGTAAACAGGTACTGGAGGATTAGCCAACATTTCTTCGCCTACGCGAGTAGGTAGTTGCTCAATCATGCGGATTGGCGCTTTGACATCGGGCCTTGACCCCTGGAGATAAGTTTTGGTTGAGGCTGGATAGGCAAACTTTTGCCCGAAGTCGCGCTCTAAGCTTTTAAGGCTTGGAATCTCGTGTTTAGCGTTTTTAGTTGAAGTCTTGCCTGTACTCATGTCCATCTCCTAGCTGTTTTAGATGGACGAAACCGGGTGTCGGTCTGATGTAACTCCCCACGCCAGCATTACCTGGATCGGGTTCTAGGGTCTTTCTCAGCGCCTTCTAGCAAAACTGCTATGAAGGGCACCCCTGTTTCATCCTTAAGATGAATTTAACCACGAATTGACTGATTACTGCATGACGTCAGTCATGCCCTGCCAAACAGGCCCAGCAGGCTACTTATTGCGACGCAATATGAAATCAGCCGTAACAAAGGCAGCATCAGAGGTAAATTCATCAGCCAGGATTCTGGCGGCAGCCTCTGGCAGGGAGATTTCAATAAAGCCACTGACTTCACCATCATGATTGGTGGGGACAAAGTTGTCAGCCAGCTCTAAATCGTAGACATATAGCTGTTCATCATGAAAGCCTCGATCTAGTGATGGGCGGCGCATATGAATACGTCCCACAGGCTCAATTTGATCGGAGATTTGCTCAGGTACGCCAGCTTCTTCCCAAAGCTCACGACGCGCGCTAACCCAGGGTGTTTCATCAGCAGTAATTCCACCGGCTGCCAAGTTGTCTAACTTGCCTGGATCAGTAGGCTTAGTTTCACTGCGTCTACCCAGCCAAATAGTATTACCGTGGGTATAACCATTGATATGCGTTGCCATACTTCGAAAACCAAAGGTACGAAATGCAGCGCGCTCCATGCGAAAGTATTTATGACCATTTGGATCAACCCAAGCAAAGTCTTCGTTACGCCAGCCTGGAATAAATCCACCCAGTCTCATGCGATTAGCTAACTGATAAAGACTATTGGATAAATCTCTAGGTTTGCCTAATTGAATGGTGAGTTTGTCATGACCCATGGCAATGAGTGCAATGGATTCTTTTTGTAAAGACTCTTGCAGATAAGGAATAAATTCTGGATTGAGATGGCCAATGAGTTGTTCACCTATTGCACCGCGGGATAAATAAATCGGCAGGTATTCCGCAGGAGCAGAACGCGCCGTGTTTTGGAGCATTTCCTCGAGGGCGGCTAAGGTACTGGTTGAAAGGCTGGTCATGCCTTAAGTGTAAGGGAACTCTCCGCTCTATGCGTTTATTGGTAAACCCTCATAACACAAATCCCTATAAGAACTTACTTAAATATTTATAAGCAAACACGCAAAATAGGACAGGATATCCTGCACACAAATTAGGCAAGCTAGGTCTACCTATACAAATCTGTGACTTACTAAAACTTTTGAGGATTTATCCACAATGCCTGTGGATAAGTATGGGGAATTTTTGGTCCCGCCGACAGGAATCGAACCTGTATCCCACGCTTAGGAGGCATGTGCACTATCCATTGTGCTACGGCGAGATGCTAAGAAAATAAAAAGTGTGCTATGTCAATTCTAATGAATTACCAACCACACAGCGCCCATACTTGATTTGTTACTGCCACCATCATATCGGGTGCGAAGTACATTGAGAAAACGAACAACAAAATAAATAAAGCAAACCCATAAGAGATGATCTTCCCAATGCCTGGTTTTTTCTTAAGCATTAGCTACTCTATGAATTGCTCGTTCCTTTACAGGAAGATTAACTAAGAAAGCAAAGACGCCCAATCCAATTGCAATTTCCCAAACAATTAAATAGGAGCCACTTTGGTCAAATAAATAACCACCTAAGAAGGCTCCGCAGAAACTACCTAATTGATGTGAGAAAAAGATGAGACCAGAGAGCATTGTCAAATACTTCACGCCAAAAATTTGCGCAACGATACCGTTGGTCAGTGGAATAGTTGAGAGCCACAAGAAGCCCATGATGGCAGCAAAAATGTAAGTACTCATCGGTGTTGGTGGCAATAACAAGAACGCTGTAATGGCAATGGAACGCCCAATATAGATTGCAGATAGTAAATAGCGTTTAGGGAAGCGCTGACCTAGGATGCCAGAGCTATAGGTGCCGAAGATATTAAACAGGCCAATTAAGGCTAGGGCGGTCGTGGCGACAACCGGAGCCCCGACAGCTGGATAGGTAGAAGACAAGTCTTTAAGGTAAGGCGCTAAATGAACCGCAATAAACACCACCTGAAAACCGCAAACAAAATAACCTAAGGTCAGATAACGAAAGCTTGGATTACCCATTGCTTCCTTTAACGCCTGCTTAATCGTCTGATCACCCAGATTATGGTTATAGGTGAAATTCTTTTCACGCAACATAATTGCAGTTGGAATCATTAGGCTGGCCATCAATGCCAACATGAGAAGCGCATCTTGTGTGCCAAATATACTCAGCAAGCCTTGCTCGGCTGGAATCATGAGGAACTGACCAAATGAACCGGCAGCTGCAGTGATACCCATTGCCCAAACCCGTTTCTCCGCAGACACATTGCGACCCAAGATTCCATAGACCACGCTGTAGGTCGTGGCAGTTTGTGCCAAACCAATGAGCAAGCCACCAGCTAATGTGAAATTCATGACATCAGTAGAGATAGCCATGCCTGCCAAACCTAGGGCATACAAAATCCCACCGGCAACCATGATTTTGAATGCGCCGTAACGATCAGCCAAGGCCCCCGTAACTGGCTGCACAGCTCCCCAAATCAGATTTTGTAAAGCAATAGTCAGAGCAAACGTTTCGCGACCCCAGCCATTGGCTGAAGTAATGGGTAAATTGAAGAGGCCAAAGCCATGACGAATACCCATCGATAGGGTGACCATGAGTCCACCGTAGATGAGGACTTCCTTCATCGAAAGCCCTGCTTTGGATGTCTGTGCTGTCATGGAGCTTAGATGATTCCCTTGGTGCGCAGCGCTTCAATCGCTTGATCATCGAGCTTGAGACGTTCATGCAAAATCTCTTGCGTATGTTGACCAAGCGTAGGCGGTGCCATTCGTACTTCGGTGGGTGTTTTAGAAAGGCGCATAGGACTAGCAACTAATTTCATATTGCCAACAGTAGGGTGTGGAATATTGATCTCTACCCCACGAGCTATGACTTGCTCGTTTTCAAAGACTTCTTTGAAGTTATTGATCGGTCCGCAAGGAACATTCACTTTTTCTAGAAGTGATATCCATTCCTTCTTTGTTTTTTTACGGGTCATGGCTTCCAGTAGCGGCACTAGCTCATCTCGGTGTTGAACACGGAGTGGGTTAGTGGCGTAACGTGGATTATCAGCAAGGTGACCTTCCTCGCCAGCCATGACAAAGTGTCTATATTGACCGTCATTGCCAGCAGCAACAATCATCCAGCCATCCGATGTTGGGAAGGTTTGATACGGAACAATGGTTACGGAGGCATTGCCAATCCGACGGGGCACTTTTTCAGATGTCAGGTAGGCGCTTGAAACGTTAGCCATCACTGCAATTTGGGTGTCCAATAAAGCCATATCGATGTATTGGCCTTCACCCGTATGGTCACGGTGAATGACTGCTGCCAATATGGCTGTAGAGGCATACATGCCGGTAAAGATGTCTGCGATTGCAACCCCTGCTTTTTGTGGGCTAGCTCCTTTAACACCATCCGCTTCACCGGTGACACTCATAAATCCGCCCATACCCTGAACGATGAAGTCGTAGCCAGGACGATTAGCAAAGGGACCGGTCTGACCGAAACCTGTAATTGAGCAGTAGATCAAATCTGGCTTTACTTTTTTGAGGCTTTCATAATCAAGGCCATATTTAGCAAGGTCGCCAACTTTGTAGTTTTCAATCACCACATCCGATTCGGCACCCAGCTGACGGATCAACTCTTGACCTTCGGGTTTTGCAATGTCGACCGTAATTGAACGTTTATTGCGGTTGATGCAAATAAAATAGGCAGATTCTTCAGTTTCCTTGCCATTGGCGTCTTTGACAAAGGGAGGCCCCCAATGGCGGGTATCGTCGCCAACGACTGGTCTTTCGACTTTGATGACATCTGCACCCAAATCCGCTAGGTTTTGAGCGCACCAAGGCCCTGCCAAGACTCGGCTAAGGTCTAAAACGCGAATATGACTTAAGGCTCCCATCCCCCGATTTTGGCATGGATGACAGGGGAATTCCCGAAAAATTCGGCCAGGAGCTCAGACATGACTACAATTTGCGCGCATGGCTACCCGTAAAACTTCCGAATACAGCGAATCGTCGATTCAGGTCCTAAAAGGACTAGAACCAGTCCGTCAACGGCCTGGAATGTATACCCGCACCGACAATCCACTCCATATCATTCAAGAGGTGCTGGATAACGCATCCGATGAGGCCTTAGGAGGTTTTGGCAAGCAAATCATCGTTACGATGCATACCGATGGCAGCGTGAGCGTAGAAGATGATGGACGCGGCATTCCAGTGGGCATGCATCCTACCGAAAAATTACCAGTAGTGGAGATTGTGTTTACCCAGCTTCATGCTGGCGGTAAGTTTGAAAAAGGCACTGGTGGTGCTTATGCATTCTCAGGCGGCTTACATGGTGTTGGTGTTTCTGTAACCAATGCTTTATCCAAAAGATTAGAAGTCACCGTTTGGCGTGATGGCCAAATGTCGACATTGACCTTTGCTGATGGCAAGGTGATTGAAAAGCTCAAAACGATTTCTTCTGCAAAAGAAGACAAGTCACACGGTACCCGCGTTCGCGCTTGGCCAGATGGTAAGTATTTTGATAGCTCAGTGATTCCAATGCCTGAGCTCATTCGCCTATTACGATCTAAGGCTGTTTTATTGCCTGGCGTGAAGGTAACGCTGATTCAAGAAAAATCAGGCGATACCCAGACATGGCAATACGCACAAGGCTTGCGTGGCTACTTAAATGAAGCGATTGCGCAAGCAGCTCATGGCGCCGAAGTCATTCCACCATTCGAAGGCGAGCAATACGCTACCGGCACTGGAGAGGAAGATTCTTTTGCTGAAGGCGAGGGTGCGGCTTGGGTAGTTTGTTGGACTGAAGATGGCGCACCGGTGCGCGAGAGTTATGTGAACTTGATTCCAACACCTGCAGGCGGTACTCACGAAAGCGGTTTGCGTGAAGGCTTATTTAATGCCGTTAAAGGCTTTATTGAGATGCATGCATTGCAACCGAAAGGTGTGAAACTCATGCCTGAAGACGTATTTGCCCGCGCATCTTTCATTCTGTCGGCCAAAGTATTGGATCCTCAGTTCCAAGGGCAGATTAAAGAGCGCCTAAATTCTCGTGATGCCGTACGTTTAGTTTCTGGCTATGTGAAGTCTGCTTTAGAGCTTTGGCTCAATCAGCACGTTGACTACGGTCGTAAATTAGCCGACCTGGTAATCAAGCAGGCGCAAGCAAGAACCCGTGCCGGCCAAAAAGTAGAGAAGAAGAAGTCTTCTGGCGTAGCTGTTCTGCCTGGCAAGCTTACCGACTGCGAGAGCCAGGATATCGGCATGAATGAAATCTTCCTAGTAGAGGGTGATTCTGCTGGTGGTTCAGCCAAAATGGGGCGTAATAAGGAATATCAAGCCATCCTGCCATTGCGTGGCAAGGTATTAAATACCTGGGAAGCTGAGCGTGATCGCTTATTTGCCAATAATGAAGTGCATGACATTGCTGTAGCAATTGGTGTTGATCCGCACGGAGCAAATGACAGTCCTGATCTATCTAATCTGCGCTATGGCAAGGTTTGCATTCTCTCTGATGCGGACGTAGATGGTGCGCACATCCAAGTATTGCTCTTAACCTTGTTCTACAAACATTTCCCCAAACTCATTGAGTTAGGGCATGTGCATATCTCTAGGCCACCACTATTTAGAGTTGATGCTCCAGCGCGTGGCAAGAAACCAGCGCAAAAGATTTATGCCCTAGATGCTAATGAGCTTCAAGCGATTGAAGATAAATTACGTAAAGATGGTGTCAAAGAAACTGCATGGCAGATCTCCCGCTTTAAGGGCTTGGGAGAAATGAGCGCAGAGCAACTTTGGGATACGACTTTGAATCCAGATACGCGTCGTTTACTACCGGTCACTCTGGGCACATGGACCGAAGACGAAACATTTAAAACAATGGATATGCTCATGGGTAAATCAGAGTCTGGTGCACGCCGTGATTGGTTGGAAGAGCGCGGCAATGAAGTGGAGGCGGATATCTAATGACAACTAAAAAGACTCCTGGAAAAAATACCCCGGTAGATCAGGCTGACTTATTCTCCAGCCCGATCGAAATAGATATTGTTGAAGTGGAAGAGACCCCTGCAGTTGCTGCTTCCTCTGGCGGTGGAGCGGGTAATCATGACCCCAAAACGGTTGACTTGAATGAAGATGGCAAAGACAGCTTAACTCTAGCGGTATATGCAGAGCGTGCCTATTTAGATTACGCAATTAGCGTAGTTAAAGGCCGTGCATTGCCTGATGTATCTGATGGTCAAAAACCTGTACAGCGCCGTATTTTGTTCTCAATGAGCGAAATGGGTTTGCGTGCAGATGCTAAACCGGTGAAAAGTGCGCGTGTAGTTGGTGATGTGTTGGGTAAGTTCCATCCCCACGGTGACCAATCTGCATACGATGCCTTGGTTCGTTTGGCGCAAAGCTTCTCATTGCGCTACCCATTAATTGATGGTCAAGGTAACTTCGGCTCACGCGATGGTGATGGCGCAGCAGCGATGCGTTACACCGAGGCACGTCTTACTAAGATCGCTAGTTTGCTTCTGAGTGAGATTGATGAGGGTACGGTAGATTTTGCGCCGAACTATGACGGCTCATTTCAAGAGCCTAAATTATTACCAGCGCGGCTACCGTTTGTATTACTCAATGGTGCATCCGGTATTGCCGTTGGTATGGCGACCGAGATTCCTTCACATAATTTGCGTGAAGTGGCTACGGCCGCTGTTGCTTTAATGAAGTCTCCAAAGATGAGTACTTCAGAGTTATTGGAGATCATGCCTGGCCCTGACTATCCAGGCGGCGGTCAAATCATTTCTTCTGCTGCAGAAATTGCGCAGATATATGAAGCGGGGCGCGGCAGTATTAAAGTGCGTGCACGTTGGTCTGTTGAAGAACTCGCTCGAGGTCAATGGCAGATTGTGGTTAACGAACTTCCACCAGCAACTTCCTCGCAGCGTGTGCTGCAAGAGATTGAAGAGATTACCAACCCGAAGGTTAAGGTAGGCAAAAAGACCTTAACACCCGAACAAAATAATTTTAAATCAACCATCTTGAATGTGCTCGATGGCGTGCGTGATGAATCCAGCAAGGATGCCGCAGTACGTTTGGTATTTGAGCCCAAGAGTAAGAATATCGACGTCAATGAGTTCGTCAATCTGCTGTTAGCACATACCTCGCTCGAGTCCAATGCACCAATGAACTTGGTAATGATTGGCAACGATGGACGCCCACGTCAAAAAGGCTTAAAAGAAATTCTGTCTGAGTGGGTTGCATTTAGAGTTGCCACCGTTACTAGACGAACTCAGCACCGCTTAGGCAAAGTCAAAGACCGTATGCATATCTTGGAAGGACGCTTAACCGTTCTTCTCAATATTGATAAGGTTATTAAGATCATCCGTAATAGCGATGAACCTAAGGCGGATTTGATCAAAGAATTCAAGCTGAGCGATCGCCAGGCTGAAGATATTCTGGATATTCGCTTGCGCCAGTTGGCGCGTCTTGAAGGTATCAAGATCGAGCAAGAGCTGAAAGAACTTAAGACTGAACGTGATGACCTGGAAGGTTTATTGCAAAACGACACCGTATTACGCAAGCGCATCATCAAAGAAATCGAATCCGATATGAAGGACTTTGGTGATGATCGTCGCACTCTGATTCAGGAAGATAAGCGCGCCGTTGCTGAGACCAAAGTCATTGATGAGCCTGTCACAGTCATTGTTTCCCAAAAGGGCTGGGTACGTGTTCGTCAAGGTCATGAGCATGATGCAACTCAATTTGGCTTCAAGGCGGGCGATGCTTTATACGCTACCTTTGAAGTGAGAACTGTAGATGTTATTCAGGGCTTTGGTAGTGACGGGCGTGTATACACAGTTCCCGTCAGCGAATTACCAGGTGCCCGCGGTGATGGCTCGCCATTAACTAGCTTCGTCAATTTGGCCGCTGGCTCCCAAATGGTTGCCTATTACGCTGGTCAACCTGATGATTTGGTATTGCTCTCTACTAAAGCGGGTTATGGATTCTTGGCAAATGTTGCTGATATGACTACTCGTAACAAAGCGGGTAAATCATTCTTGAGCATGGACGCTAAAGTTCCTGGCGATGCTCCTCTAGGGGCTGCTAAGGTGAAGGTAGGCATGAAGCAAGTTGCCTGCTTATCAGAAGCTTCTAAGTTATTGGTTTTCCCATTAGATGAACTCAAGCGTCTGCCAACCGGCGGTAAGGGTGTAATTCTGATGGGCTTGGATGAAAAAGAGCACTTGGCTTCGGCTATCGCAGTTGGTCCTGACGGGGCTACCTATTCAGGCGCTGGGCGTGCTGGTAAACCAACTGAACTCGGCTTGGATGCCAAAACCTTGAAGTCTTTTGCGGGTAACCGCGCACGCAAAGGTCACTTTGTTGAGCCGCGCTTAAAAGACGGCAAATTAACAGCGAACTAAGCCAGTTAAGTCAGCTAAGTCAGCTAAGTTTTCTTTGGAATACTCACGCCATATTTAACAGCAATCACTTCTGCCAGAATCGAAACTGCGATCTCTGGTGGGGTGAGAGCGCCAATATATAGACCAACAGGACCGTGTAATTTTTCAACCTGCTCTTGGCTGACATCAAACTCAAGCAAGCGCTCTTTGCGTTTCTGAGTATTTTTTCTGCTACCTAACGCCCCTACATAAAAGGCAGGAGACTTCAGGGCCTCCATCAAAGCCATGTCATCTAACTTGGGGTCGTGTGTCAGAGCAACAACAGCGGTGTGAGAGTCAACACCAATCTCCAGCAAGACATCATCTGGCATGCCCTTTGAGAAAGTAATCTCAGAACGATTTAGACCCTCGGCATATTCTTCACGAGGATCAATCACGACGACTTCAAAATCTGAAGCTAGCGCAAAATCGGCCGTGTATAGGGATAGCTGACCAGCACCAATAATCACCATACGCCAACGAGGGCCGTAAGTGGTTTTCATTTCCTGTTCAGTACAAGCAAATTCATCACTACGATCACCTAAGCTGAGGGTGGATTTGCCGGTAGCCAAATTTACGGAGCGGCGTGTAATTTGATGAGAAGTAATATTCGCAAGCAACTTTTCTAAAATAGCTAATTCTGGCCTAGGCTCTACCAATAAACGTAAGGTGCCACCACAAGGCAGACCAAAACGGGCAGCTTCTTGCTGGGTTACTCCGTAAACCACCATTTCTGGGGTATCGCGAGTGAGGATTTCGGTTTGAACGCGGCGGATCAGGTCATCCTCAACGCAGCCGCCCGAAACAGACCCAGCTACTTGACCATCAGCTCGTATAGCAAGCCAAGAGCCGACTGGACGTGGTGCTGAGCCCCAAGTCTGAACCACGGTCGCAATTGCGACTGATTGACCCGCTTGGAGCCATTCGACGGCAGATTTGAGTACGCTTAAATCGGTGCTGTTCATGCGTTTTCTTCTTTTTCGTTCTTTTGTGAAAGCTTTTATTAATAACTATTTATTATCACTCTAATGACAGTCTCCGGTGAATCCCCCAACAGCCCCAATTTGCGTCTAGCCATCCTGATATTGGCAGCGGGTGAGGGAAGTCGTTTGGGCGGATATCCCAAAGCCTTATTAAAAAAAGGCGGAGATAGTTTGTTAAAGCGCTTTATTCAATCTACACAGAGTTTTGACCCCATTGAGACTTTGGTCGTTACAGGCTTTTATTCGGACCAAATCGAAGCAGAAATTAAATTACTCAAGCAGGGTGTAGCAAACCCTATAACTTGGATAAAAAATCTTCAGCCACAGTTGGGTCAAGCCTCTTCAGTACGTCTTGGTCTTGAATCTCTAAAAAGTGACTACGATGTTTTGTTGATTGCTTTATGCGATCAGCCTGGCATAGCTAGCAATGAGATTGACGCATTACTGTGGCAATTTAATCAACGAGACGTAAACCAAGAGATCGTATTGCCGATGGTGAACGGTCAACGAGGTAACCCCGTGTTATTTTCAAGAGCGGTGATCGATCAAATCTTATCGATTCCAGGAATGGTCTGCAGGCCCTACATGGATCTACATCCCGAGCTAGTTAAAACTTTTGTTACTGATAGCCAAGCCTTTGTAATGGATGTCGATACGCAGAAGGATATCGAGAAACTAGGGCTGGATAGAATCCAGCCCCATTAAGTTGTATTGAGTTAAATCTCGGCAATCAATTCAATTTCTACACAAGCACCAAGCGGGATTTGAGCAACGCCAAAGGCGCTACGCGCATGTTTGCCAGCGTCGCCAAAAACTTCAAACAACAATTCTGAGCAGCCATTCACCACTAAGTGTTGCTCGGTATAACTGTCAGTGGAGTTCACCAAGCCCATGACTTTAACGATGCGCTTTACTTTATCCAAAGAGCCTAAGTGGTTTTGTAAGGTAGAAATCAAGTCAATCGCAATAGCGCGGGCAGCGGCTTTCCCAGTTTCTGTATCCATATCTTTACCGAGCTTACCAACCCAAGGCTTACCATCACGTTTGGCGATATGACCAGAAAGAAATACGGTATTACCAGTGGTGGCAGCCATGACATAGGCAGCAGCAGGGGGCCCTGGTGGCGGTAAATCAATTCCGAGTGTCTTAAGGCGTTCGCTAATATTTGTGCTCATATGAGGTTTCTGTAATTGAATTGAATAAAAGAATCTTACTTGGAAAGTTGACGCATGGCGCTTTCAAGACCATTCAGAGTGACTGGGTACATACGATCTTTCATGAGGTTTTGCATGATGTCGATCGATTGACGGTATTGCCAGATGGATTCAGGCTCAGGATTAAGCCACGCAAAATGCGGGAAGTGGTCAATGAGTCGATTGATCCAAACCGCCCCAGCTTCTTTGTTGTTGTACTCGACAGAACCGTTAGGGCTCAATATTTCATAAGGAGACATCGTCGCATCTCCAACAAAGATGAGCTTGTAGTCGGGCCCATATTTATTAATGATGTCTTGCGTTGCAGTCACTTGATCACGTCTGCGGCGATTGCTTTGCCATAAGTTTTCATAAACACAGTTATGGAAATAGTAATGTTCTAAGTGCTTAAATTCCGCTTTGGCAGCAGAAAATAACTCAGCAATGCGTTGGATATGATCATCCATCGAACCACCGACATCCATGAGCAGTAGAACTTTTACCTGGTTGTGTCGCTCAGGTCGCATTTGAATATCAAGCATGCCTGCATTGGCAGCTGTTGAATGAATGGTTTTATCTAAATCCAACTCTAGAGTAGACCCCTCTCGGGCAAAGCGCCGTAAGCGCCGTAAAGCGACTTTAATATTGCGTGTGCCTAATGCTAGATCGCTGTCGTAATCCTTAAATTCTCGAGCTTCCCAGACTTTGATAGCCGTTCTGTTGCCGGCACTCTCGCCACCAATACGGATGCCTTCGGGGTGATAGCCGCTGTGACCAAATGGTGAAGAACCACCTGCGCCAATCCATTTATTGCCACCGCCATGCCATTCTTTTTGTTCTTTTAAAAGTTCCTCAAGACGCTTCTTTAAGGCATCCGGACCACCTAACTTCTGCAGCGCAGCTTTTTCTTCATCCGTTAGTACGCGTTGAAGTTTTTTCTCTAACCATTCCAGCGGAATATCTGGCGATAGCGCAATGATTTGTTCAATTCCGTTGAAGTAGCTGCCAAATACTTGATCAAAGCGATCAAAGTGTTGCTCATCCTTAACCAAGGTTAAGCGCGAGAACTGATAAAACTCATCAATGGAAGGGTTAATAACACCCGATTTCAAACCTTCCAAAAGAGTTAAAAACTCTCGCACCGAAACAGGCACCTTGGCCTCTTTCAGATTTAGGAAGAATTGAATCAACATGTCAGAAGTCTTCTGGCTAAAAGTTAGCGATGATTGCGATTCATCATGACCAAGCGTTCAAATAGATGAATATCTTGTTCATTCTTAAGTAAAGCCCCGTGCAAAGGCGGTACGACAATCTTTTCATCGCTGCTGTGCAGCGCTTCAGGCGGGATATCTTCCGCTAATAAGAGCTTGAGCCAGTCGATTAATTCAGATGTAGAGGGCTTCTTTTTTAAGCCCGGCAACGAGCGTATCTGGTAGAAGGCCTTGAGGGCGGCATCCAACAGATCCTGTTTGATATTGGGGTGGTGCACATCCACGATGCTTTGCATCGTATTGGCGTCCGGGAAGGTGATGTAATGAAAGAAGCAACGACGTAAGAAGGCATCGGGCAATTCTTTTTCATTATTTGAGGTAATGATGACGAGCGGGCGATGTTTTGCCTTAATCAATTCACGAGTTTCATAGACATAAAACTCCATGCGATCAATTTCACGTAATAAATCATTCGGAAACTCAATATCTGCTTTATCAATTTCATCGATTAGCAATACAGTCGGCTCATCTGCTTCAAAAGCTTGCCAAAGAACACCTTTCACAATGTAGTTGCGAATATCGTTTACTTTTTCATCACCCAATTGAGAGTCGCGCAAACGGCTTACAGCATCGTATTCATATAGACCCTGCTGAGCCTTTGTGGTTGATTTGATATGCCATTGCAATAGCGGCATGTTGAGGGCAGCTGCTACTTCTTCAGCAAGCATGGTTTTTCCAGTGCCGGGCTCACCTTTAATCAGAAGAGGGCGCTGCAGAGCAATGGCCGCATTTACTGCTAATTTCAGATCATCGGTGGCGACATAGCTTTGGCTGCCCGCAAAGCGATTTGGAGAGAGGGGGGTGGATTTGCTCATAGACATACCTAAATAAGGACTGGATTAAGCATTCAAGTATAGGTAAATGAGGGGAATTTTTCAGTGTTTCTACTGATTTTGGCCTCTGAAATGACGGGAAAGGCATCTGTCCGCTATACTCTTCCCAAATTGATCCAAATCAAACTCATTAATAATGATTTCTATGAAAAAACTCACATTTCTTCCTCATTTGGCCGTTGCTGCAACTTTAGCTTTTGCAGGTTCTGTTGCTCAGGCTGATGAAGTTAAAGGTAATGCCGCTGCTGGTAATGCTAAGGTTTGGCTTTGTGTTGGTTGCCACTCCATTCCTGATTACCGCGCTGATTACCCATTGGTATACAAAGTGCCTATGTTGGGCGGTCAAAATGGTGCCTATATTGCTACTGCTTTGTCAGAGTACAAAAAAGGCGAGCGCAAGCATCCAACGATGCGCGCTATCGCTGCCAGCTTGTCTGACCAAGATATGGCCGATATTGGCGAATACTATGCTGCGCAAACTGCCAGCACACCGAACAACCCATTGAAGTGATTCATTGATAAAGATACATAGAGATACTTTTATGAAATTTGCACTAATTACAGCAGTTTTGCTCTCCAGCATTGGTTTGGTAAACGTAGCAAATGCTGCTAACGTTGATAAAGGTCAGGCCTTGGTAGAGAAGGCTAATTGCGCCTCTTGCCATGGTGCTGGACTCAATGCCCCAATCTTGCCGGCGTATCCAAAGTTAGCTGGCCAGTATTCTGATTACTTGTATTACGCCTTGAAAGCGTACAAAGTTGGTAACGGCAATCCTCAGTATGGTCGTAACAACGCCATCATGGGCTCACAAGTGCAAGCCTTTAGTGATGCTGATATGCAAGATATTGCCGCTTATGTTTCCAGCTTGCCAGGAAATTTTGTTATTAAAAAGTAAATCCTGCTAGTTCAGGCTACTTAGATAAAAGGCTTAGAATAATCTTCTAAGCCTTTATTTTTTATAGGTTTTATCTTAACGCCTCTAGCCCTTGGGCAAGATGTTTACGCATCACCGCTTCAGCAGCTTGCTCATCTCGCTTGAGAAGTGCTCGAAGGATTTCTCGGTGCTCAACTAAAGAGTTTTGCAGTCTACCGGTGCTGGTTAATGAGTCTCTACGATGTAATTTGAGAACTTTACGTAGATCAGCTATGACACCATTCATCCATTTATTGCCTGCAATTTCTTGAATTAGCTCATGAAATTTGCCATTTATCTCAAAAAACTGCTCAATATCCCGGTCGGCAGCTGCTTTTTCTAAGCGGTGGTGCAGGTGATCCAGCATATTCAATTCAGCTTCAGTCGCTTTAATCGCTGTTTCCTTAGCGGCTTGACCCTCTAAAAGAGAGAGAATCTTGAAGATTTGCTCTAGATCTTTTCTAGCTACCTCAGTTACATAGGCGCCACGACGCATCTTGATGGTTACAAGACCCTCAGAGGCTAAAACTTTAATTGCTTCGCGCATAGGGGTGCGACTTATCCCAAACTGATCTGCAAGAGATTGCTCATCCAGCCAGCTTCCTGGGGCCAATTGTTTGCTAAATATCTGCTCCCGCAGGCGGTCAGCAACGTCTTCGTATAAGGGCCTATTATTCAGTTTTGTATTCATAATTATGAATACATGATAGCTAGACAAATGCGAAATAGTCAAGCAGAATGTAAGGATATTTCGATGCAATGCAGCAAAAATTAACCGGGAGTTTTTGTGAGTTCTAAAGAAAACAATTCATGGCCATCATTTCCAGACGCCAATCTAGAGGCCTGGAAAAAGTCAGCACAAAAATCTGCACCGAATGGTGATGTGGATTCCTTGGGTTGGAAAACTCCGGATGGAATTCATTTAAAAGCTTTGTACACATCATCGGATGTTGAAGGTCTTAACTACACCGATACATTGCCTGGATTTGAACCATTTGTACGTGGTCCACAAGCAACAATGTACTCGGTTCGTCCTTGGACCATTCGCCAGTACGCTGGTTTTTCAACTGCAGAAGAATCCAATGCGTTTTATCGCAAGGCGCTAGATGCAGGTGGTCAAGGTGTATCCGTTGCTTTTGACTTAGCCACTCATCGTGGTTACGACTCTGATCATCCACGTGTTACCGGTGACGTTGGTAAGGCCGGTGTTGCCATTGATTCTGTAGAAGATATGAAAATCTTGTTCGATGGCATTCCATTGGACAAGGTATCAGTTTCGATGACGATGAACGGAGCTGTATTGCCGGTGCTGGCTGGTTACATTGTGGCTGGTGAAGAGCAAGGCGTAAAACAGGAGCAGCTATCAGGAACGATTCAGAATGACATTCTGAAAGAGTTCATGGTGCGCAACACCTACATCTATCCACCAGAGCCTTCGATTCGTATTATTGGCGACATTATTGAGTACACCGCTAAGCACATGCCGAAGTTCAACTCGATTTCTATTTCGGGTTATCACATGCAAGAAGCTGGCGCCAATCAAGTGTTGGAATTGGCATTCACTCTGGCTGATGGTAAAGAGTATGTTAAAACAGCGCTCGCTAAAGGTTTGGATGTTGATGGCTTCGCAGGTCGCCTTTCTTTCTTCTTTGCTATTGGTATGAATTTCTACCTTGAAGTGGCCAAGTTGCGTGCCGCTCGTTTGTTGTGGTGGCGCATTATGAAGTCCTTTGAGCCAAAGAATCCGAAGTCATTGATGTTGCGTACACACTGCCAAACATCGGGCTGGTCTTTAACTGAGCAAGATCCATACAACAACGTAGTAAGAACTACGGTTGAGGCGATGGCAGCAGTATTTGGTGGCACACAGTCATTGCATACCAACTCTTTGGATGAGGCGATTGCCTTGCCTTCCGAGTTTTCCAGCCGTATTGCGCGTAACACCCAATTGATCCTTCAAGAAGAGACCCATATTCCTAGCGTCATCGATCCATGGGCGGGTTCCTACATGATGGAAAACCTCACTCAAGAGATGGCTGACAAAGCCTGGGAAATTATTCAAGAAGTAGAAGCCATGGGCGGTATGACCAAGGCGGTTGAAAGTGGTTGGGCTAAACTCAAAATTGAAGCTGCTGCCGCTGAAAAACAGGCCAAGATTGACTCTGGCTCCGACGTGATCGTTGGTGTAAATAAATACAAGCTTGGCAAAGAAGATCTTGTTGATGTATTAATGATCGACAACGATAAAGTCCGTGAAGGTCAGGTTGCACGCCTTAAAGAAATTAAGGCTAAGCGTGATTCCAAAAAAGTAGAAGCTGCGTTAGAGGCGTTGACTAAGGCCGCTGAAGATAACTCTGGCAACTTGTTGGAGTTATCTGTTAATGCAATTCGATTACGAGCAACCGTTGGTGAAGTATCTGATGCATTAGAAAAAGTTTACGGGCGCCATCGCGCCGATACTCAAAAGGTGACCGGTGTGTATGCAGCTGCTTATGACTCAGCCGAGGGCTGGGCAAAACTTCAAACTGAAATTGCTGACTTTGCAAAAGACTTTGGTCGTCGTCCACGCGTGATGATTGCTAAGTTGGGGCAAGATGGTCATGACCGTGGTGCAAAGGTGGTTGCTACTGCTTATGCTGACTTGGGTTTTGACGTGGATATCGGACCTTTATTTCAAACCCCGGAAGAGTGTGCACGCCAAGCGATTGAGAATGACGTACATGCTTTGGGGGTTTCTACATTGGCTGCTGGCCATAAAACATTAGTGCCAGCCATCATTGCTGAATTAAAAAGACAGGGTTCAGACGACATCATCGTCTTCGTTGGTGGTGTGATTCCAAGGCAAGATTACGAGTTCCTCTATGAGGCGGGTGTTAAAGGCATTTATGGTCCAGGCACTCCAATTCCGGCTTCGGCCAAGGATGTGCTCGAGCAAATCCGCAAATCTGTTAAACCAGCTTAGTACAGGCCATAGGCATGCTCGAAGCTGCTGATCAAGCCCTAGTGAATGATCTCATTGGTGCGCCATCGCTTAAACAGCGACGTGCATTGGCGAAAATCATTACGCTGCTTGAGTCAACTCGACTAGACCATCGTCATCGTGCTGATGACGTGCTCAATTCTTTATTGCCTAAAACAGGTAAATCCTTTCGGTTAGGTATCTCTGGCGTCCCAGGTGTTGGTAAATCAACCTTAATAGAATCTTTAGGTCTTTACCTTATTGAAAAAGGACATCGAGTTGCTGTACTCGCGATCGATCCTTCTTCTAGCATCTCTGGCGGTTCCATTTTGGGTGATAAGACCCGTATGGAACGTCTATCCGTTCTGGAGCACGCCTTTATTCGCCCAAGTCCATCGTCTTGTACGCTGGGTGGCGTAGCGGAGAAGACGCGTGAGGCAATGTTGGTGGCTGAGGCTGCAGGTTTTGATGTGATTATTGTTGAAACAGTCGGCGTAGGGCAGAGTGAGATTGCGGTTGCAGGTATGACAGATATGTTCCTGTTGATGCAGCTCCCCAATGCTGGCGATGATTTGCAAGCGATCAAGAAAGGCGTAATGGAAATCGCCGATCTGATCGTCATCAATAAAGTAGACATCGATCCTGATGCCGCAATGCGTGCTCAGTTATTTATCACCAGCTCCTTACGACTGCTCGGCTTTCAAGGCAATCCGGATCACGAATCCCATGACAAAGAGTTTTGGCATCCACAGGTCATGACTTTAAGCGCCCTGGAGGGTAAGGGGGTTCCGGAGCTATGGGAAAAGGTATCTCATTTTGAGTCTCTCCAAAAAGCCAATGGGAAATTTGACTCTCGTCGCAAAGAGCAATCAGGTGCATGGATGTGGGATCGCATCGATGCAGGATTAAAAAATGCATTTCGTAGTAACGAAGCCGTTCAAGCGCTTCTACCAAGCTTGGCAGCACAGGTAAACCAAGGAACTATGGCAGCTTCAGTAGCGGCAAGACGACTACTGGAAGCCATGGGGCATGAATTTTTCTAAGGAGCAGGAAATGAAGGAAATCATTCAACAACTGGAAGCGAAGCGTGAGCTTGCTCGATTGGGTGGCGGGCAAAAGCGCATTCAGGCTCAACATGCGAAGGGCAAATTAACTGCTCGTGAGCGTATTGAGCTTTTGCTTGATGCTGGCACATTCGAGGAATGGGATATGTTCGTTGAGCACCGTTGTCATGATTTTGGCATGGCTGATCAAACTGTTCCTGGCGACGGTGTTGTCACAGGGTACGGAATGATTAATGGTCGCCTGGTGTTTGTTTTCTCCCAGGACTTCACTGTTTTAGGTGGCTCCTTGTCAGAGGCCCATGCAGAAAAGATTTGCAAGATCATGGATCAAGCACTCAAGGTAGGCGCTCCTGTAATCGGCCTAAATGACTCTGGCGGTGCGCGTATTCAAGAGGGTGTTGCATCACTTGGCGGCTATGCAGAGATTTTCCAACGCAATGTGACCGCATCTGGCGTGATCCCGCAAATTTCCTTGATCATGGGACCATCAGCTGGTGGTGCTGTTTATTCCCCGGCCTTGACCGACTTTATCTTCATGGTCAAAGATAGCTCTTACATGTTTGTAACGGGCCCTGAAGTAGTAAAGACTGTGACCCATGAGGATGTTACTGCTGAAGAGTTGGGTGGTGCAGTGACTCACTCAACAGTATCCGGTGTTTGCGATTTGGCTTTTGATAATGATGTAGATGCAATCATGATGCTGCGTCGTTTCTTTAACTACTTACCGCTCTCAAATCGTGAAAAACCACCTTTGATTAAAGGCGCAAATCGAACTGAAGAGCCTGATTTTTCATTAGATACCTTAGTGCCATCCAATCCCAATCAACCTTACGATATGAAAGAGTTGATTGAGAAGATCGTGGACGATGGTGAATTCTTTGAATTACAGCCTGACTACGCAAAAAATATCGTGATTGGCTTTGCTCGTATCGAAGGCCGTTCAATTGGTATTGTTGCCAATCAACCATTGATTCTGGCTGGTTGTTTGGATATCAAGGCATCCATCAAAGCTGCGCGTTTCGTACGCTTCTGCGATGCCTTCAATATTCCGGTAGTGACCTTAGTTGACGTTCCTGGCTTTATGCCCGGCACTGCACAAGAATACGGCGGCATTATTAAGCATGGTGCGAAATTGCTCTATGCGTACGCTGATTGCACCGTACCCAAGGTGACTTTAATTACTCGAAAAGCATATGGTGGCGCCTATGACGTGATGGCTTCTAAGCATTTACGTGGTGACGTGAACTTTGCCTGGCCTTCAGCAGAAATTGCCGTGATGGGCCCTAAGGGCGCTGTTGAGATTATTTTCCGTGAAGAGAAATCGGACCCAGAAAAAATCACTGCACGTGAAGCTGAGTACAAGTCGAAGTTTGCCAACCCGTTTGTAGCAGGTCGTCGCGGTTACATCGATGACGTCATTCTCCCGCATGAGACCCGTAAACGGATTGCTCGTTCACTAGCGATGCTCAAAGACAAAGACTTGAAGAATCCTGCGCGTAAACACGGCAATATTCCTCTGTAAAGGCGCGGACAAATTATGACTACGAAAATGTTTAAGAAAATACTGATTGCTAACCGCGGTGAGATTGCTTGCCGTGTGATGATGACCGCTAAAAAAATGGGCATCAAGACTGTAGCCGTTTACTCAGAGGCCGATAAAGAAGCGCGCCATGTTCAGCTGGCGGATGAGGCTGTTTGCATTGGACCAGCACCTTCGCGTGAATCCTACTTAGTAATGGACCGAATTATCCAAGCCTGTAAAGATACCGGCGCTGAAGCGGTTCATCCAGGCTACGGCTTCTTATCTGAGAACGAGCAGTTTGCTAAGCGTTGCGAGGAAGAAGGCATTGTCTTTATTGGCCCTAAGCATCAATCCATCGCTGCTATGGGTGACAAGATCGCCTCCAAGAAGCTTGCTTTAGAAGCCAAGGTAAATACTATTCCTGGCTACAACGAGGCGATTGACACCACCGAAGAAGCGGTCAAAATTGCTCAAGGTATTGGCTATCCCGTCATGATTAAAGCTTCGGCAGGCGGTGGTGGTAAGGGCTTGCGCGTTGCATTTAATGATAAAGAAGCTGCCGAAGGTTTTGCAGCTTGCAAAACCGAAGCAATGAATAGCTTCGGTGACGATCGTATTTTTATCGAGAAGTTTGTAGAGGGTCCGCGTCATATTGAGATTCAGGTTTTAGGTGACTCCTTTGGCAATGTGGTTTATCTCAATGAGCGTGATTGCTCCATTCAGCGCCGTCATCAAAAAGTCATCGAAGAAGCGCCTTCGCCTTTTATCGATCCGGCGACTCGTAAAGCGATGGGCGAACAAGCAGTTGCATTAGCAAAGGCTGTGAACTACCAATCTGCCGGTACGGTGGAGTTTGTGGTTGGTAAAGATAAGTCTTTCTATTTCCTAGAAATGAATACCCGTTTACAAGTTGAGCATCCAGTGACCGAAAGTATTACTGGTCTTGACTTGGTAGAGCAGATGATTCGGGTTGCTGCGGGTGAGAAGTTAGCATTTAAGCAGGAAGATGTGAAATTAGACGGATGGTCTATGGAATGTCGTATTAATGCTGATGATCCATTCCGCAATTTCCTCCCTTCAACTGGCCGTCTAGTGAAGTACCGTCCGCCAGAGTCTATCAATGGAGTGCGCGTTGATGCTGGCGTGTATGAGGGCGGTGAAATTCCGATGTACTACGACTCAATGATTGCTAAATTGATTGTTCACGGCAAGGATCGCACGGAAGCAATTGAAAAGATGCGCGCAGCATTGAATGATTTTGTGATTCGCGGCATTCATTCCAACATTCCATTTCAAGCGGCTCTATTGCAACACCCACGCTTTGTAAATGGCGACTTTACAACTGGCTTTATTGCAGAAGAATATCCAGAGGGCTTTAAAAAGGATTCTGTACAGCCCGCCGATCCTAAGCGTTTGGCAGCATTAGCTGCGTTTATGCGCTATCGCTATCTTGAGCACATCAAGATGATTGATGGTCAATTGGCTGGTCACGAAATGATCATTGCGAAGAAATTCGTAGTGGTTACCGGCAAAAAAACCGGTTCCATGAATGATCCATATGAAGTACCTATTCGTGTTGAGCTCAAAGATGGCATCTATTCTGTCTACATTGATGACGCGGATGGTGTAAGCCGTTATGACATTGTCAGTGACTGGCGTCCTGGACAAATTTGTCTGCATGCGACTATTAACGGTACGCACAAAATCACGGCTCAAGTGGAGCGCCGCGGCGTTAGATATGGATTAATTCTTGATGGCGCTCATTACGAATGCATGGTTCTAAGTCCTTTAGGCGCAGAGTTGCAACGTCGTATGCCTGTCAAGTTACCGCCAGATACTTCTAAACTAGTGATGTCTCCTATGCCAGGCCTGTTAACAAAAATTGCCGTCAAGGCAGGTGAGGCAGTTACCGCAGGTCAGAAACTAGCCTCAATTGAAGCGATGAAAATGGAAAATACACTATCCGCTATGCAAGATGGTGTGGTTGCTGAAATCTGCGCCAAAGAGGGCGATAGTTTGGCGGTGGATCAATTAATTATTCGTTTTGAATAAGCAGGTAAATGACTATGAGCGCTAAGCCATTTAAGATTTTAGGTATTCAGCAAATCGCTATTGGTGGTGAGAATAAAGATCGACTCAAGAAGTTGTGGGTTGATATGCTGGGATTTGAATACAAAAGCACTTTTGTCTCTGAGCGTGAAAACGTAGATGAGGACATCTGTGCAATTGGTTCTGGTGCTCATGAGATTGAGGTTGATCTGATGCAGCCATTTGATATCGAAAAGAAACCGGCAGTTCATCAAACGCCCTTAAATCATATTGGCTTATGGGTGGATGATCTGCCTAAAGCCGTTGAATGGCTCTCCGCCAATGGCCTGCGATTTGCTCCGGGCGGCATCCGTAAGGGGGCCGCAGGCTATGACATCACCTTTGTCCATCCCAAAGGGAATGATGACTTCCCGATTAGCGGAGAAGGGGTGCTCATTGAGCTGGTTCAGGCGCCACCTGAAGTGATTGCAGGATTGAGTTCATAATTTGGTTTTGTAATTAGCAAACAGGATTCAAATTGGCAAATATATTGGCCATCGACACCTCCTCAGCGTGGTGTTCGGTGGCTTTATCTTTAGGTGATAAAGCACCAGAGTTCAGGCACGAAGCTGTTTCAGCGGGTGCCAGCCAACTCCTGTTGCCCTGGGTTGAGTCACTACTAGCCAGTGCAAAACTGTCTTTAAAAGATCTTGATGCCATTGCTGTTGGTATTGGACCCGGTGCATTCACGGGGGTTAGATTGGGTGTGGCGGCAGTGCAGGGCCTCGCTATTTCAAACAATCTGCCAGTCATATCCGTATGCAGCTTGGATGCAATAGCTGCCCAAATTACCAGCACCGAGATTTATAAGAATACTAAGCCTCAACGATTCATGATTGCCATTGATGCGCGCATGGAAGAAATTTATTGGGCAAGTTATGAGTCTCAGGCTTATCAATTGCCAAAACGCATGAGCGATATCCACCTTACAAAGCCTGAAGATCTTAACTTTGATGGCGTGCAACTCTTAGCTGGTAGCGCTTTAAACGCTTACGGCAGCCGTTTGCCGATATTTAACGGCCCAAAGGATGCTGAGATCTCAATCTCTGCATTGGGAGTTTTAGAGTGCGCCAAACAATCGCTAAAAGAAGGTTTGCAGGTGGATGTGCGACTGCTTGAGCCAATGTATGTTCGTAATAAAGTAGCCTTTACTACAGCAGAGCGTGAAAAGGGAATGAAGTAATGTCTGATATTTCCACGGCAGGAGGTATTGCAGAGCTCTCGTTCATGCCAATGCAATCTGCAGACTTAGATGCGGTTCTCAAAATCGAGTCTGTCTCGCATATACATCCTTGGACAAAAGGTAATTTCTCGGATTCTTTAGCGGCTGGACACTGGGCTTATTGCATTCGGCCTCAGGTAGATCAATTGGTAAAGGGTTCGTATTTGGATCCAGCAGTGCTTTGGGCTTACTGCATCTTATTTCCTGCGGTAGATGAATTACATCTTCTGAATATTACGGTGTCGCCCAATTTGCGCAAACTTGGGCTAGGCCAACGAATGATGGCTGCGATTGAGGGTGTGGCCGCCCAGCAAAAAATGCCTCGTATCATCCTGGAGGTAAGGCCAACTAATGCGGCTGCGGTAACGCTCTATCAAAAATTGGGTTACGAACAAATCGGTGTTCGTAAAAACTACTACCCAGCTAATCCAGAGACTGGATCTCGTGAAGATGCGCTTGTAATGGCTAAATCGATTAAGCTAGAGCTATGACCAATACACATTCAGCCTTCTTAAAAGAAATGGGCATCACCGAATGGACTTCCCGGGATGTTGTACAGGCGACAGCTTTAGTAACCGAACAGACCAACGCTCAAGCCTCTCCTGAAGTTGCACAGTCAACCCCAAGAGCCAGCCATGGAATGTGGTGGTTTTTTGGTAGCGAACCACAGGGCGATGCTCAAATCTTGTTCCAAAATATGATTCGTGTTTTAGGACTGGCTAAAAATGAGTGGGCTTGGAAAAATCCAGGGCAGAGTCTGAGTCAGTTAAGCGCTCCTGAAATGCCTGTTGTAGCAATTGCCTTCGGCGGACCTGCTGCCCAAAAAATCACTGGCGAAAGAGATCCATTGCCGCAGTTGCGTGAAACGGTGTTGGCCTTAAATACTGGTAATGAGGAAGAGATTCCAGTGATTGCTTCTTTTGAGCTTAATCAAGTGCTTGCAAAACCAGGCGATAAAGCTTTGCTTTGGCAGGATATGTTGTTAGCGAGATCTGTGCTGCAAAACAGTTGATATAACAGAGTAGTCAGGATTACTGCTTGTGTTCGCCGATCAGATGCATGGAGTCGTACTCTGCTTGATTTCTGGCGTGGCGTTTGATGACTAGCCACATAATTAGGCTAACAATCAAACCAAATCCGATTATTACAAATTGAACTGGTATATCCAGCCAGATCAGCAGAGAATAAACTAACAACATCACCAGAACAGAAATGTTCTCGTTAAAGTTCTGTACTGCAATGGAGTGGCCAGCAGACATCAGGACGTGACCGCGATGTTGCAACAAGGCATTCATTGGCACTACAAAGTAACCCGCCAACCAACCTACTAGAATTAATAAAAAATAAGCAGGCAATAAGTTCAGGGATATCTGAAACTTACCCACTGTAAGGATGCTTGTATTGGGGAGCATATCTGAGTTATAGACTGCCATGACGCAGACCACCAGGCCCATAGCAATGCCATAGGGCAATACCTTTAAGGATTTACGAAGCGGAATGCGCCAAGCCGCATAAACAGCGCCACCGGCAACGCCTACAGCTGAAATGGCTTGCAAGATAGCTCCTTGCGATAGATTCATGTGCAAAGCCACTTGCGCCCACTTAATGACAATGAATTGCAGAGTTGCACCAGCGCCCCAAAACAAGGTAGTTACCGCTAGGGAGATTTGACCTAAGCGATCATTCCAGAGCGTCTTAAAGCAAATGGCAAAGTCTTTGACCAATTCAATTGGATTGGTTTTCTGTGAAACGTAACGTGCGCCAGTATCGGGAATCTTTAGGTTAATGAGTGCGGCAACGACATAAATCATCATGATGATCAGAATTGCCGACTCTGCTGGCGTATCAATGCCAGTGTCAAATGTAGGCATGTCCAGGGCTAAGAGGCTTTGAGATACAGTACTGCTAATCAGTACGCCACCTAAAACGGTGCCCATAATGATGGAGCCTACCGTTAATCCCTCAATCCAGCCATTGGCAGCGACTAATTTTTCAGGGGGCAGAAGCTCGGTCAAAATTCCATATTTAGCTGGTGAGTAAGCGGCGGCACCAAGGCCAACGATGGCATAGGCCATCAAAGGGTGACTGCCAAACAGCATAGCCACGCACCCAACAAACTTAATGGTATTGGTGATAAACATGACATTACCCTTGGGCCGGGAGTCTGCAAAGGCTCCAACAAAGGCTGCCAGAAGAACGTAGGACAATACAAAGAACAATTTGAGCAGCGGCGTCATCCAGGCCGGAGCTTGAAGCTGGGCCAAGAGCGCAATAGCGGCAATTAGGAGAGCATTATCGGCAAGCGACGAAAAAAATTGCGCCGCCATAATGATGTAAAAGCTACGGTTCATTCGTACAATCTAGTCATTACTGCAATTAAAGCATGAAAGGAGGGGTGAAAATGGGTGATTCAGCTAACGGCCTGATTAATAGGCCAATTTTGGCATCTATTAATACTGCCGCCTTTCAGCATAATTTAAACCGAGTTCGGGAATTGGCGCCAGAATCCAAAATTTGGTCTGTCATTAAAGCTCGCGCCTATGGCCATTGTTTTGAGGCGGCATTAAAAGGGCTATCTTCTACAGATGGCTTTGCCTTGCTAGACATACAAGATGCCGCCTGGTTAAGGGAACACGGCTGGCAGGGGCGCATCCTCCTTTTAGAGGGTTTATTTCATGAAAATGAGCTAAGCCGAGCGGAAGATTTAGCATGCGACCTCGTGGTCCATTGTGATGCTCAAGTGGATTGGCTGGAGCGATTTAAAGGTAAAAACCACAAGCCTTTAAGTGTCTTTCTAAAGATGAATACCGGTATGAATCGCTTGGGATTTAAGCCCGAAATATATCGAACTGTTTTTCATCGCTTGCATGCAGCTGGTTATCACATGCACCACATGACCCATTTTGCCAATGCAGATCAAGTAGATCAGTTACCTTCAGTTGGCGGTCAACAAGAATTATTTAATGAAACGATTGCTGGTTTAGAAGGTGCAACATCACTAGCAAACTCTGCAGCTATTTTGTGGCATCGTAACGCCTTAGGTGATTGGGTGCGCCCAGGCATCATGCTCTATGGCGCATCACCAACAGGGCTGCATGCTGATATCGAGCATGCCAATCTCAGGGCGGTTATGCAACTTCATAGTGAAATTATTGATATTCAAGAACTTCAAAAAGGGGATCGCATTGGTTACGGCGGTCGTTATGAGGCACCTAATGCCATGCGTATCGGCATTGTGGCTTGTGGCTATGCAGATGGGTATCCACGTCATGCTAAAGATGGCACGCCGGTTTGGGTTGGCAATGGTGATCATGGGATCATTTGCCCTCTAGTGGGAAGAGTTTCTATGGACATGCTAGCGATTGATTTAAGCAATGCGCCAAATGCAGGCATCGGTAGCGTAGTTCAACTCTGGGGTGACAAAGTTCCAGTCGATGATGTGGCGCAAATGAGTGGCACGATTGGTTATGAATTGCTATGTGCTGTAGCGCCTAGGGTTCCTGTAGCCATCAAGTAAGCTAGTCACTTTCAAATCAATAAATAAAAAATCCTCCAGGGTGGAGGATTTTTTATGAGATCTGATCAGTTTATTTATTCCAGAACTGCCACCATCTGCGCTCTTTTTGAACGCGTTGACCGGTGATCATCATTTGACTGTCTGGAAAGTTTAATTTGAAGACGCGCGCAGAATCATTGCTGAGTTCAACCATGCCAAGCTTCTCATAAGACTTGGTGAGAATGTAGAGCGCTTCTTCAACGGCAGGTGCGCGATCATAATCACGAATGACTAGTTGTGCGCGATTGGCTGCGGCAAGATAGGCGCCTCGCTGATAGTAAAAGCGCGCAACGATAACATCCGCCTCAGCAAGAGAGTTCACGATATAGCGCATGCGATCTAAAGCATCTGGTGCGTACTTACTGTCAGGGAATCGTTCAACCACTACTTTGAACGATTCAAATGCTTCTTTGGCAGCCTTGGGGTCACGCTCGCTGAGGTCCTGGCCGGTGAACTTACCAAGCCATCCCAAATCATCATTGAAAGTAATGAGACCTTTTAAGTAGTAGGCGTAATCTAGGCTCGGACTACCTTGATGTAACTTAATAAAACGATCAATCGCAACCAGTGCTTGAGTTTGCTCTTGCGCCTTCCAATAACAATACGCAGCATTAATTTGTGCTTGTTGTGAATAGGGTCCGAAAGGAAAGCGCGCCTCTAATTTTTCAAAGTACTTGCCACACTTAGCAAAGTCAGCATCATTGAGTTTGTCAGTAGCCTCAGAGTAGAGTTTTGCTTCCGACCAAATATCGGTGTCATCTTTGCTGCCATCGCTACCAGCACATCCACCCAAAAGCATTAATGCGAACATAAAAGCTAAAAGCAGGGCAAAAGGAGTGCCGCTTAAATGGAAGCTCTTTTTTTGTGGGGAAGAATTCCCGGTAAGCCTTAAACTGGCGTCTGATATTACGTCGGACATAACTGAAAGGCTCTCTAAGCGTGGCATTGCCGCAAACTCCTGAATCGAATCCCATTGATTATATCGATGATGAGGATTTCATCTCCCTAGATATCCCTTTGGAGATGGCTGGCGAGCGCTTGGACAAGGTGCTAGCAGGGTCTTTGCCTGATTATTCACGTAATCGCCTTAAAGCTTGGGTTGAGGCTGGGGCCGTAATGGTGGACGGAAAGGTTACTAAAGCCCGCTATTTGCTCCATGGCGGCGAGAGTATCAAGGTATTTCCACAGGAAATGCCTGAGCAATTTGCCTTCAGCCCTGAAAATATTCCCCTAGATGTGGTTTATGAGGATGAGGCCATCATTGTGGTCAATAAACCTCCAGGTCTAGTGGTTCACCCAGCGGCTGGAAATTGGTCTGGAACCCTGTTAAATGGTCTTTTATTTCATTATCCTGAGCTCAAGTCACTCCCCAGGGCGGGAATTGTTCATCGCCTGGACAAGGACACTTCAGGCCTGATGGTTGTAGCCAGAACTTCCCAAGCCCAAACCTCCTTGGTACGTCAACTTCAGGAAAGAACGGTAGGGCGACGCTATTTAGCTTGGGTATGGGGTGAGGCCCCAAGTCAAGGCAAAGTCCTGGCTTCTGTTGGTCGTGATCAGCGCGATCGCCTCAAGATGGCTGCAGGTAGTCCACAAGGGAAACCGGCAGCTACTTTATTTCGACGCTTGGCTAAGGGTCTAGTGGGAGAGTCTGCCGTTGCACTGTTGGAGTGCCGCCTAGAAACCGGGCGCACGCATCAAATTCGCGTACATCTAGAATCGCTCGGCTTTCCTTTGGTGGGCGACCCGGTCTATCGTAAGAAGGCCCCGGGTGCAGCTAAAAATCTTTTATTTAATCGCCAGGCATTGCATGCCTTTGCACTAAGTCTTCAACACCCAGTAAGAAATGAATCAATGACTTGGTTCCGCTTGCCACCACAAGATTTATTGGATTTATTGCCTCAGCTGGGAATGAATGATGATGTTCTTCCTAAAGAGTCTGTTGTGTTGGCCTCTATAGAGAATGAATCGCGCTGATGAGTTTGGTAGAGCCCCAGTGGCCCGCCCCAAAGTCGGTGCGCACATTAGTAAGCACTAGGTCGGGTGGTGTAAGTCAAGCCCCGTATGATTCCTTAAACCTGGGTGATCACGTAGGGGACCGTATTGAAGATGTTTTAGCCAATAGGGCCATTTTTATCAAAGAGATGCCAGGCGAGCCTATCTGGTTAAAGCAGACTCACCAAACAATAGTCAGCACCCCGCAAAGTCGAGACTTAAGTCATGGAATGCCAATTGAGGCTGATGCTTCGGTCACCAATACTCCGCAAGAGGTCTTAGTCATCATGACGGCAGATTGTCTGCCTGTTTTATTTACCAACTCCAATGGCACTGCAGTTGGTGCTGCGCATGCTGGCTGGAGAGGGCTTTGCTCAGGCATTCTGGAAAACACGATTGCTGAGTTGCTCAAAATTGCTGGCGGCTCCACTGCGGCAGATTTAATGGCGTGGCTAGGACCAGCTATAGGACCTGAATCATTTGAGGTTGGTGAGGATGTTGTGAAATCCTTTCAAGAGTCCGGCTACGCTGTGCCAATAAAGGCATTTAGAGAAATACCTAACCAGAGTGGAAAGTACCTTGCAGATATTTATCTATTAGCAAAGGCACGTTTAGAGGCTTGTGGCGTAAAAATGATTTTTGGCGGTGAATACTGCACCGTTCGAGATCGGCAGCAGTTTTTTTCTTATCGTCGGGATGGTGAGACCGGAAGATTTGCCTCAGCTATCTGGATTGAAAAATAGCTTGTGCCCAAAAGCATGCGGGTTAGTACTAGCCCGTGCACCAAGCTAGGGTTATTGCGTATAACTCTATAGTGCTTAAGGGCGGAGAATGTCTCTAATTAATTGAAGAGACCACTATGTTTGCAGGCATGAATACCGGTGCAACACCATCTTTGGCGCCGCATCATATGGCGCTCATTCCACCAGAGCGTTTATCTGAAATCCAAAAAGAATATTTCACTGAATTAGCGCACATTGCAACCAATCCTGAAGCGATTGAAGTAAAGGACCGTCGATTTGCTGGTAAGGCTTGGCACTCCTCGTGGAGCAAAGTGATTGCAGCTACTTATTTACTCAATTCCAAGCATCTCATGGAATTGGCAAAGGCAGTTGAGACTGACGAAAAATCAAAACAGAAAATCCTCTTCACTACTGAGCAAATGATTGATGCTCTATCGCCATCAAACTTCATTGCTACTAATCCAGAAGTATTGGAAAGCATTATTAGCTCCCAAGGACAATCCATTCAAAAAGGGATTGTGAATTTGTTGGGAGATATGAAAAAAGGTAAGGTCTCTCAAACAGATGAATCTGCTTTTGAAGTGGGCAAAAATATTGCCACTACAGAAGGTCATGTGGTCTTTCGTAATGAATTATTCGAGTTAATTCAATACACACCATTAACAGAACAAGTATTTGAACGCCCTTATTTAATGGTGCCACCATGCATCAATAAGTATTACATTCTCGATTTACAGCCTGACAACTCTGTAGTGCGCCATATGGTGAGCCAAGGTCATACCGTGTTCTTGGTCTCCTGGAAGAACCCAGATGCTTCCATGGCTCAAGTGAGTTGGGACGATTACGTAGGCAAGGGCGTTATCAAAGCAATTGAAGTCGTAAAAGAAATCGGTGATACCAAGCAAATTAATATCTTGGGATTCTGCGTTGGTGGGACCTTAACAAGCTCTGCATTAGCCGTGCTGGCAGCCCGCGACGAGCACCCAGCAGCAAGCTTGACGCTCCTAACCACCTTATTGGATTTCACAGATACCGGAATTCTCGATGTCTTTATCGATGAAGGTATGGTGGAGATGCGCGAGAACTCTATTGGCGGTAAAGGCGGTAAGTACGGCATGATGTCTGGCCTTGATTTGGGCAACACCTTTTCATTCTTGCGACCCAATGATTTGGTATGGAACTACGTAGTGGAGAACTATCTCAAAGGCAACTCACCACCCCCATTTGATTTACTGTATTGGAACGGCGACTCCACCAATCTTCCTGGTGCAATGTACTGCTGGTATCTGCGCCACACTTATTTGCAAAATGATTTAGTCAAGCCTGGCAAAGTAAAAATTTGCGGTGAAAAAGTAGATCTCGGAAAAATCAATTGCCCCGCCTATATTTATGCATCGCAAGAAGATCATATTGTTCCGTGGCAATCTGCTTATGAATCAACCCATCTGCTCAAGGGTAAAAATCACTTCGTATTAGGTGCGTCTGGACATATTGCCGGGGTGATTAATCCTCCGGCAAAAAATAAGCGCTATTACTTTGAAAATAACAAGATTGCTCCTACAGCTCAGGAATGGCTAGAAGGCGCACAACAAATCTCAGGAAGTTGGTGGCCTGATTACACCAAATGGCTTGAGCAATTTGGTGGCGAAAAGAAACCAGCAAGTACTACTTTTGGAAGTACTAAATACAAAAAAATGGAAGCAGCACCTGGTGTGTATGTAAAAGAAAAAGCAGCACCGGAACTCAACTAATAATTAACGAAGGTTTTAAAAAGGGGAAAGTAATGTCTCAAAAAGTCGCATATGTAACTGGTGGTATGGGTGGTATTGGTACCGCTATCTGTCAACGTCTGGCTAAAGATGGCTTTAAAGTGATTGCAGGCTGCGGTCCAAATTCTCCGCGTAAAGATCGCTGGATTGGTGAGCAAAAAGCCTTGGGTTATGACTTTATCGCTTCTGAGGGTAATGTTTCCGATTGGGATAGTACTGTTGCAGCCTTTGAAAAGGTTAAGGCTGAAGTGGGTCGCGTAGACGTATTGGTAAATAACGCCGGCATTACCCGTGACAGCGTTTTCCGCAAAATGACCCCAGACGCATGGAAAGCCGTGATTGACACTAATCTGAACTCCTTGTTTAACGTTACCAAACAAGTGATTGATGGCATGGTTGAAAACAACTGGGGCCGGATTATTAATATTTCTTCTGTAAACGGTCAAAAAGGTCAGTTTGGCCAGGCGAACTATTCGACTGCAAAGGCAGGTCTGCACGGCTTTACTATGGCTCTAGCTCAAGAGGTTGCCACTAAGGGCGTTACTGTAAATACAGTATCCCCTGGTTATATCGGTACTGATATGGTTAAAGCCATCCGCGAAGACGTCCTGGAAAAGATTGTTTCTGGCATTCCAGTCAAGCGCTTGGGCACTCCGGAAGAGATTGCCTCTATCTGCTGCTGGATCGCTTCTGACGATGGTGGCTATGCTACAGGTGCAGACTTCTCCTTAAACGGGGGTATCCACACTGGTTAATATTGCATTGCAACAATTAATTCAGTATTTGCAGTATGTGCAGTACGCAACACAGCGTATTTACCTTTTGGTCAACTTAAGGCTAAACTACGCTGATGTTGCGATGCAGTAAATAGTAAGGAAAATACATGGTTACCCGCGCTAAACGAGCTGGCGAAGATCGGCTCATCAAGAAGTATCCGAATCGTCGTCTCTACGACACCCAGACAAGTACATATGTCACGCTATCTGACATCAAAAACTTGGTTATGGCTAATGAAGTATTTAAAGTAGTTGATGCCAAAACTGAAGAAGATTTAACGCGCAATATATTGCTGCAAATTATTCTTGAGGAAGAGGCTGGTGGCGCACCAGTATTTTCATCACAAATGCTTTCGCAAATCATTCGCTTTTATGGAAACTCCATGCAGGGTTTGATGGGTAACTATCTTGAGAAGACCATGCAATCATTTGTGGACATTCACAATAAGCTTGGCGATCAAACGAAGGGTCTCGGTGCTGGCAGTACACCAGAGGCATGGTCACAAATGATGAATCTCCAAAACCCGCTGATGCAAGGCTTGATGGGTAACTACATGGAGCAAAGTAAAGACCTCTTTATCAAAATGCAAGAACAGGTGCAGGGTTCTCAAAATATTTTTGGAAACTTTCCATTTACCCCTCAGCCCAATAAAACTGAAAAAGAATAGTTGTGGCTGGGAAAATTGGATTTGTATCCTTAGGATGCCCTAAGGCGCTTGTAGACTCTGAACTAATCCTGACGCAATTGAGCGCTGAGGGATATGAGACCGCCAAGGATTACTCTGGCGCCGATCTTGTAGTTGTGAATACCTGTGGCTTTATCGACTCCGCCGTAGAAGAGAGTCTTTCGGCTATTGGCGAGGCTCTTGCTGAAAATGGCAAAGTGATTGTGACTGGTTGCTTAGGAGCCAGAAAAAATCCCGACGGTAGTGATCTTATCTCGAGCATTCACCCAAAAGTCCTCGCCGTTACAGGGCCTCATGCTACCGACGAGGTAATGCAAGCCATTCATTTGCATCTACCTAAGCCGCATGATCCTTTCACGGATTTAGTTCCCCCAGCAGGCGTAAAGCTCACGCCAAAACACTACGCCTATCTCAAAATTAGTGAAGGCTGTAACCATCGCTGTACTTTCTGCATCATTCCCAATATGCGTGGTGATTTAGTTTCACGGCCGATTGGTGAAGTGTTGCTTGAAGCTAAAAGATTGTTTGAGTCTGGTGTAAAAGAGTTGCTAGTTGTCTCACAAGACACAAGTGCGTATGGCGTTGATATTCAATATCGCACTGGCTTTTGGGATGGCAAACCAGTCAAAACGAAAATGTTTGATTTGGTAAATGCCTTAAATCAAATTGCTCGCGAGCACCAGGCTTGGGTGAGATTGCATTATGTTTATCCCTACCCGCATGTGGATGATGTGTTGCCTTTGATGGCCGAGTTTTCAGAACATGGTTATGGTGTTCTACCGTACTTGGATATTCCATTGCAGCATTCCCACCCAGATGTCCTCAAACGCATGAAGCGCCCTGCGAGTGGTGAGAAGAATTTAGAGCGCATCTTAGCGTGGCGCGAAGCTTGTCCTGATTTAGTTATTCGCAGTACCTTTATTGCAGGCTTCCCTGGAGAAACTGAAGAAGAGTTTGAGCATCTTCTCAATTTCTTGGATGAGGCGCAAATCGATCGTGCCGGCTGTTTTGCCTACTCACCTGTTGAAGGAGCTACAGCAAACCAATTGGATAACCCAATTCCCTCTGAAGTCAGGGAAGAGCGGCGCGCCAGGTTTATGGCTAAAGCAGAAGATATCTCTATCAAGCGACTTGCTAAAAAAATAGGCAAGCGCATGCAGGTCATTATTGATCGGGTAGATGAGTCTGGCGGTATTGGCAGAACCATTGGTGATGCCCCAGAAATTGATGGTCTAGTGAGGGTTTTGCCTCCTAGCAAACCCTCTAAGCGCTATCGTGCCGGTGAAATCATCAAGGCTACCGTCATAAGCTCCCAAGGGCATGACCTAATAGCCGAAACTTGACGAATGCAATAAAACTGATAGTTGGATTACTTATTTAGTACAAAGTCAGCCTATTAATTGGGCTTAGCAAAGGGGATTGATATGAGTCGTGATGTCGTTGTCTTAAGTGCAGTTCGTTCCGCAATTGGCACCTTTAATGGCGCTCTCAGTAGTTTTGAGCCTTCCGAGCTCGGCGGTATCGTGATGAAAGAGGCGGTAGCACGTTCAGGCGTAGATCCTGCTTTGATTAATTACATCACTGTGGGTAACACTATTCCTACAGATAGTCGCTATGGCTATGTCGCCCGTGTCGCATCGATCCAGGCTGGCCTGCCAATGGAATCAGTGGCAATGGCATTAAATCGTTTGTGTAGCTCTGGCTTGCAAGCAATTGTTACAACCGCACAGCAAATTATGTTGGGCGATTGTGACTATGGCATTGGCGGTGGCGTGGAAGTAATGTCCCGCGGCATGTATGGCTCTCCAGCGATGCGCAGTGGTGCACGCATGGGCGATACCAAAATGATCGACTTGATGGTTGGTATTTTGACCGACCCATTTGGTGTTGGTCATATGGGCGTTACAGCAGAAAATCTCGTTGAAAAATGGAAGTTAACACGTGATGAGCAAGATGCTCTGGCCGTTGAATCTCATCGTCGTGCAGCCAATGCAATTAAAGAAGGTCGCTTTAAATCTCAGATCGTGCCAATCACTATTAAAACTCGTAAGGGTGATGTAGTGTTTGATACCGATGAGCATGTGAAGCCTGAAACTACGATGGAAACGCTTGCCAAAATGAAGGCAGTGTTCAAAAAAGAGGGTGGTTCCGTAACGGCTGGTAATGCATCAGGCATTAATGATGGTGCCGCATTCTTTGTATTGGCGGATGCTGAAACAGCAAAGAAAGCTGGTCATAAGCCTATCGCTCGCTTGGTGTCTTATGCAGTTGCTGGTGTTCCAAACCACATCATGGGTGAAGGACCAATTCCTGCAACCAAAATTGCGCTTGAACGTGCTGGCTTGAAATTAGATCAAATGGATGTGATCGAATCTAATGAAGCCTTCGCAGCACAAGCATTAGCGGTTACTAAGGGCTTAGGTTTAGATCCAGCCAAGACTAACGTCAACGGTGGTGCAATCGCTTTGGGTCATCCAATTGGCTGTTCTGGCGCAGCGATTGCTACTAAGGCAATCCATGAGTTACACCGCGTTCAAGGTAAATATGCTTTGGTAACAATGTGTATTGGTGGTGGTCAAGGTATCGCTACTATTTTTGAGCGTCTATAAACATAGACGCATAACTATTACCCTGATCTCTTGGGTACAAGCCTAAGAGATCAGTAGTAAAGCAGCATCTAAGCCGACTCGGTCAAAAGCCGCATCGGCTTTTTCTTTGACAACAGGCTTTGCTTTGTATGCAACGCTGATGCCAGAGCCATTCATCATCATCAGATCGTTGGCACCATCACCCATGGTGATGGCATTCGCTTTAGTGCAGCTAAGGCGAGCACAAGCTTCGTTTAGATGGGCGGCCTTCGCTGCGCCATCGACAATATCGCCAAGAACCTTGCCGGTAAGCTTGCCATCGATGATTTCTAGCGTATTCGCCTGCGTTTGCTTGAAGCCAAGCTCTAGACGTAATTTTTCAGTAAAGAAAGTAAACCCGCCTGAGACAAGCAGGGTGTACAAGCCACGTTCATGAGCCCCAGCTAAAAGCTCTGCTGCTCCAGGGTTAGGGCTCAAGCGCTCTCTGTAAACGGATTCGAGTGCATCAGCATGCACACCTTCTAAAAGTGCAACACGTCTTCTCAGGCTTTCTTTAAAGTCTTTGATTTCACCACGCATAGTAGCTTCGGTAATTTCAGCTACAGCGGACTTCTTGCCTGTGAAATCAGCAATCTCATCAATGCATTCAATATTAATCAACGTTGAATCCATATCCATCGCTAGTACGCGGATGTCTTGTGGCAATAGATCTGGCCTTAGAAAGCATAGGTCGGCATTAAAGCTTGCTGCAATAGTACGTAGTTGCTCACGTTGTACTGTATCCAGGTGGGCGCTTGCTTCAAAACGCTCGGAGTAGTAGCTTCCATTGCTAATTTGACCGCCGTTAGAGTGTAATGATATGCCCAGCTTTAAGGCTTGATCCTTTAATGAAAAGATCAGCTTCTCGGCAATAGGCTCTCTAGACAGGGCAACAAGAACTTGGTAATTAGGCATAGCTCAATAATAATCGGATTATTAACTTACTTTTGCAGAGCTCAATACTGCTGATTCGTTGAGTCTTCGCAAGATATTGCGTATGGCATCAAGGCGTTGTTCTAACTTCTCAAATTCACGATCTTTTTGAGGAAGTACCTTAAGCTTATCTTGGCCATTAAGTTGAATATGCTTAGAGGACTGGATGAGCTGAATGATCTTCATCGGGTCAATCGGTGGATTTGGGATGAATTGAATCTGTATAGATGCAGGTGTGGCATCAATCTTCTTAATTCCAAAACCGGTCATCTCTAAACGTAGACGGTGAGTCTCATAAAAAGATTTAGCTTGATCGGGAAGGTCCCCGAAACGATCAACCAATTCTTCACGCAATCCCATCAGCTCTGAGAAATCATTTGTACCAGCAAAACGTTTATATAAGGATAGACGCTCGTGAACGTCGGGGCAGTAGTCTTCCGGAAATAGAGCGGGAACGCCGAGATTTACATCGGTGGTTGCTTGCAATGGTGAAAGTAAATCAGGCTCCTTTCCACTGCGCAGGGACTTAACGGCACGATTGAGCATCTCGGTATACAACTGGAAGCCAATCTCATGAATTTCACCGGATTGTTTGTCGCCTAGAACCTCACCGGCCCCCCGAATTTCTAGATCATGCATAGCTAAATAGAAGCCAGAGCCAAGCTCTTCCATGGCTTGAATGGCATTAAGACGCAACTGAGCTTGCTTGCTAAGTGCCTCAGGATCCGGCACTAGCAAATAAGCATAAGCCTGGTGATGTGAGCGGCCAACGCGACCACGCAGTTGGTGTAATTGGGCTAAACCAAACTTATCAGCGCGGTGCATGATGATGGTGTTCGCTGTGGGTACGTCAATACCAGTCTCAATAATCGTGGTACACAGCAAAATATTGGTACGCTGGGTAACAAATTCACGCATGACAGATTCCAGCTCGCGTTCATGCATTTGTCCGTGCGCAACACTAATACGCGCCTCCGGAATCAGTTCTTGTAAAGCATGCTTGCGATTCTGAATCGTTTCAACTTCGTTATGCAGGAAGTAGACCTGGCCGCCACGTTTAATTTCACGAAGCACGGCCTCACGAATAACGCCATCTCCTTCGCGACGAACAAAGGTCTTAATCGCCAGACGTTTCTGTGGAGCAGTGGCAATAATAGAAAACTCACGTAAACCTTCCATAGCCATGCCCAAGGTTCTTGGGATGGGTGTAGCAGTTAGCGTCAGAATATCGACTTCTGCACGCAATGCCTTAAGAGCATCTTTTTGACGTACTCCAAAGCGATGTTCCTCGTCCACAATCACTAGGCCAAGATTGGCAAATTGCGTTTCCTTGGAAAGTAACTTATGTGTGCCAATAATGATGTCTGCATCACCTTTGGCAATGGCCTCTAGGGCTGCATTAATTTCCTTGGTTGTTTTAAAGCGTGACAACTCCACAATGCGGACCGGCCAATCGGCAAAGCGATCTTTCCAGGTAGCCACATGTTGCTCAGCTAGTAGGGTGGTTGGCGCCAAAATGGCGACTTGTTTGCCGCCCATGACTGCAACAAAGCTTGCTCGGAGCGCTACTTCGGTCTTCCCAAAACCAACATCACCGCAAACTAAGCGATCCATTGGTGTGCCGCTAGTCATATCGCCAATGACTGCTGCAATAGCATTGGCTTGGTCTGGAGTTTCCTCAAAGCCAAAGCTTTCTGCAAAAGCAGCATAGTCATGGGCTGAGAATTCAAAAGCATGACCCTTGCGTATCGCTCTAGCCGCATAGAGACCTAATAGCTCTGCTGCGGTATCTCGAATTTGTTGGGCGGCCTTGCGTTTGGCCTTATCCCATTGGCCCGAACCTAATTGATGCAGTGGCGCTGAATCAGGGTCAGAGCCTGCATAACGTGTGACCATTTGTAATTGCTGAACAGGAACATACAAAGTTGCCTGCCCTGAATATTGCAAATGCAAAAACTCTTCAAAAATTGGCGCCTCTTTAGGCGGAGCTAAATTTAGAAGCACTAATCCCTGGTAGCGACCAATACCATGTTCAGCATGAACTACGGGATCGCCGATCTTTAGCTCAGACAGATCCTTAAAGAGCATGTCAGGATCAGCATTCTCATTACTTTTGCCCTTACGCCTCTGTCGTGCTGTTGTAGTAAATAACTCTGCCTCGGTAATGGCCAGAAGATTTTCAGCGGGCCATGAAAATCCATTAAAGAGCGGTGCAGTTACCAATCCAAATAATGATTCGCTTTTAATAAACTCGGCAATGCTGTAAAAGCTCTCTGGCTTTAGCGGATAGAGTGGTTTGCCATCCAATCCGGCGACCGAATTACTTTCATCAAAGAGTTGTCGAATCGATTCTTTGCGACCTGCACTATCGCTACAAACAAGTACGCGAACCTTTTCAGATGACACCACTTTTCTAAGAAGATTGATCGGATCAGTATCGCGGCGATGGACCGCAATATCTGGTACGGCTAAGAATTGACTTTTCTCGGCGCCGTCTTTTTCAAGCGTTAATCGTGCATACGATTTAGAGGTGCTGAAAAATTCATCGACATCCAGAAACAATTCTTTTGGAGGAAGAATAGGGCGATCAAGATCGTGTTTGAGGAACTCATAACGAGAAAGCGTGTCCTTCCAAAACCCTTTGATGGTTTCTTCAACATCGCCAATACTGACAAGCCATACAGGATCACCTGAGCGTGGAAAGTAATCAAAAAGGTTGGATTTCTCTTCAAAGAAGAGAGGCAGGTAGGATTCAATACCTGCACTAGGTATGCCTAGGTTGGCATCTTTGTAAATTGAGCAGCGACTCGGATCACCCTCAAATACTTCTCTCCAGCGGCCTCTAAAAGCAGTGCGTGAAGCATCATCAAATGGAAACTCATGGCCAGGAAGAAGGCGGACTTCCTTGACGGGGTATAGGCTTCGTTGCGTATCCGGATCAAACGCCCGAATCTGTTCAATTTCATCACCAAAGAGATCCAATCGGTATGGCAGATTTGATCCCATAGGAAATAAATCAAACAAGCCACCCCGAATACTATATTCACCGGGACGCATTACAGCGCTCACAGGATCATAGCCAGCTTGTTGCAGTTGCAGCTTTAGTGCAGCTTCATTCAGCTTGTCACCTTGCCGAAAGAAAAAAGTATGGCCAGATAAAAAGTTCGGCGGCCCCAATCTTTGCAAAGCGGTTGTCACTGGAACTAAAACAATGTCGCAACTACCATTCAGTAATTCATACAGAGTGGCGAGTCGTTCGGAAACCAAATCTTGATGCGGTGAAAAATGGTCATAGGGAAGAATTTCCCAATCAGGCAAAAGTCTGGTTTTTAGCTGCGGAGCAAAAGCGGGGATTTCTTCCAAAAGCCGTTGGGCTTCCTGGGCTTGAGCACAAAAAATGACCATCACTGAAAACTGATCACGGTAGCGCAGGGCGGTTTGAGCGATTAAAGCGGCATCTGCTGAGCCCACCAGCCCTGAAAAGGTAAAGCGCTGCCCAGCCCGCGGAGCAGGTATAGGGGGTGCTAGATTTAATGCATCAGACATCTGCGCTCATTATAGAATCAGGTATGCACCCTGGAAATCATTCCATTAAGAAATGCCATGCCCTTTTGCCAACAGCAGGTACTGGCTCGCGCCTAGGTGGCGAGTTGCCTAAGCAGTTTCAGCAGCTAGCCGGCAAACCCATGGTCTCTTATGCGCTAGAAGCCTTTAAGGGATCTCCGCTGATCCAGTCTATTTGGATTGGTGTCAGCCCTGGCTTTATTGAGAACCCCATCTTAGGAACTATCGCTAACACTGGGGCCGATATACATGTTGTAGCAACCGGTGGACCAACTCGACAAGAAACAGTCCGAAATACTCTTGCTGAAATGCTAAAGGCAGGCATTCCTGAGGATGACTGGATACTGGTTCATGATGCAGCTAGACCAGGTATCACCCCGGCATTGATTGAGAAACTCATTCACTCAGTACAGACATCTAATAGTGGTGGCATCCTAGCTATTCCGTTGGCCGATACCTTAAAACAGGCTGATCTAGATTCAGTGATTGCTGGAAACATCCCGCACTCAGAGAGAACTATTCCGCGGGAGCATCTCTGGCAAGCGCAAACGCCACAGATGTTTGGGTTAAAACAATTGCATGATGCCCTTCAGGATGCTATCCGCCTTGAGGCTGACGTTACTGATGAGGCTAGCGCAATTGAGTTAACTGGAGCTAAACCTTTATTGATTGAAGGTGCCGCTCGTAACTTTAAAGTCACGCATCCAGCTGATTGGGAGTTAATGCAATTGCTTTTAAGTTCAAGCGCCAAACAATGAGAAATCCAATATGACTCAAAGCAATCCCCATATTCCGCAATTTCGTATTGGCCAAGGTTACGACGTACATGCATTGGTAGCGGACCGAAAATTGATTCTGGGTGGTGTTCATGTGCCCTTTGAAAAGGGTTTATTGGGTCACTCGGATGCAGATGCTTTATTGCACGCCTTAACAGATGCATTATTGGGCGCTGCAGGTTTAAATGATATTGGGCAGTTATTTCCGGATACAGATCCTCAATTTAAGGATATGGACAGTCGAATCTTGCTTAGAGCGGCCTTGCAAAAGATCCAGGCAGCAGGATTTCAGATTGGTAACGTTGATGCCACCATTATTTGCCAAAAGCCGAAATTGGCGGATTTTTTGCCAGAAATGGTCCGCAATATTGCTTCAGATTTGGCTGTGACCCCTAGTCACGTCAATCTTAAGGCTAAGACAAATGAATCCCTGGGCCATTTAGGCAGAGGCGAGGGCATTGCCGTCCATGCCGTTGCTTTGCTCTACAAGGCCTAAAAGATCCTCTAAAACCCTAGGCATTGTAGAATTACGGTCTTTAGAGTGAAGTCTAGGCTTGGCAGTTTGCGGATATCGCGAGGATGGCGAAATTGGTAGACGCACCAGGTTTAGGTCCTGACGCCAGAAATGGTGTGGGGGTTCGAGTCCCCCTCCTCGCACCACAAGATTGCTACTTGGCTTGGACTTCACATTTCCAGATTTCAATTAAGAGACGAGAATGGCTGTGCAGATAGAAAATTTAGGTTCACTAGACCGCAAAATGACTTTGGAATTCGCTCGTGCCGATTTGGCAAAAGCGCGTGAAGCCCGTTTGGCTAAAGTTGGTAAGACCATGAAAATGGCTGGCTTCCGCCCAGGCAAGGTACCAAAGAAACTCGTTGAAAAACAACATGGCATGCAAGTGGATTTCGAACTCCAGTTTGATAAAGCTGCTGAACTCTTTTATGACCAAGCCCAAAAAGAAGGTGTTGCTTTAGCTGGTCAACCACGCCTTGAGCCAAAGAGTGAAATTGATGCTGACAAGATTGTTTTTAATGCTTTCTTTGAAGTGTTGCCAGAAGTAAAAATTGGCGACTTTAGCAAGGCAGAGGTTACCAAACACACAACCGATATTGGCGAGGCAGAAATTGACCGCGCCTTAGATGTGCTGCGTAAACAACAGGTTCATTACCACCCACGCGGTGAAGCTGGTGCCCATGGCGACGGCGGCTCTAATGTTGCTGCACAAAGCGGTGACCAAGTGGTGATTGATTTTGTTGGCAAGATTGATGGCGTTGAGTTTGCTGGTGGTAAAGCAGAAAACTTTGAATACGTACTGGGCGAAGGGCGCATGCTGCCTGAGTTCGAAGCTGCAACATTGGGCCTTAAAGCAGGCGAGAGCAAATCTTTCCCGTTGAGCTTCCCAGCTGATTACCACGGTAAAGACGTTGCAGGCAAAACGGCCGAGTTCACTATTACTGTGAAGTCAGTAAATTGGCCACATCTACCAGCTGTTGATGATGCATTTGCATTGTCTTTGGGCGTTACCGAAGGTGGTGTTGCGAAAATGCGTGCTGAAGTAAAAGAGAATTTAGATCGTGAAGTTAAGCGCCGCATCACCTCCTTGCTTAAGAATGAAGTGATGGACAAGCTCAATAGCTTATGTGAACTTGATGTTCCCAAGTCCTTGGTTGCTTCTGAGCAAGAGCGTTTAGTTGAAGGCGCTCGTCAGGATTTGATGCAGCGTGGCGTTCCGAATGCTAAAGATGCTCCTATTCCTGCTGAGATTTTTGCAGAGCAAGCTACGAAGCGTGTTCGCCTTGGCTTGATTTTGAGTGAGCTAGTTAAGAAGCAAAACTTGGCCGCTACCGCAGATCAAATCAAAGCTGAAATTGATGAGCAGGCTGCTACATACGAAGATCCAAAAGAAGTGGTGCGCTGGTTCTACAGCAATCCAAGTCGCTTGAAGGATATCGAAAACCTCGTGCTTGAAGACAATGTGATTAAGTATTTCACGTCCCAAGCTAAAGTAAGCGATAAAGCGGTTACCTTCGAAGAACTCAGCAAGCTAAACTAAGTCATCTATTTACCCATAAGAGGTTTCAAAATGATCCACAACCATTCTCAGTCTGAAAATCTAGAACCAAAAGGCTTGGGCTTGGTTCCAATGGTGATTGAAACCTCTGGTAGAGGTGAGCGTGCTTACGATATCTACTCTAGATTGTTGCGTGAGCGCGTAGTTTTTTTGGTTGGCGAAGTAAACGACCAAACTGCTAACTTGGTAATCGCGCAATTACTGTTCCTTGAGAGTGAAAATCCAGATAAAGAAATTTCTCTATATATCAACTCTCCAGGCGGTTCAGTTTCTGCAGGATTGGCTATCTACGACACAATGCAATTCATCAAACCGCACGTCAGCACATTGTGTATGGGCATGGCAGCAAGTATGGGTGCATTCTTATTGTGTGCTGGTGAAAAAGGTAAGCGCTATGCTTTGCCAAATTCACGCGTCATGATTCATCAGCCATTAGGTGGTGCACGCGGTCAAGCATCTGACATTGAGATTCAAGCTCGTGAGATTTTGTATTTGCGTGAGCGCTTGAACAAAATTTTGGCAGACCGCACCGGCCAATCGATCGAAACGATTGCCAAGGATACTGATCGCGACAACTTTATGTCTGCTGAGCAAGCCCGTGATTATGGTTTGATCGACAAGGTTATCGAGAAGCGTCCTTAATCTTTCACAGAAATATACAGAGTCCATTTTGAGCGATACCAACATTACGAATTCAGCAGACAAAGTTCTGTATTGCTCTTTCTGCGGCAAGAGCCAGCATGAAGTTAAAAAACTCATTGCAGGCCCATCTGTTTTTATTTGCGATGAGTGCATTGATCTTTGCACAGACATTATTCAAGAAGAAATTGCCAAGCTACCTAAAGAAGGGGGCGATGACTCCCTACCAACACCACATCAGATTCGTGAAAACTTAGACCAATACGTTATTGGTCAAGATCATGCCAAGAAAACATTGGCAGTTGCCGTATACAACCACTACAAGCGCCTACAGTATTTGCCTAAGCCTAAAAAAGAGAAACTTGATAAGGATGGCAAGCCAGTAGAGGGCGCAGAAAAGAAAGAATCTAAGCTCCCTGCTAAAGCAATGGTTGATGGTGTAGAGCTTGCAAAGAGTAATATTTTGTTGATTGGGCCTACTGGCTCAGGTAAAACATTATTAGCCCAAACATTGGCGCGCATGTTAGATGTGC